>NZ_AP024619.1:2620000-2880462 GCF_019668485.1 Gelria sp. Kuro-4 | reverse complement strand
TTGTCCACCTTGTGTTTAAGGAGCGATTGATTACTATCATCCCACGATGGAGTTTGCTATGTGACATTTCAGCATCGAGACGCAGCAAACGGTGTGTAGGAAGGTGTAGAGGTACGTCATGTACAGAGTAAAACGGAAGAGCAGCCAAGTTTCCTTCCGGGATGAGGTGGAGGCGGTGGAGCTTACGGTCTCGGAAGAGGCCTTTGCCGGAATGGTGAGTGTAGCCGAGCCACCGGCCGCCGCCTGGCCCGCCCGGCTGGAAGCCGCCTTAAAGGAGCCCGTTGGTTCGCCGCCCCTTAGCGAGCTGGCGCGAGGGCACAGGCGTGTGACCATAATCGTTCCCGATGCCACCCGGGGGGTGCCTGTGGCCGACATCCTGCCTCAAGTGGTGACAGAACTTGCAGACGGCGCTGTCGGCTTGGAGCAGATCACCGTGGTGGTGGCCACCGGGGTGCACCGCCCGGCGACGGAGGTAGAGATTACCGCGCTGCTGGGGCCCCTGGCGGGTAAGGTGAAAGCCATCAATCACAACCCCTACGACGTGTCCCAATTAGTGTATCTCGGCAAAACCAGCTGCGGCACCCCGGTAGAGGTTAACCGCACTGTCTACGAAAGCGACTTCAGGATCGCCGTCGGCAAGGTAGAGCCGCACGAGTTCGCCGGGTTTTCCGGCGGGCGTAAGGCCGTACTCCCGGGGATTGCCGGCGAACGGACCATAGAAACCAATCACCGGCCGGAAATGCTGCTGGCCCCCGAAGCCCGGCCCGGCGTGCTGGCAGGCAACCCAGTGAGCGAAGACATGGACGAAGCTGCCGCTATGCTGGGGGTGGATTTTATCGTCAACGTAGTGCAGGGAGCAGGGGGCCAGATTCTTGGGGTGTTCGCGGGGGCACTGCAGGCAGCCCACCGGGCGGCCGTAGAATTCATGCGTTCCTTCTGTACGGTGGAGCTTGGGGAAAAACCTGACATTGTGGTTACCACCCCGGGAAAACCGCTTAACATCGACTTGTACCAATCCCTCAAGGCGGTCATCGCCCTGGGGGAGGTCGTCCGGCCCGGCGGTGCCATAGTGCTTTACAGTGCCTGTCCCGATGGGCTTGGCACCACGGATATGTTTAAGCCCTACCAGGGAGCCGGGCGGCTTGAGGATGTCATCGCCAACCTCAAGGCCGACTACAAGATTCAAATGGACCACGCCCTGCTTGTTTGCAAGGTGCTGGCGCGCGGTATTACCGTCCTAGCCACTTCCCCCAACGTACCGGCGGCCGCATGGGAAAAGATTGGGTTTCGAAGTGCCAGCTCGGCTCAGGAGGCCTTGGACCGGGCGTTAGCGACCTGCCCCCAGGCCGCGCCCCGCGTCCTCTTTTACCCCCAGCCGCAGCGGACGCTGCCCCGAGTCACAGGCGGAGATCACCCACCGCAAATCCAAGGCGCAGGGTGGGTGCGATTTAAGAAAGGAGTCTAGACAACCCATGGAACTCAAAATCACCAACATCGTCGCCCGCGAGGTTCTCGACTGCCGCGGCAACCCGACAGTGCAGGTGGACGTAGTAGTCAATGATGAAATCCTCGGGCGGGCAGACGTCCCGGCGGGCAAGTCCACCGGCGCCCACGAGGCGCAGGAGGTGCGCGACGGCGGGAAAAGGTTCGGCGGCCTGGGCGTGCAAAAGGCCATCGCCGGCGTCGCAGAGGAAATCGCCCCGGCCTTGCGGGGGAGGCGCGTGACCGACCAGCGGGCGCTGGACCAGGCGCTCATCGCCCTCGATGGCACTCCGAACAAAGCGCGCCTGGGCGCCAACGCCATCCTGGGCGTGTCCCTGGCGGCGGCGCGGGCTGCAGCCGCCGCTCTGCGCGTGCCCCTCTACAAGTACATCAACGTCAACGCCCACGTGCTGCCCGTACCGCTGCTCAACTACATCAACGGCGGCAAGCACGCCTCGAACGACCTGGAGTTCCAGGAGTTCTGCATCTTCCCGGTCGGCGCAGAGACCTTCAAAGAAGCCATGGAGATCGGCTGGGCCGTGTATGAAGAGCTCCGCACCATCATCATCGACAAATACGGCAAGATAGCCGCCAACGTGGGCGACGAGGGCGGTTTCGCCCCGCCCATCGTCAAGGTACGGGAAGCTCTGGACAACATCCTCCTCGCCGTAAAGCGCTCCGGCTACGAGGAGAAGATCGTCTACGGCCTGGACTGCGCCGCCACGCACCTCTACGACCCCGAGACCGGCAAGTACCACCTGGAAGGCAATCTCCTCAGCACCGACGAGCTCCTGGCCTTCTACAAAGACCTTCTCAAGTCCTATCCCATTGTCACCATCGAAGATCCGTTCAGCGAGGACGACGTGGACGGCTTCGTGCGGGCCACCCAGGAGCTCGGCATCCAGATTGTGGGCGATGACTTCTTCTGCACCAACCCGGCGCGCATCAAAGAGCGTGCCGCCCTCGGTGCCGGCAACGCCCTTCTTTGGAAGGTGAACCAGATCGGCACCCTGAGCGAAGCCCTGGACGCGGCGGAGCTGGCCTATCGCCACAGCTTTGGGGTAATGGTGTCCGAGCGCTCCGGCGAGACGGAAGATCCCATCATCTCCGACCTGGTCGTGGGCATCAACGCCGGGCAGATTAAGACCGGTGCTGCCGTGCGCGGCGAGCGGACGGCCAAGTACAACCGGCTGCTGCAGATTGAAGAAGAACTCGGCTCTTGTGGAGCATACGCAGGCGGAAACTTCAAGACTCCCTTCTAATCTTCCAGTGAATTCAACAATTGGGATCTTTCCTAACCATTCGGTTGGGAGAGACATACTGTACGTAGTCGTCGCCCGGGGGTAGATCGTAGTAGCCGCTATGATGGTAGAGATGGGGAAGGCGTTGACGTTCGGAAAGTGCCTCATTGCGCAGGACTTATTGCGTTGCGGGTTGGGGAGGAGAAAAAGGCATACAAGGCCGACTTAGGGACTCAAAGGGGGGAATTTGATGTCTAATATACTAGCGTGTATTGAAGAAAGCCCTAAGGTACCCAAAATTCCAGAGGTTACCCCTTGGGGCAGAATGCTCGGGACGGTCATGATGATTGTCCCAGTGTGCTTCTCCTTATTTCACCTGGTAACGGCATACGTTGGTCCTTTGTCTGGAATGCGGCAACGGATTGTTCATCTCGGGTTTAGCCTTGCACTCACGTTCTTGGTTTATAGGAGTGAAAAAAAGGGTCTAAGAAGAATCATTGACCCACTCTTACTATTGGGTGGTGTGATCAGTTGCCTCTATTTGTTCATAGAAGATCCGCGTCTTCCTTTTAGAGCAGGTATCACAACCAGAAATGATGTCATCTTCGGGATCATCCTTCTTGTGACTTTGCTTGAGGCTAGTCGTCGAGTAATAGGTCTAGCACTTCCGCTTGTGAGCATTCTCTTCCTTGTGTATGCATATTTGGGACCCCATATGCCAGGACTATTACAGCATCGCGGCTACGACTTAGCGAGAATCGTTAGCTTAGTGTGTCTTAGTACAGAAGGTATATTTGGTGTTGCATTAGGAGTATCTGCCACTTTCATCATTCTGTTTTGCATACTGAGTGGCTTCCTGTTCGAGTCTGGGACTGCGCAACTGTTTACAGATATGGCAAGTAGCATTTTCGGGAGGGTTAGAGGAGGACCGGCAAAAATCGCCACAGTGGCAAGCTGTTTCTTTGGAACACTGAGTGGTTCTGCGGTGGCCAATGTTACATCTACAGGTACTTTCACAATTCCCATGATGATCAAAACTGGCTTTTCACCTGAGTTTGCTGGAGCCGTGGAAGCAGTGGCATCAACCGGCGGTCAGTTCATGCCACCTATCATGGCCTCGGTTGCCTTTGTAATTGCTGAAGTGCTGGGTATATCTTACTTTGAGGTTTGTAAGGTGGGTCTAATCCCCGCACTGCTTTACTATCTATCGCTTTTTATAGCGGTAGACTTGAGAGCGGCCAAACGCGGTTTAAAAGGGCTCTCTCCAGAGCAATTGCCAAAATTTGCACCGACCTTTCTTCGTAGTGGACACATGCTCGTGCCTATACTGCTTCTAATATACCTTCTTGGTGTCGCTCGATTATCTATAACCACAAGTGCCTTTTGGGCCGTAGTTGCTAGCTTTGCCGTTAGTTTTGTCAAGAAGGATACTAGACTAGATGCAGCGCGGATATGGAGCGCATTAAGACGAGGGGCAGAAGGTGTTCTCCCTGTGGCTATTGCGTGTGCCAATGTTGGAGTAATTGTAGGAACCCTTATGCTGACAGGGTTAGGATTTCGGCTCTCTGGAATTCTTGTTGAACTCTGCAAGGAAAGCATCCCGCTCCTGCTCGTTTCTAGCATGGTAGTCTGTATTCTCTTAGGTATGGGAGTACCTACCTTAGCGGTCTACCTCGTTGTGTCCATCTTCGTAGCTCCAGTTCTAATCAACCACGGTGTTTTACCAGTTGCAGTTCACATGTTCGTTTTCTACTTTGGAGTTCTCTCCTGCATAACCCCGCCTGTGGCAGTAGCAGCGTACACTGCAGCCGGGATATCTGGTGCAAGCCCAATGAGTACCGGTTTTACTGCGTTCCGACTTGCTCTTCCGTCGTTTATCATCCCCTTCATGTTTGTCTATAACCCTGCTTTACTCATGATGGGTGATCCTTTGAATATCTTGTGGTCCTTTACAACTTCCCTAATAGGCGTAGGTTTCATGGCGGCAGGGCTCGAGGGTTATCTATTGCGGCAGACGAGCGTTGTGGAAAGGGGGCTTCTCATCGCTTCTGGCCTGTGTTTGATATGGCCTGGCTTGATATCGGATGTGATTGGCCTGGCCGTTGGTGTCTCAGTCTATCTTCATGAGTACTGGGCCCGGCAAGGAAGGATATCTGCGTCCCGGATTGACGTTTGAAAGTGATGATCCATAGAAGAGTAGAGGAGGTTTGCGCAGTGATTAAAAACATTGCAGTTATCGGTGCAGGAAACGCAGGCCAGGCCATGGCGGCGGATCTCACTTTGGCCGGCTTTGACGTGCACCTGTTCGAGATGTCACAATTCGTCGACAAAATCTTACCGTTGCAGGAACACGGAAACGTGCTGGAATTGACAGGCTATGCAAGAACTGGTAAGGCCCGAATCAAGATGATTACCTCGGACATCAAAGAAGCAATGACAGATGTTAGTCACGTTATGGTAGTCACCGTTGCTCCCGCTCATAGGATTGTTGCGGAGATGCTAGTTCCTTATCTTTCACCTGGTCAAGTGATTGTCCTTCTCCCAGGGTCCTGCGGAACGCTGGAAATGGCCAAAGTTTTCAACGATGCAGGAGTTACCAAGGATGTTATCTTGGCCGAATCTCTAACCCTTCCATATGCATGCCGCATTGTAGAGCCAGGACATGTGAATGTACACCGTGTTGTGACCAGCCTTCCTTTTTCTGCCTTTCCTTCAAATCAGAACGAGTTAGTGGCGGAAGAGCTAAAGCAGCTGTACCCACAGATAACTCCATGGACAAATGTTCTTGAAGTTGGCCTACACAATCTAAATATAATATCACATCCCTTGCCTTCGCTACTTAATATTGGACGAGTTGAGTACAGCGGGGGAGAGTTCTACCTATACAAGGAAGGCTTTACGCCTTCTGTAAAAAAAGCAATGGTGGCACTCGACAATGAAAAGTGTGCAGTTCTTAAAGCACTTGGGCTAAAGTCAATTCCTTATATGGAGCTGGGTCCGCAGCTTCGAGGTTTAAGTTTTGAGGAGTTCGTACGTCGGTCTAGTAAGGGTCCGCTGTCCGCCAATCACAGGTATATAACCGAGGACATCTCCGCAGGCGTAGTACTCCTATGCTCCCTTGGCGAGATGCTGGGGGTTCCAACGCCAGTTGCCACGTCAGTTGTTACGTTAGGGAGTGTGATCAACGAGGTAGACTACATGAGTATAGGAAGAAACGTCTCTAAGATCGGTATTGACGGCATGTCAATCGAAGCGATCAATAGCTATCTAACTTATGGAGGCTCTTGTAGCTAGGCAATAGGTTGACCAGATCAAGATCGGCCAAGGGAGGTAACTTGACTGTATGATCAGAATTGCTGTGGACACAGGAGGTACCCACACCGACGTCGTGTTATTCAACGAAAAAAACGGAAATCTTGTAGTAACAAAAGTGCCGACGACGAGCGAAGACTTGGGACTCGGCGTTGTGTCAGGTTGCAAGAAAGCTTTTAACGAAGCCCATTGCCCTGCGGAGAGCGTAGCGTATTTTATGTACGGCACAACTTTCCTAACAAATATGATCGTGCAAGGCGAGGCCGAAAATGTCGCTCTAATAACCACTAAAGGTTTCAGAGATATTCTTGAGATTGGTAAGGCAGCAAGAAAGGGTAATATCTACGACATCTATTTGGACAAGCCCAGGCCATTAGTGCCACGGCACTTACGTTTCGGAGTATCAGAAAGGATTAATGCGAAGGGTGAAGTAGTTCAGGCCCTTGACGAAGACGAGTTAGAAAAAATATTTGAGGAATTGTGCAAGAAGGGTGTTGAGTCGATAGCAGTATGCTTATTACACTCCTATATAAACGATACCCATGAAACAAGGATAGCCGAAGTAGCGAAGGAAAAGTTCCCCGAACTAATGGTTTCCCTCTCAAGTGACATTGCCCGAGAGTTTAGGGAATACGGACGAACGAGTACAACTGTAATCAACGCGTACGCTAAACCGGCCGTAACGCGACACCTAGAGAAACTATCCCAACAGTTGAGACAGGCGGGTGTAGATGCCGAAACCCTTGTAATGCAAAGCAATGGGGGACTTAGCACATTTGGGGCCGCAAAGAATAAGCCCGTCAATATTGCCCACTGTGGAGTTGTCGCCGGGGTTATCGGCGGGAATTTATTTGCTAGGTTGGCAGGGTTCTCCAATGTAATTACGTTGGATATGGGTGGAACGAGCTGTGATGTTGCGATTATAGAGGACAACAAACCAAAAACTACGACTTGGTCTGAGGTACAGCAGTATCCAGTTATTACACCTACAATTGAATTTCAAACCATTGGTGCTGGTGGCGGCTCTATTGCTTGGATTGATACTGGCGGCGCCCTCAGGGTCGGACCGAAGAGTGCACAGGCTAATCCAGGTCCGGCTTGTTACGGAAAAGGCGGTTTAGAACCCACCGTTACTGACGCAAACCTTGTTCTAGGCCGGATCAACCCCGGCTTCTTCTTGGGAGGTGAAATGCATCTGCATCCAGAGAAGGCTATAGAGGCTATTAAACAAAAAGTCGCCAATCCCTTAGGAATGGATGTAGTTCAAGCAGCAAAAGGGATCATCGATATTGTGAACTCCAATATGATCAGAGCACTAAAAGTGGTCTCTACATCAAAGGGTTATGATCCGCGCGATTTTGCCCTGGTTGCTTTCGGCGGCGCTGGACCCATGCATGCCGGTGCGTTGGCCGATGAGCTGGAAATCGGTTCGGTAGTTATTCCATACTCTCCAGGCGCAGTAGCAGCTCTAGGTTTACTGAACAGTGACATTCGTTACGACTATGTTCATACCCTATTAAGCGACTCAGCAGACGTAGACCTCGATGCAGTTAACCAGTCCTTTAGAGAAATGGAGACGATGGGCTACCAGCAGCTGCAACGAGATGGGATACCTGATAGCGCCATAGCCTTTGTTAGGAGCATCGACATGAGATATCGTGGCCAGGCGTACGAGATATCCGTCCCAGTAGAAGTAAGAGCAAGTCTGAGTAGAGAGGATCTAGACCTTGTCTGTCGAGGTTTTAACGAATTGCACACAAGAGTCTACGGTTACTGCACCCCAGGGAAGCCTGTAGAAATCGTTAATCTTAGAGTTACAGCCATAGGCGGCATTCCAAAACCGCCACTCAAGGAAGAAGAGTGCGTTGATACTTCACCAGACAAGGCTTTTGCTGGAACTAGAGAAGTCTTCTTCACAGACCGATATGTTAACACCCCGGTGTATCGTACAAAACTCCTACGGGCTGGAAACGTTATTAAAGGGCCGGCAATCCTGGAGGAGTATGGTTCCACAGTGGTGGTGTTCCCAGGCCATACAGCCACTATGGATCAGTATCGTAACATTATTATCCACACCTCGTTCTGTTCGAAGAGGAGGGAGAACCAGTGGTAGATCCCATTACAGTAGAAGTAGTACGTAATGCTCTTGTCACTGTGGCGGAGCAGATGTCATCACGAATGATAAAATCTGCCTATTCCTACATTGTAAGAGAGATGGAGGATTGCTCAGCGGCACTTTTCGACGGGACCGGATCCTTGATTGCAGAGTCAGCAAATGTTCCAATTCATCTGCACTGTATAAGTCCATGTCTCGAGACAATACTAAAGCATTGCTTTTCCCAGGATATGCTTGAAGATGGAGATATTTTGATCACGAACGACCCATATGTAGCCGGAGGCTCAATGGCAGTTCATCATACGGGAGACATCATCATGTACTGCCCTGTATTCTACGAGGGCAAACTTATGGGATTCACGGCTCTCATGGCCCATTACTTGGACGTCGGCGCGATGTGGATGGGTACGCGAGGGTGGGGTGTTGAGATTTGGCAAGAGGGTATTCGAGTTCCGCCTCTTAAGCTTTATAAGAAAGGCCAGTTGAATGAGGACCTCTTTAATATGCTCGTGAATAACACCCGTGTACCTGATGTCATGGAGAACGATCTTCGGGCACAGGCTTTTGCCTGTAGAGTCGCAGCGGAGGAATTCAAGGCGGTCTTGAGAAAATACGGTCCAGATACGGTCTCCAAATGCTTTGAGGCATTACTGGACTATTCGGAGCGCAGAACGCGCGCCACAATACAGGAAATCCCGGATGGTTGCTACGAGCACACCGCGTATGTTCTCGATGATGGGTCCAAAGGCGGGCCATACCGTTTGAAGGTTACAGTAACCGTAAAAGGTTCCGATATTTGGTTTGATTTCGCTGGCACAGATCCCCAGATTAATGGTCCAATCAACGCACCTCTTTCCGCAACTTACTCGGCCGTCTACTACACCATGCGATGCCTTACAGACCCTGAGATGCCGAGCAATGCCGGCTGCAACAGACCTATTCACATTTCTGCACCGGAAGGGACGCTAGTTAACTGCAAGTCACCTGCTGCATGCTATCAGAGGATGATCGTATGTCACAGTCTGGTGGATTTGATCATGGGGGCTCTTGCAGAGGCGATCCCCGATAAAGTAATGGCAGAATCATGTGGCTGTATATATAACTACTGCAGCGCTATCACCCCTGAGAGCAACAAACGTGTAATGTGGGGTGAGGTCGTTGCAGGTGGCCTTGGCGCGCGTCCTTCTAAAGACGGATTGAGCGCTATGTCCTGCCATGTGACAAATTGCCCTACTCCTTCTATAGAAGCGACCGAGATGAGTTCGCCTGTAATGTATTTGAAACGTGAGTTATGCCCTGATTCCGGAGGTCCAGGCAAGTTTAGAGGTGGTATGGGCCAGGTATTGTCTTATCAAATTCTCGGTTTGTCTCCCCAGTTTCACCATACCTCGCAGAAGGCAAAAGTGCTTCCGCAGGGGAGGTTCGGAGGAAAGGCAGGGTCGGGAGGAAAATGGGTCATCAATGAGGGTAGAAGCGATGAGCGAACTCTAGAGTATTCAGTTGGCGATATAGAATTCCTGAATCCGGGAGATACAGTCACTCTGTATACTGCGGCGGGGGGAGGGTATGGGGATCCGCATAGCCGCGACCCGATAGCTGTCCGGGACGACGTGATTAACGGCATTGTTTCGGTCGAGAGCGCAGCGAAGGACTACGGGGTTATTATTGACCCACATACTCTTGAAATCGTAGGTATGGTGCGGAGAGAGGCAAGAACGAAGTAGATCTGCGATTGGAAGCTAAAACAAAAAGGGAGGGAAGCATAATGACGATGAAATGGAAGAAGTACGCGCTTAGAATCACAGCTCTAGCACTAGTCGTTGTCGTAGCACTAACAGCAGCTGGTTGTGGAAAAGGTCAATCAACCCAAAGTGAAAGTGGAAGCGATCAGGCTGTTGAGACGACATATGTCACCATTGGCGGAGGCTCAACAGGTGGAGCCATGTTCATTATTGCTGCAGGTATGGCAAATTTAGCCGAGAAGTACATTCCTGGGCTTAAGGCAACTTCCGAAATGACAACGGCCAGTGTAGAAAATGCGAGGAGAGTGGGACGCAACGAGCTTACATTTGGCTTGTGTACTATCGACGTCGCACTTAGCGCATTAAACGGCAATAGAGAATTTGCCAGCGAAGGAAAGTACACAGACCTTCGGTTTGTTATGCGGGGATATACTACCCTTTTCGAGGCTGTTGTTAACGAAAACTCGAGCATTAAGTCTATTGCAGATCTAAAAGGGAAAAAAGTAGCGGTTTTGGCAGGAGTTACCGCCGAGTCGTGGTGGCCGAGCATTGCTGAGGCTTATGGTCTTACCCCTGGTTCGTACAGTAGTACTATCTTGAGCAACGCGGAATGCATGGACGCTCTCAGGGATGGAGTAGTGGACGCAGCCATAACGTGGTCAGGTCTCCCCACCACTGCCATAACAGACCTTGCAACAACCAAGAACATCAGATTCTTGCCTGTGGAACCTGACAAAGCGGAAGTAATTATAAAAGACCACCCCTATTTCGCTCAGGCTGTTATTCCAGCCAATACGTACAAGAACCAAACGGAAGATGTTCCAAGTCTTAGCGTGGCAATCATCCTTGTAACAAATAACAATGTTAAGGAGGATGTCGTGTACAACTTTACGAAAACCCTCCTTGAACACCAAGAAGAGCTTGCCGCAGTGCACCCAATGGCAGGAGAATTCAATAAAGAGAATGCCGTAAAGGATTGCCTGATTCCTATGCATCCGGGGGCAGAAAAGTATTACAGAAAAATTGGACTGGTTAAGTAAGACGGCATCGCTGCCTAGCGTACTGCAAGGTTTCCTTGCCCGGCTGCCAAATGGGAAGAGATTCATGTTCACCAGCGCCTCTTTGCCCCAAGCCGCGGTGGACAAGGCTGTCGCCGCCAGCGGCGAACCCGCACCCCGCATTCTGTTCTACCCGCGTCCGAAAGCAACGTTACCCTACGTTACGGCTTAGAAATGCCCCACACAAAACACATTCTGTGGGTGCGATTGCCCGAGAAAGGAGTCAAGACGACCATGGAACTCAAGATCACTCAAGTTCTCGCCCGCGAGGTTCTCGACTGCCGCGGCAACCCGACAGTGCAGGTGGACGTAGTAGTCAATGATGAAATCCTCGGGCGGGCAGACGTCCCGGCGGGCAAGTCCACCGGCGCCCACGAGGCGCAGGAGGTGCGCGACGGCGGGAAAAGGTTCGGCGGCCTGGGCGTGCAAAAGGCCATCGCCGGCGTCACAGAGGAAATCGCCCCGGCCTTGCGGGGGAGGCGCGTAACCGACCAGCGGGCGCTGGACCAGGCGCTCATCGCCCTCGATGGCACTTCCAACAAAGCGCGCCTGGGCGCCAACGCCATCCTGGGCGTGTCCCTGGCGGCGGCGCGGGCTGCAGCCGCCGCTCTGCGCGTGCCCCTCTACAAGTACATCAACGTCAACGCCCACGTGCTGCCCGTACCGCTGCTCAACTACATCAACGGCGGCAAGCACGCCTCGAACGACCTGGAGTTCCAAGAGTTCTGCATCTTCCCGGTCGGCGCAGAGACCTTCAAAGAAGCCATGGAGATCGGCTGGGCCGTGTATGAAGAGCTCCGCACCATCATCATCGACAAATACGGCAAGATAGCCGCTAACGTGGGCGACGAGGGCGGTTTCGCCCCGCCCATCGTCAAGGTACGGGAAGCTCTGGACAACATCCTCCTCGCCGTAAAGCGCTCCGGCTACGAGGAGAAGATCGTCTACGGCCTGGACTGCGCCGCCACGCACCTCTACGACCCCGAGACCGGCAAGTACCACCTGGAAGGCAATCTCCTCAGCACCGACGAGCTCCTGGCCTTCTACAAAGACCTTCTCAAGTCCTATCCCATTGTCACCATCGAAGATCCGTTCAGCGAGGACGACGTGGACGGCTTCGTGCGGGCCACCCGGGAGCTCGGCATCCAGATTGTGGGCGACGACTTCTTCTGCACCAACCCGGCGCGCATCAAAGAGCGTGCCGCCCTCGGTGCCGGCAACGCCCTCCTTTGGAAGGTGAACCAGATCGGCACCCTGAGCGAAGCCCTGGACGCGGCGGAGCTGGCCTATCGCCACAGCTTTGGGGTAATGGTGTCCGAGCGCTCCGGCGAGACGGAAGATCCCATCATCTCCGACCTGGTCGTGGGCATCAACGCCGGGCAGATCAAGACCGGTGCTGCCGTGCGCGGCGAGCGGACGGCCAAGTACAACCGGCTGCTGCAGATTGAAGAAGAACTGGCCGGCGGCGCTGTATACGCCGGCCGGAACTTCCGGATCCCGTTCTAGAGTCGAAGACGGGCCCTAAATGAACAAGAAGCGGCCGGGAGAGTGCTCCTGGCCGCTTTTGGAGTGAAGGCGCATGAAGGAGCAGTTAGGAGGTGCAGCCCATGACCTACGTAAAAAACCGGGAACGCCTGCTTGACCATGGCAACCGGGCGGCCCGGGAAATGGCGCTGGAGATAGTCGAACGCGCCCTGGCCCAGGCCGACCCCTACCGCGCCGTCAGGCGGCTGGTGAAGCTGGAGGGCGACATCCTTACCGTAGGCTCGCACACCTTCAACCTCAGCCGGGCAGGCCGGATCTTCGTGGTGGGGGCGGGAAAGGCCACTTTTCCCATTGCCCGGGCACTGGAGGATATCCTCGGAGAGCGCATCCGGCGCGGCATCGTCATCTGCAAGTACGGGCAGGAAGGCGAGCTCACGCGGATCGAGAAGCGCCTGGCCAGCCATCCCGTCCCTGATGAATCCGGCTTTGCCGCCGCCCAGGACATCTTGGCGCTGGTCCGGGAAACCCAGCCGGGAGACATCGTCTTCGCCGCTTTCACCGGCGGGAGCTCCGCCCTCATGCCCTACCCGGTGGCGGGGGTGACCCTCGAGGAGAAGAAGCAGGTGAACCGCCTGCTGCTTTACAGCGGCGCCAATATCATCGAGATCAACGCCGTCCGCAAGCACCTCTCTCAGATTAAAGGCGGCCGCCTGGCGAGGGCCATACACCCCGGCGCCCACATTATCAACCTCACCGTTTCCGATGTCATCGGCGACCCCCTGGACTACATCACCTGCCCCACGGTGCCGGATACTTCCACCTTCGCCCAGGCGCGCGCCACCCTGACCAAGTACGGGCTGTGGGACAAGGTTCCCGCCTCTGTGCGGGAGTATCTAAAGAATGCCGGACCCGGAGAAGAGAGCCCCAAGGACCTTTCCGACCATAACCTCTACAACTTCGTCGCGGTGCCGGGCACCGCTGCCTGCCGGGGGGCGTACGCCGCCGCCCGCGAGCTCGGCCTCTCCGCCCTTATCCTTTCCACCATGCTGGAAGGGGAAAGCCGGGAAGTCGGGGGAACCTTCGCCGACATTGCCCGGGAGATCCGCGCCAGCGGGCAGCCCCTCACTCCGCCCTGCGCCGTCATCGGCGGTGGGGAGACCACCGTGCGCATCAGCGGCCACTGCGGAGAAGGCGGCCCGAACCAGGAATTCGCCCTGGGTGCGGCTTTGAGACTGGGGGAGGTGAAGAGCGCCGCTCTGGCCAGCGTAGATACCGATGGTACCGATGGTCCCACCCAGCTGGCAGGGGCGCTTGTCGACGAGACTACCCTGGCACGGGCGCAGGCGGCCGGGATCAACCTGGATGCGGCCTTGGCGGAGCACGATGTTTCGGCCGCCCTGCGCGACCTCGGCGAGGTTGTTATCACCGGTGCCACGGGCACCAACGTGAACGACCTGAAAGTGCTGGTGGTGCTGCCGTGACCGGTGCGGCGATGGGCTGGGAAGAGGTACGCTCGGCCGCCCGCGAGAAGCTGCTGGGCGTCTGTTCCCTCTGCCGTGTGTGCGACGGCCGGGTCTGTGCCGGGCAGGTGCCGGGGATGGGCGGGGTAGGTACGGGTACTTCCGCGATAAACAACTATGAGGCCCTGCGCGCCATCAAACTCAATCTACGTACACTGCACGCGGCAACTGAACCGGAACTGAGCGTTACGCTCTTCGGTAAAACGCTGGCTCTCCCGGTGCTGGGAGCTCCTGTAGCCGGTGCCAAAGTGAACTTCCAAGGGCGCATCTTAGAATGGGAGTTCACCTTGGCCCAGGTGCAGGGTGCCCGGGAGGCGGGTACCCTGGCCTGCACCGGCGACGGTGCCGAGCCTGAGGAGTATGCCATGGGTTTGAAGGCGCTTCAGGCTGTGGGCGGGCGTGGCATCCCTGTCATCAAGCCGCGCCCGGCGGAAGAAATCCTGCGGCGCATACGCCTGGCCGAGGATGCGGGGGCTGTGGCCGTAGGCATCGACGTGGACGCCGCCGGCCTCATGAGCATGCGCCGCGCCGGCGTAGCCGTCGGCCCGCTCGCACCAGATGTACTGACACGCATATGTTCCGCCACCCGACTTTCTGTAATAGTCAAAGGCGTAATGACGGCGGATGAGGCGCGTCTGGCGTACGAATGCGGCGCTGCGGGAATAGTGGTGTCCAACCACGGCGGGCGCGTGCTGGACTACACCCCCGGCACGGCCGAGGTGCTGCCCTCCGTGGCTGCAGAGGTTAAAGGGAAGCTGACCCTCTTGGCCGATGGCGGCGTGCGGAGCGGCGTGGATGTCCTCAAGTTCCTCGCTTTGGGAGCGGATGCTGTCCTCGTCGGCCGCCCTGCGGCCTGGGCGGCCTTCGGCGGCGGCGCTGAGGGCGTCCGGTTCCTTTACAGGAAACTCGCCGAAGAACTGCGCGCGGCCATGATCCTTACCGGCTGTCCCAGTCCGGCGGCCGCCGGACCGGCTCTCCTGGCATAGAGACTCTCTTACCGACGCCAGGCCTACTCGACGGGGAGAATGGCGCCTCCTCTTTACCTAAGGGCGTGGCCGCTATGCCCTCCAGGAGCAGGAAGCTTTTCCGGAGCTTCCTGCTCCTTTTATACCCCACTCGGGCTGTAAGAGAACGGCAGTTATGCTTCACGTCAGGAGAACGGGTTTAGTACCTTCATGTCGCCGTAGTTCTGCCCCGGGTTTAGGTCTTCGGACCAAACGATGCGGCAACCTAAGGTACGGGCGCTGTGCAGAATCATGGCGTCCCAGAACGAGATCTTAAAGAGTGTGCTGAGCTCAATCGCCTGTAAAATATCTACCGGCTCGGGCACGTGAACCCGCCAGCAGGCCAGGTCTCGGATAATCTGAGAAGCCAGCTCGGTCGAAAGCGGGCGGGACACCTTCTGCGTGACTGTCACATAGAATTCCTGGAGTACCTGCACGCTCAAGCAGCCTGTGCCCTTATGCCAGAACTCGGTCAGCAAAGACTTCGCCCGTTCGTGTTTTGTTCCTGCCGAGGCATCATGGGCATAAACAAGGACATTTGTATCAACAAACTGTCTGTCCCGGCTGGCGGACATGTAAGTCACCCCTGGTCCAACCGGCTTTCCCTTCCGTGCCCAGATCTAAGTTATTGAGCACAGCAAGGTGATGCTCCCTTGCCTCCACATATTCATCCTTGCTCTTTGTCGCCTCTTTCAGCAGTTGGGCGAGTAAGCCGGAAAGGGAAGTACCCTGCTCAATGGCAAGGTGCTTCGCCTGACGCAGTAACTCTTTGGGTAGAGACAGCGTGACATTCTGCGTTTCCATCGCATTCCACCTCCACGTAAATCAGTATAACACATTTTTACGTGATGAGACAGCCTTTACTTGTCAGCCGGGTCATCCTTTTGTGCAGTGCGAATGCAGCTGGCCGCCGCCGCTGCGGCTGTCAAGGACCCGGTGGCGATCGCTTTCGCCCCTGGCAGAGCGCACGGCAGCGGTGCGCGCGTTCTGTGTTTTCTTGTTTAGCTATAGGTTAACCAAGTAATTCAATAGCTTGAAATAGTTCCGGGTTAAGAATATGATTCTGTTAAGGAGGGGGAGTGACGACCGATGCGGAGGTACTGGAGCTCATCAGCAACTTAGCCCGGCAAGACCGATACGTTTTTACCCTTCACGCCAAGGAAAGGTTATTACAGAGGCACCGCAATCCGTTTCTGACCTTTGCGCCGCCTTTTGGTTGCGGGGATACGTGAAAGAGGCCTGAAATTGCCCGAGTTCCGGCAGGATTTCGCAAAAAATTCGCCAATATATGGCTCAAAGGCAGCTTGAGGAAGGGGAAATTGAGCGTGGTTTGGGATGTCGTAGTTGTCGGGGGCGGAGGAGCGGCCCTTTCGGCGGCCTTAGCCGCTGCCGGGGAAGGGGCCGAGGTATTAGTCTTATCGAAAACCACCCTAGGCTTGGGGAACTCAAGCGCCGTGTCGGGTGGGGGCTTCAGCCTCGGTTTAGGAGGCTTCCCTCCAGAAAAGCATAAGGAGAACACACTTAAGACCGGCCGTTGGGTCAATGATCCTGTCCTGGTGGACGTCTTGGTTTCGGAGGGACCGGAAGCGGTGCTGGGCCTCACCGAGTACGGGGTAAAGCTCGATGTGGGAAAAGGTCTGGCCTCGGTCGCCAAGTATGCCAAGCGTGAGGTCATCGCCGGCACCGCCCTTACCCTGCCCCTGGCCAAGGCGGTTAAAGAGCGGGGCATTGCTGTTCACGAACAGGCCATGGTCACCGAACTCCTTTTTGCTTCCGGCCGCTGCGTGGGAGTGGCATATCTAGACCTATCGAGCGGCAGGGTGGAGGAGGTGCCGGCCCGGGCGGTGGTGGTGGCCGCAGGCGGGGCAGGACAGCTCTACGCTCGGACGGACAACCCGCCCGGCACGACGGGGGACGGTTACGCCCTTCTTTACCGTGCGGGCGCAACGCTGAAGGACATGGAGTTCGTCCAGTTCTTTCCGCTCGGCTTTGCCGACCCGGAGCTGCCGGGCTGGTTCATCCCCCTCTCCTTGGCCGATGAAGTGCCGCTTACCAACGACCTGGGCGAAGAGTTCCTGCGTAAGAAGCTGCCTGAATGGGGCCTGAGCTCGATGGCGGGAGCAGAACGCTACGCGCGGGATCGCGCCGCCCAGGCGGTAGCCAAGGAGATAGCGGCCGGACGAACCGTCTACCTTCACCTTAACCGGCTTCCTGAAAAGCGGTGGCAAGGAACTCTGGTCGCCGACCTCAAGCGGATTGCCTCAAGCAGGATAAACCTGCGCGAGGAGCCGGTGGCGGTGGCGCCTACACAACACTTCTTCTGCGGCGGGGCGGCCGTCGGTCCTTCCGGCGAAACGGATGTTCCCGGTGTCTTTGCTTGTGGTGAAGTAACGGCCGGGGTACATGGGGCCAGCCGCGTGGGCGGGAACGCCTTGACTGAAGCCGTGGTCTTCGGCCGGCGCGCCGGACAGGCGGCAGCCTGTGATGCTTGGAAGACGTCTCCTCCGTCATCCCTTCCTTCTGCGGGCCTGACGCAAGAGCGCCTTAAGAGATGGCAGGAAGGACAGAGCGCCCGCCCTGCGGAACTTAAGCGCCGTCTTAAGCACGTGGCCGGCACGCACCTCGGCGTGCTGCGCACCGCAAAAGGCCTTGAGACGGCCATCCGTGATCTGGAGGATCTGGCGGCCAGGGCCCAAGACTTGAAGGCACAGACGCCGAAAGCAATCCGGGAAGCCTTAGAGGCGGAGAACCTTATCCTTGCCGGTCTTATGGTTGCCCGTTCTGCCCTCCTTAGGGAGGAAAGCCGCGGAAACCACTACCGCGAAGACTTCCCCGCCGAAGGCGGTCCCGCGTGGCGGTGCAACATCAGGGTACGCCGAGGTGAAGACGGATACCCAAGGTGCGAAAAGGACCGGCAGTAAGCGCGCTTCAGTACGCGGGTATTGGTGCTCCGGCCGGAAGAAGTGTTCGAGTTCTAAGCCTACCTTCTCGTTGCACCCGGTGGTCGCTGTTCTCCCGTCCGGGTGGGATTCCCGGGGCCGAGGCCTCCCTGTCGCAAAGCCGGCTGCCGGGAGCGGGCAAAACAAAACCTGAAAGGAGTGACAGCCTGGTTACAGGGAGGCCGGCTGCTGCGCAGAACAGTCAGCTCTTTTGAACCAGGCTGATCGATTTTATGAAGTTCATAATCCAGCCGCGGATATTCGACTTCTTTCCCGGCATAAAGGTTGTTGCTGTTGTGGCGCAGGGAGTGAACAACCACGAGGAGCGGGCGGAAGTCAACTCCCGCTGGGAAGCGACCTGGGCTGCGGCGCAGCAGGCGGCGGTCTACGGCAATGCCCAGTCGCATCCTAGGGTCCGGCCCTGGCGCGAGCGCTTCCGCGCCCTGGGGATTCCAGTCAAGCAGTATCCCAGTTCTATTGAGGCGATCCTGCGCCGGGCGCTGAAGGGCGGCGGGCCGTTCCGCATCAACCCCCTGGTGGACTTCTATAACGCCGTCTCTCTTAGCCATATGGTTCCGGCGGGAGGCTTTGATCTGGCCGCTTTGCAGGGACCGCTTGAGTTGCGGCTCACCCGGCAGGGTGACTGGTTTCTGGCTTTAGACGCGTCCGAACCGGAAGAGGTGCCTTCCGGCGAGGTGGCTTATGCCGATGGGAGTACCATTCTAACGCGCCACTTTGTCTGGCGCCAGGCGCGTACCGGGCTGATCGGGCGGGAAACGAGGAACATCATCTTAATCTCCGAGGTGCTTGGTGACCTGGAGGACGGTGCAGCCGAGGCGGTCCTTAGGGACTTTCAGGACGGCTTGAAGGATTACTTCGGCGTGGACTCGCGCGCGTTCCTGCTGGACGTTACCCACCGGGAGATTTCCTGGTAGCATCCGGCCGGCAGCGTTTGCACGGCTGAAACGGCTCTTGACTGCCGTGCAAGGCTCGCCGGCCGTTGCTGTGGAGCGGTAGGGATGGCAAAGCGCCAGGGGGTGCCCGCCTGGAAGTGGAAAAGCTGGAGGTGAAGAAGCTTCCGCGCGTGTCGCCTCAAACAAAAGGCAAATGATATAATCTTTCTCAAGGGAGGAGGTCTGTAAGAACATGCAGCAGCTTATCTGGGGCCCGACATATGAAGAGATGCTTCACCCGGAAAGGATCGCCCCTCAGGTCAGGGAGCGGGCGCTTACGGCCAGGGAGGCGGCGCCGCTCGACCCGGTGAACCTCTACAACATCACCTGGCGGTAACCCGACGGCACGCCCTGTTGCTTCGTGCTTCCGCAAGAGCTTACAGGTATCGAGGCCAATATCGTCGTCCTTTATGGACGTGATTTTCCTACCGGCTCGCACAAGGTGGGGGCCACTTACGCAGTGACTATGGAGAACCAGCTGGCGGGGAGCATCTGGCCGGGGCGAGACACGCTGGTCTATCCTTCCACCGGGAACTACGGCATCGGCGGCGTATGGGTGGCGGGGCGCATGGGTTACGATGCCGTAGTCATCTTACCCGAGAACATGAGCCGGGAACGTTTTGCCCTTATCGAACGCTATGGCGGCCGGTACATAAAAACTCCAGGTTGCGAATCCAGTGTGCGGGAGATTTACGAAAAGTGCAAGGAACTGGCGCGAAAGCCGCACATCCGCGTGCTGAATCAGTTCGAGGTGATGGCCAACTACCGCTTTCACTATTACGTCACCGGCGGCACAATTGCCGAGCTTGTTCAGGCGCTTAAGTCCCGGGGGCTGGGCGATGGTCGCTGCGCGGCCTTTGTTTCGGGGATGGGCTCGGCCGGAACCATAGCTGCCGGCGACCGGTTAAAGGAAATTTTCCCCGAGACCAAAATTGTCGGCCTGGAGCCGGTGCAGTGCCCTACTCTTTACTGCAACGGATACGGCGACCACGATATCCAGGGCATCGGCGACAAGCACGTCACGTGGATCCACAACGTCCTCAACATGGATGCCCTTGTGTGCATCGACGACATGGAGGCGAAGCTGGGGCTGCAGCTTCTCACCGATCCCGTAGGCATGGAGTACCTGACTTCGCGGGCGGGGATTCGGGAAGCTGCCGTGCGGGAGATGGCGACCATCTTCGGAATCTCGGGTGTGGCCAACGTGCTCGGGGCGATCAAAGCCGCGAAGTACTGGCGCCTGCCGGGAAGCGCCAATGTTGTCACCATCCTGACTGATTCCATTGACCGCTACCGCTCCGTAATGGCGGACTTGAACCGGCGCTTCGGGCCTCTCGACCGCGAGCAGGCCGCGGCCCGCTTCCACAGCATCTTCCGCGGGGTTAAGCTCGACTACATTCAAGAAGGCACGCGCTTCAATCGTGAGCGCTGGTTCAATCTTAAGTACTATACCTGGGTGGAGCAGCAAGGGAAAACGGTAGAAGAACTGGATGCCCAGCGCAGCCCCGGCTGGTGGGCTGAAGAACGGGCAAAGGTGGCGGCCGTCGACGCCCGGCTTCAGCGTGTTCGAGGTTAATACGAGCGCATACCCCGAGCAGTCCGCGGTCTAATTCTTTAGCGAAGCATTGGAGGAGGGAAAATCATGGAACGCTTAGGGGTGCTAACCGGCGGCGGCGATGCCCCCGGCCTTAACGCCGTGATTCGCGCAGTCACCCGCTGTGCTTTACGCCGTGGCTGGGAAGTGATCGGATTTCTAGACGGCTATGCCGGCTTAATCGAAAACCGAAGCGTTGTCCTTAGCAGCAACTATACCTCCGGTCTCCTGCACCGCGGCGGAACCATTCTCGGTTCCAACAATCGTGATAATCCCTTCCATTTTCCTGTCCAAACGGATAAAGGCATCGACTACCGTGATATGTCTGGTCAGGCCGTGGCGAACTTACAAAAAAACGGCATCGACTGTCTCATCGCCATCGGCGGCGACGGGAGCCTAGCCATTGCTTATGAGCTGGCCCAAAGAGGCGCCAGGGTAATCGGGGTCCCAAAGACCATCGACAACGACCTTTTAGCCACGGACCAAACCTTCGGCTTTGATACGGCCGTAACCACGGCCACCGAAGCACTGGATAAGCTCCACACCACTGCCGAATCGCATCACCGGGTGATGATCCTTGAGCTCATGGGTCGTGATGCCGGTTGGATCGCCTTGGTCAGCGGCATTGCCGGTGGAGCCGACGTCATACTCATTCCGGAGATACCATGGCGCTTGGACAGCGTGATCGCTAAGATCAAGGAACGGCAGCACGAAGGCAAACACTTCAGCATCATCGTAGTTGCAGAGGGAGTAAAAGATCCTGAAGGAAACTATGTTATTCGTCAGCAAATACCCACCGCCCACACTAAAATCCGGTTGGGGGGCATCGGTCCTGTCTTGGCCGGGCTAATTGAGAACGCCACCGGCATTGAGTGCCGCGCCCTCGTCTTGGGTCATCTACAGCGCGGCGGATCCCCTTCCGCTTTCGACCGGGTCCTCGCCACCCGCTACGGCGTCATGGCCGCTGAACTAGCTATGTCGGGACAGCATGGATTAATGGTTTGCCTTAAGGGACAAGACATCGAAGCCGTACCCTTGAATCTGGCCGTTCGCGGTACCCGCAGCGTTCCGCCGGAGGGCCAACTGGTGAAAACCGCCCGGGCCTTGGGCATTTCCTTAGGCGACTGACCGCCCTCCACCAGAATAGAGGCTCACCTAGCCCCTGGGGATTGGCAGCTCATCGTCCAGAGCAGCAACATTGGTAGGTAGCTGATGTCTACGAATCGTCGCCGACGATCCTACCCGGCTCCCAGGCAACGACCTTGTTTTCCGTGACGCCCTCCCACAGCCCGAGGATGTGCTTTTCCGCATGGACGCCGCCGGCCCCATGAGCATTCGCCGCGCCGGCGCAGCCGTCGGCCCCTCGCACCGGATGTACTGGCACGTATACGTTCCGCGTGCATAGTATTAATGTAAAAACCCAAGAAATTGAGTGAGGGGAAAGGAGGGTGAAAGTTGCCGACCAAGCCGCAAATATTGAGGCGAGAACCGTTCGATTGTGTCCATCAACTTCCCAGCGCCGGCGAAGGGAGACTTGTCACCTGTGAAGTCGAACCAAGCCGGATCTATCTCCACCCTGTCGCCAAGGGTAAAGTCTTGGCGTTCGGCAGGCTTGAGCTAGTTGCCTGCTATGAGAAAGCGAAGACTCCGGGCGAGTACCAACTGACCAGCGTGTACCGGAACTTCGTCCAGGAAATCGGCCTCGCGCCCAGTGAAGAAGCAACCGCAACAAGGGCGGAGGGGGGGCTTCAGGCCAGGTTTTCCGAAAATCTTACCTGTATGGTGACGGAGACGGGACTGGCCGAAGAGCGGGCGGGGGCGCCAAAAGCGAAGACGGGAGCTGTGTTTGCGAGCAGAAGATACGAGGTCGTAATACGAGGCGACATTGAGATCTTCATCCTAAGGCGGGAGGAACAGGAGAAAACGGCGCTTCCAGCGGCGGACACAGCGGCCGCGGAGAAAGTGAGTCTTCCACCTCGGCCTTACCAAGTTCCGGAGGAAACAGATGCAGGCCTTGGTCCAGCTGATGAACGAAGCCCCTTTGTTGACAAGGATCTTGTTCCTGCGGCGGAGAACATAGCCCCAGAGCTTCACCGGGCACAGAGAGCGAGCCCGGACTACCCGCCGCCGCCACTGCGGGCGTCAGGATCAATGCCGCGGATGCCGCGTGTCCTGCGCGGCGCCGAGACCATTCCACCATATGTATGGCGCATGCCGGGACGAGGCTGAGGGGATGAATCCGGCCGGGGGCCGGACTAAACGACAACCCCGGGGAAACTGATGCCCCGGGGTCTTTTTGCCCGCCGCCGGCCGGCTAATCCCACTTACCTCAGCACGTCACAACTGTGGTAGTGGGTGTAAAGCTGTTCTCCGACCAAGAGTCTTGGGTGTAGAGTTTGGTCACAGCCGCAGCCGTGAAACCGAATTGCAGGAAGTATTGCAGAACCTGCTGCGGTACAGACGACGGGGCAGCGCTACCGGCCAATACGAATCCCTCCTTCAGAGAACTGACCTCCGGTCTTGCTGCCGGCTGCCAGCCGGTTATGCCAACTTCCCTCAACCTCCGGGAGCGGGTGTGGAGGGTGGAGGCTCCTTACTGGGCGGCCACGGCGCTTCTGGGTGGTTATAGAGGCTGGCTATCGCCTCGGGTGTCAGATCGAATTGCAGAAAGTATTCCCGAACTTCCTCGGGTACGAACGGCTGGGCAACTTTGTCAGTCACTGTGATTCCCCCTTTACTATTCCAAGGGACTTTCCGGCTTCAGCGTTTTTTCGCGGTGCCGGCCCGGGCTCGTGCATTGTTAGGCGCAAAGAAGAGCAGATGTAGAGCCTGGCCGGCCGGCTAAAGGTCCACTACCATACTATGCCGGATTTTGCTTTCCGGTACCGGTCAGGGGTGCAAGTTCCGGGGCGGCCGTCACGTGCCGAATCCTACGTGAGCGGGCTTCGCAGGCTGATCAAAAGACCTCGCGCTCCAGACGCGAGGTCTTTTCACGAACGAGCAGAGGTTGGTTAACGTGCAGGGCCTCGCTCACTTCATTCTGAAAGAATGCCGGTCTTATAGAGGCTGCACAAAGATCTCTACAACCACAACGCCGGGCCGATTCTTCCAGCGGGCAACGGCGATGCCGACCTTCGTGAACTTGGGTTCCAACATGATCTCCCGGTGGGGGCTGCTCTTGACAAGCTGCTTGTGCGCCTGGTAAACGCTGCCGGCGGCTGCGAGGTCTTCTCCCAGATAGGCGTATTTGTAGCCCTCTCCGGTAAGCTGCTTACCGGCCGTGCCGTAGCCGGGAATGTTGTGCTGGATGCCGCCCAGCTCTACCAGCTTCTCGGCCCTCAACCGGGCTACGCGCACCAGCTCGGGATCAACCGTTACTACTCCCACGCCGTTCGCGGCCCGCTCCCCGTTGATATACTGCAGGAGCTCCTGCTCCTCCGGCGTAAGGTAAGTAGGAACATCTGGGTCGTTTGGCGCCGGATCGGAAGGAGCGGAAGGTTGACCGGGCGGGTTTGAGGTACCCGGCTGCGTGGGCGCGGGAACATAAGGTCTGGTGTACTGGTACTGCCGGAGGTAGTTCAGGTACCAGTCGTTGACCGACTGACCGGCGGTGGGACTGGAGTAAACCGGTGCAGTGGGGGACGTCGCCGGAGGGGTGGACGGTGGAGCTGGTGCGGCCGGTTCTGCGGGCTCACCCGGGGAGGTTGCATCCGGGTCGGTGGGGGCCGGCGGCTGGGCCGGGGTGGGCTGTGCAGGCCTGAATCGGCCGCTCGAGTACTGCTGCAGGTAGTTCAGATACCATTGCTGCGTTCCGTAACTGCTTGTTGCCAGGGCCGGGGTGGAGATGGTTAGGCTGAGGACAAGGGTTGAAGCGGCCAGGAGCGTAGCAGTTCCTTCCTTCCTTTTCACCTGGTTCCCTCCTTATACATCACAACTCTAAGCAGTATTATAAGTTGCAATTCCGGCGCCGGCAAAAGCGTAGGGCGGGTAGAGACGGGCGTCTGGCCTGATGGCGCCTGCTGCTCGGAGCGGACGTCCTTCGCACGGAAAAGTCAGCCGGGCTGGGACTAAGAGGAAGCGCCGGCCGTCATGCCTGTCATGCCTTCCAAGAAAAAAGGGATTCTCACTCTTAATTATTAACCGTTTGAGGGGCGTCTTCATATAATACATCAGCTCGAGAGGAGCAAAGGGATTAAAGCCCTGCTCAGGAAAAGGAGGAGCATATATGCCGGATGGCGTAACTTGCGAACTTGCAACATCTGTAATAGACTGCATTGAGGTCTTAAAGGTCTACGACCAGTGCATTAAAGAGGACGTTATCGTCGAGGAAGAGCCTGTTCCTGCCACCTGCCCCAACCCGCTGCCGGCCGGTGCAACAGTCCAGTGCAGCTTTGTTTTTGATATCGACCCGGCCACCGGCCTTCCCGAAACCCGCTGCGAGGTCATCAACATCGGTCCGCCGGACGCCAGGGGTTTCGCCGACGTCACTGTACGACAGCGCCTGGTCTTCGATCTCACGATCAGAGACGCGTTAGGCAACGTCCTTTGTACCGCCCGCGTCGGTCCCAAGTTCTTCTTCAACACCGTCCTGCTCTATGCGCCCAATGGAACCTTCGGCCAGTGCCGTATCGTCAACTCCCTCTGCCGTTGCGACATCATCCCCGATCCCGACAACCCGGCATTGAACGTCCTCCTCTGCACCAAGAAGCTCTGCAAAGAGATCCAGATCAAGGCTCTCGTGAAACTCTGCGTCCCGACCTTCGGCTTCTGCGTACCGGCCGTCTGCGAGGCTCGGCCGCAGCCTGAATTCCCCTGCCCGCCGACGAATCTCTTCCCGCCGCAGAAACCGCTGGTTGCAGCGCCCCTGCAAAAAGAAGAATAGGCTGCACTCCGTTCCTGATGTCCCAGTTCAACATGGGCTGCACACACAGCCGGGGAGAAGCTCGTTCGAGCTTCTCCCCGGCTGACAGATGCCCCTGTCAGAACCTCGCTTTCTCCGGTAAGTTGTAAGGCCCGCCTGCCTGTGACGAGAACACAGGGGGAGGAACCAGCCAAATATTACCGCCGGCGCCGGAAGCACACTCCGCCCCCCGGCCGTATACTGTAGCAGGGCAGGAAGTAAGCAGGGCGATCGGTTTAAAGAGCTTGCTCAGGAGGCGAAAGAGATGAGCCCGCTGGTAAAAACGGAAGTAATGGTGGGCGAGAACACCGGCCGGCTTCTCGCCGAGACTACTGTGACGCTGGCAACACCTGCCGTTAAGATTCGGAGCATCGCGGCCGACGTTACAAACCTGGTCGCAAACGTTATTGAAGATAACGTCATCCTGGAGGGGATCATCCGCCAGCATGTTTTTTATGTAGGTACCGATACCGTTGTCCACCACCAGGCTGAGGACCTCCCGTTCTGTACTTATGTGGTTATAACAGGAGCCCAACCGGGCATGAATGTGGAAGTGTTCCCGACGGTCGAGCAGGTCCTGCCGGACTTGGCGGCGGATGGGAACACCGTTACACTTAAGGCCGTATTGGAGATGTTGGTCAAGGTCGGCGATACCCGCCAGCTGAACCTGCAGGAGGGCGGCGGCGTCACGTATCTCTTCCATCAAGTACGGGGGGAAAACACCGTCCAGGAGGTGAGCAAGAGCACGGTGGCGCTGGCCGCCCCCGCCTTGAAGATCACCGATGCCACCGCACAAGTCGTTGTCACCGACAGCCATGTCATCGAAGATAAAGTCGTTGTCGAGGGACGTGTGCGCAGTCAGATTTGCTACGTGAGTCTGGACGATAACCTGGAACACCATCAGGCCGACGATATAGTTTTTTCCACGCTGGTGGACGTGCCCGGCGTGGCCCCTGGCATGACGGGCAAGGTCAACTCAAGAGTTGAGGATGTGTTGTACGAACTTTCGCCGGACGGCACGGCGCTCGCTTTCCAGGTGGCCTTCGAACTCTTTGTTAAGGTGACGGAGGATGTTGAGCTGGCGTTGGCTCCAGGCACCACCCTGATCAAAGCCGAACAGGTAGTCGGCGAGGATAAACTGCACACTCTGGTCGAGAGCACCTGTGTCCTGGCACCCACGGCACAGAGGATCAAACAGGTGACGGCCGAAGTGGGCAGCGTTGCCGCCGACGTAATTCCAGGTAAGGTCATCGTACAGGGTATCCTGCGCCAAAGGATCTACTTCACTGGGGTCGACGATATAAATTACGAACGGGAAGAAGAGGTACCCTTTATGGGTTATGTGGCCATCGGCGAGGCGGTTCCGGGCATGTCGGCTCTGGTAACCCCCAAGGTGAACGGGATTGTCCAGGAACTTTCTTCCAGCGGCGACAGCTTACGCCAGAAGGTGATGCTGGAACTTCACGTGCGGGTACTGCAGACGGTGCAGGCGGCAGTGGCTGAGGCCGCTGAATTGTGATACAGCCCTTCCCAACAAGCCCAAGAGAAGCCCAAGGAAACAGCAGGACGCGAAGAGGTAAGTCCTTCGCGTCTTTTTTCAGTTTTTCGGCCATATCTTGTTAGGAAAAGAAGTTGCTCTGAGGAGGGGTTACATGCCTGCAGGTAAGGATGCGCCGCTCGTTTACACCTGCGTGCGGGCCTTCACCCTCCCTCTGCCCCTGGTATGTTCCGTCCGCCTGCCCGAGCTGCCGTCGGACATTCTTCGGGTCACGGCAACTGTGGAGGAGATCAGCGGTGAAGTCGTTCAGGCACAGCTTGTGGTAGAGGGAAGGCTCACCACCCTGGTCCGCTACGCCGCCGCCGGCGGCCGGCTCCGGGTTCTGGAAAGAGGAAGCGCTTTCAACATTACCCTTCCGCTGCAGGAGGAGCTCCCCCCGGGCCACATTGAGCTTGTCCCGACGGTGCGGGAGGTGGCTTATCTGCTGAACACCGCACACCGTCAGGCTCAGTTGGAGGTGAGGGTTCACGGGGAAGCAGTGCTCAAGGTCATGGCAGTGCAGCCGGTCGACGGATCATCCCAGGAACTTACGTGGCTGCCTTTGCTGCTGCCTGAGATTCTTGGGGTGGAGGAGAGCACCTTTCACCGTGAACTGCTGTTGCCTCTGGACCCGCCGGCCCTAAAGATCATCCGGGTTGAAGTGCGTGAAGAAGGGGTGGAGGCGCAAATTCTGCCCCAACTGGTGGTGAGCGGCGAGGCGGAAGAAGAGGTGCTCTACCTGGGCCAGGACCGGCGCGTGCACCATCTGCGCCACGTCAGCAGCTGGAGCTACCTTTTTACCGGCCCAAGATCCTATGCCGGAGGGAGCCCCCAAGTTTCTGCCAGGGGCGAAGTGGCTGAGGAGGCGGTTCTCGCCGGCGGCTACACCTTGAGGCTCAACCTGGCAGAGAAGGTCCGGGTGCTGGTTACCAGGCCGCGACGGCTCAATGTTCTTTCCGCCGACAAACATACTCCTGCGGCAAAAAGCGTTACGGTCAAGGCACGACGGGTGGTGGCAGAGGCGTGCGGCAGCCAACTGGTTACGGCGCCTCTGCCTCTGCCGGATCCCGTCACTTACCTGGGTGCCCCGCAGGGGAGGATCCGCCGGCTTGCGGCCGAGCCCAACCCGGGACAGGTGCTGGTGAGCGGGCAGGTGGAGGCGCAGCTTCCTTATGTGGGCGCCGACGGTAAAGAACGGACGGCGCAGGCCCTGGTTCCGCTTCGCTTCTTTCTGCCGGCGGCCGCCGCTCAGCCGGGCCAGCAGGTCGAGGCGGGCGGTACGGTGGAGAACGCAGAATTCGTACGCAGCGCCGGCGGCGTGCCCGCAGTGCGGCTCCTCTGTTCTTTTCAGCTGCAGCTGCTTAAGGAGGAGGCGGTAGAGCTGGTTACAAGCCTACCGGCTCCTCACCTCAGCGTGGCAACCACCCCGGTGGCGGCAAAGGTATTGGTTGGACGGGGGCAGGCCGATCAGCTCTTTAAAAAAAGCCTCCGGCTGGCCGCAAAGGCAGAGAGCTTAAGCGAAATCAGCGTAACTCCCGGCCTGACAGAACTGCGGCTTTCATACGGACGCCTCTTGGCCTCGGGCAACCAGGAGCTGAGCGTCTACTACCTTACCGGTGACGGCAGGGAGTGCTGCGAGCACGCCGCTCTACCCTGGCAGGTCGTCCTGAACGTTCCTGCCGCGCGACCGGAGTTGGAGCCCGAGGCCGAGGTAACCGCCCATGTGCTGCCGGCCGTCCTCAGCCACGAGGGAGAGATCGTCTCGGTCCAGGGGGTTGTCACCCTGGCGGCGGCGGTTTACACCGCGGCAGAAGTTGAAGTGGTTACCGGCGTTGCAGTCAAACGGCCGGGGCCCGTGGAAGGGGAGCCCGTCCTGGGCCTGATCGAAGAAGAGGCCGAGATTGAAGCGCTGGTTGCGCTGCCGCACCCCCCGGCTGTTAAGATAGAAGAGGCTGCGGCGGAGGTGGGCCGGTGGACCTGGCGGGCGGAAGAAGAAGAGGTTGCGGGTATGGGGGAGCTCCGGTTGCGCGTGACCTACAGCGGGCGCGACGGTATCGTGCGGAGCTGGCAGGAAAAGAGGTCCTGCGCGCTCAGCTTTCCCTGCCCGGCAGCCCGGCAGGGCCTTGTTGTCCGCGGTGGGCTGCGGGTGAAAGAAGTGAGCCCCCAGCTGCTGACGGCCCACGGCCTGCCCTGGGGGCGCGAGGTGATGGCCAGGGTTGTGCTGGCCGCTGATTTGGTCCTTGTTTAGAGGACAATGTTGGTCCAGGCCAGTTTCTCGGCCTTACCGCCGTAGAGGGCGAAATGGATGCGGTCTTTGTAAAAGTAGCGCCGGGGGATGCGGGCGATGTGGTAGCCCCCGGGCAAAGGATTGCCCAAAAGGATTACCGTATGACCACGGTAATAGGCGTGGGTTATCGGGTAACCCAGCGTGAGGATAACCAGGTGGTTCTCAAAGTTCACCTCGCCGGCGAACGTTATGCCGAGCGAACTGAGTTCGCTCTGCAGAGATTCTTGGTCCCGAAACACGTACAGGGAAACCTGTTCCGGGCTGCCGCCGGGCCATTCCCGCTGCAGGGCCAGGGTGTAGGGATAGAGGGGGATGTACTCCACCGCCGGATACTTGAAGACATCCCGGTCAAAGTGCATGCAGGTCACCTCCCCAAGTACCACCGCTCCGGCATACCATATGCACCCCCCGCCGCCCAGGTGCCGCCGGGGAGGTGGAGTTTTCCCCGTTATTGTCTTATCCCGACCACCTGTCCGGCCTCGGCGACTTCCGCTTTCATACCCAGGGCGGAAAAAGCCTCCAGCGGCACGGTGGTCCTGTCCTGAACAACACCCACCGCCCCCGGGAAAGTAAGCGCCCGGCCATCTAAAGTTGCTTCGGCAGAGCCCTGGACGACCTTGAGCAGGTGCCCGCCCAGCTTCACCTCTACGCTCTTGGTGGCCTGGTCATAGGTCACCTTTCCCCCCAGGGCCTCGGCCACAGCGCGCAGCGGAACCATCACCTGGTCTCCCGCCCGGTAAGGAGCGACCGGCGCCGTAAGCGGCGACCCGTTAACCTTCAGCGAAAGGGGCCGGCCGGCCCCTTTTGCCAAGAGAGGCTCGCTGACCCCGTCCACACCCACCAGCCCCAGGATGGTGAGGAAGATTCGCTGCGGCCCGAGGTAGGCGCCCGTGGGATCAAACCACTCGCCCGGGGCGTGGCCGTTCCCGGATTTGCCCCCGCCGCCGATGGTGATCGCGGGAATGCCCAAGCTGATCGGCAGGTTGGCGTCCGTGCTGCTGGGAGAATCCAGCTTGGGGGCCTGCCCGGTGGCTTCCGCGGCCGCCCACGCCGCCTGGACGATGGCCGCCGACTCCGGCTGTCTTCCGGCCGGGCGGTCGCCCACAAGCCTGATGTCCACCGCCAGCTTGTCGCTGCCCCAACGCGCGTTTTCTTCCACGGCCGCCTGCCTGACAATGTCCAGGAACTTGGCTTCCAGCTTGAGAAGTTCTTCTTCACTGTTGGAGCGCATATCCACCTGCATCTTGGCCTCGGCGGCGATGGAGTTGACCGAAGTCCCGCCGCTCACCGTCCCCACAGTGAAGGTTGTCTTGGGTTCCTTGGGGGTTTGGAGATCGGCGATCCTGGCGATGGCGCGCCCCAGAGCGTGGATGGCGCTGGGCAGGCCGAAAGCGCCGAAGCTGTGGCCGCCCGGGCCTTGGTAGGTGATCTCGTAGCGGTGGCTGCCCGTTGCCAAATAGGTAATATCATCGGAACCGCTGCCGTCAATGGAAATAAAGCCGTCAATATCCTTGTGGTCGCGGAAAAGGGCCTTGACCCCCCGCAGGTCGCCCAACCCCTCTTCCCCGACGTTGCCGCAGAAGATTATGTCCCCTGCCGTCTTAATCCCGGTGGCGTTGAACGCGCGGACCACGGAGAGGAGAGCGGCCAGCCCGCGGGAGTCGTCGGCAATGCCGGGCGCGTACAGCCTCCCTTCCTTCTCCTTGACGGTGGTGTCCGTCCCTTCCGGGAAGACGGTATCCAGGTGCGCCGCGACCAGGAGCTTCGGCCCCCCACCTACCCCCGGGCGCACGCCGAACACGTTGCCCTCGCCGTCCATCTGCACGTCTTTCAGCCCGAGGGCGGCAAGCCTCTTTTGGTAGTCTTCCGCCCGGACCTGTTCCTTGAACGGTGGAGCCGGGATAGCGCAGATTTCTTTTTGCTCAGCCACGGTGTTGTCATGGTCGGCCTTGATGAAGTCGAGGCCTTGTTTTACGGCCGGCTGGGACATGAGTTTCTGATAGGCGTTCTGGACCGTAGGCGAGACAACGTAAGGAGCCGGCTGGGCCAGACCGGTGCCCGTGAGCAGAAATACGGCGACAATTGTCCAGGCGACGGCCGCAAACCACCTAGTTCTCCGCAACTTGGGTACCTCCTTTTTCCTGTGTTCTCTCTTAATCCCAGCTTATGCGGCCGGCTTGCCGATATTACTAAAAAGTGGCCCGACGCCGGGGAATCGCAGGCACCCAGCAATCACACGTACTTCGCTTCCGTAGCCGAATTCTCTGGACCGGGCGACGGGAAGTCCATCGGCCGCACGAATCTTATCCAGGCCAAGCGGGCCTGCAAGCTTTCCCGCGGGCTGCAGCCGTCGTTGCCTTCTTCGATCCAATCTGCGCCGGGACGCGAACGTGCGCCGGGCTTACCCGGGGGATGATCCAAGGCGGCCCCGAACCGCTCCGGTTCGGGGCCGAACGTTTCCTTATTCCGATTAAGTGTTGGCTGAGTTAACGCCGGAAGCAGCAGCAACAGAAGAGCAGAATGATGAGGATGATAATGATGAGGATCCACCACCAACCACCAAAGAAGCCTTCAGGCATATGCCATCCCCCTTTCTGGGCCGGTATTGCCTTGAGTCGGGAGTGATGCCCTACATCATTGGTATGCGGCGGTGCAGCGATGTGTTACTGCCGCGAAAAAACCGGGAACAGGCGGTGCCAACTCATGGCGATAATGGCGCTTCGGTCTTTCACGCTTGGAGGTACGACGCAGCTTTGGGACAGCTCCTTGCTCGAGGACTACATTTCCCGTTACCAAAAAGTTTTCCGCAGGCCACCGCTGGCCAACCTAAATCGCGAAGGCCGCGGGCATTGTCGGGCAAGAGGGACTTAGGATGCCCGACTTCAGGCGGAACACAGTAAGTGGCAGGAACTTAGCAAAATCTATGGAATCTTATCATAAAAGAGGATGTCTTATCGTGAGTGCCAATACTCTAATAAAAACCCTTGACTGAGTATATGTGAGGATATCGGTAGGAAGGGGAATGGAGATGGGCGGTTCTATCACCCGGGTGACGTTTGTCCCAAGAACTCCCTTGTGGACCGGTGACATAAGGCGCCAGTCAAACGAGATCAAGGAAACAGGGTTGCTGGGAAGCCTGCGCTGGTGGACGGAAGCGGTGCTGCGTGCCTTGGGGCGCTATGTCTGTGATCCAACCCATGGAAATGAAGCCGGGGTTGACCCTTGCCCTTACAAAGACCATCCGGATCATTACTGTATAGGTTGTGCCATCTTTGGTGCGACAGGGAGGCGGCGGAGCTTTCGCTTACAGGTCGGTCAGGCAGCTGAGTGGACAGGGACGGCTGTGGTTTCCCTTCCTATCAAGCCTCGAGACCGTACGCATGGTTGGACCCTCCAGCCAGGTGTAAGCAGGGATACGACCCTGGAAATCATCGGGCTGAGTCCCCACTTTGAACCGGCAGTGGTTCTTTTCCCCCTGACCATAGCAGCCCGCTGGGCGGCCATCGGGGCCAAAACGCGTCTCGGCTATGGTGTGGTGGAGCTGCTGGACCCAGCGGACCAGGGAGCGGGTCTCGAGCAGTTTCAAGAAGGTCTGGCCAAGCTTACCCAACACACTCTATTGCGCGCGGACCGGCCAGACCAACAGGCTTTGCCTAATCTCAGGGACATGTTCTTTGCCAAAGTCAGATTCAAGATCACCGATGACTGGTTATCTGGCCTGGGTGGCATGCGGAAAAAAGTGCTTGATTGGTGCCACGCGCACTCTTATTCTGCTGTACCGGTTACCCCTTTGGTAAAGAACTGGTTGAGATTTGAGCCGGAGGGTAAGAAGCTGTGGTCACCGCCGGGTGCCGTTTCTACCGGTGAGGTCGATAAATGGTTGTTCGGTTTTGCGGGCTCCCAGAAGCGACAGGCCGGCAGAATCAATGTTTCCTGGGCTTATCCGCTCGGCAAGGCCATGTGGGAGTTACGGTTGTGGGGCTGGCTGCCAAGAGGTAACACTGTTCCCTCAGGTTTCAACCGCCAACTGTTTCTCAACAAGCTTCAGACCCACCTGAAATCTCCCCAAGAGAGTGTCCTGGGCTTCATCCCGGGTGGCAGCATAACCGGGGTGGATTGGCAGGAGTGTACTGAGGGCCTGGTGGGGACTCACTTCCTGCGTCAGTTGATGAACGTTACCCAGGGTACCTCCACCGCTGTGAAGGAGGGATAGTGTGCCGCAAGAATACCTGGCTTGGCTGGCTGCGAAATATGCTGCGGAACTTGTGACAATCCAGACCCTTATAGGACGTATCGATGGAAAGGGCGTTTCAAAAGACGAGAAGCAGGGAGCTGAACGGGAACGGGCTGAGCTGACTTCGAAGGTGTTTCAAAAAGATGGGCTGTGGCCGCATTTCCTCCATTTCTACTTAACAATCATAGGTGTCGATAAAGATTGGCTTGTGGATTGGTGGCGCAAGAACTGCAGCAAAAGGGGATCGAGCTCAACTTGCTTGACGTTGTGGAATCAGCTGATTCCCGGTCCGCCTTGCCTGGCCGGATTTCCCCCGGGATCCTGGACGCTGGATTTTCACGTTACTTTGGCTAAACCTTACCTGAGCAAGGACGACAATTATTTTCATTTTCTAGACAACCCCATTAAGCGAGAAGCGGTCTTTAAACTGCCCTACATCAGCCCCGCCCAGTGGAAGGGCTCGCTGCGCGCCAGTATGGTTCGCAATTTGGTTGAGTGGTGGAACGAGCAAGGCCAGGATGCCGCTGGCGAAGAGTTCATCCGCCGGCGGCTGCAGATCGTCCGCCTCTTTGGTAACGAGAAAGAAGTTGAGTTGGAAGAACAGAAGGCAGCGGAGGGGAATGGTGCGGACCGCTTCAATGCTTATCTGGACCAAGCAGGCGGCCCTCAGTTGGCAGTGGAGTACAGGGCATATCTGCGACGAATCGCGCCCACAGGGTACCTGGCGGGACGGCTGCATTTTTACCCCACGGTTTTTGCCGAGACCGGTTTAGAGGTAATCAACCCCCATGACCGGGTATCCGGTGCTGGCACAAAACCTATCTATCTGGAGACCATTCCCAAAGGTCAGCAGGGACGATTTGCCATCTTCTATGTGCCTTTTGGGCCATGTGAAGGAAGCGGTGAAAAGTCGGTGGTTAAGGCATTGGCTGATCTGGAAGCAGTGGCTGAGGGGCTCGAGAAGATGCTCACTTTATACGGCATTGGTGCAAAAACATCTGGCGGTTTCGGCATCGTAGGTGAGGTGCTGGGGGAGGGAACTATCAGGCTCAGCACCGTACATCAAGAACTGAAACAAGGTCTTCAACAGGTTGATATTCCCGATGAGTACCGCAAATACCTTACCGCGGATAATCACGTCAGGGCGCAGTTTCTTCGTGAAGATCGACGTTTATTGAGCAACACCGAATACCGCAATGCGGCGCCCAGCGGGGGCGGTTCACTGGGCGAGTTCAAGCGTTTCCGGCGCTGGTTAGAGCAAGTGGGCCGGTCCAACTTTCCGAAATCCCAGGGAGCAGAGCCTACTCCCTCGAACGTGGTTGAGAAATCCTTCACAAGTTTTATTGAGCTCAAGCAGCGCCTCAATGAGCTTAGGAGTGAGAATTATGGTTAAGAAGATAATGCAGGATCTGGCTCAGTATCGCGAGGACGTGCTCTTGGCCTCGGCCGGTGCTTTGCTGCACAATCTAGGGAAGGTTTCCAGTGTGTTCGTACAGAGCATGCTGAACAGGGGCTCATTATGCTACTTTTTTCAACAAGTCGTCGGGCTGATCCGAGAAGTGGATTGCCCTAGCCTGGACTGCTCGGGGCTGCCAAAGGAGAAGGGGTTTGGCGGGCCTGACGATTGCACCTTAACGGTGCTACAACCTGACACCCGCCACAAACTAGCCCAGCCGCTGATCCAGCTGCCGCCGCCGTTAAATGACAGGACCTATCGGCTGGGAGATTTGCTCGAGTACCTGGGCGTGGGTCACGATTGGCAGTTCCTGTATGAGGCCGACCAAAACGGCCGATTTGGTATCGAACAGTTACGCGGTTCTACTTCCTACCTTACACACCTGATGAACGCCTGCCACGGCGGGGTCTCTGGTTCTGAGAAAGACAGCATCTCTTGCTGCCAACACCCCCTCGGTTACCCGGCGGGTAGTGATGGCTTTCGCGTCTTCTTGGCCACCCCTTTCGGATACGAAAAAGATGTTCTTGACCCCGCTATTTATGACCAGGCCAAAGATGAACTGGAGAAAGCCATTCAGGTGATGTTGGCTACCGATGAAGAGAGCTTTCGCCTCTCGAAATTTGAAAGGCAAGTCAAATCCTGGTTGCAACGGGCTCTGGCCGACACCCAGCGACCGCTTAACGACATTACTGTATGGGATGTTGGTCACTCTGGGATGGCTTTTTTGAAAGCCGGCATTTGGAGCCTTCACCAGAAGGGTTCCACGAGCCACCAGGAATTAGAGAAGCAGAAAGCGTATTGGCGGATTCTGCGCTATGGCCTCAAGGGCCTGGAGTTCCTGGACCAGGCTGTAAGCGTCCCCGACCTCGCGGCGCGGCAATGCCTTCTAAAAAACGAGTTGGACGCCATGAAGCGCTTCCTGGAGGAAGAATACCCGGTGGCGACTGAGGTTTATCGGGACGAGAATGGGAGCCTGTATGTCTTTCCAGACCTGGACTGGCAATCGGAATGGTGGACGGCAAAAACGCACTTGGATGACAAACCGAGGCAGGACCCAGTATCAGGTGGGCTCAAACTGGCGGACGTGTATGGGCTTAAGCCCCATCTTGAAGTAACACCTGGCCCCTACTACCACCGCCCGAACAGGGGTCCCCAAGGAGACTTGCCCTACATTGGCACCCAGATCCGCGAGTGGATCACGGACCCGCCGACTGCCGAGGTCCATCTCGCGGCCTTCGCCACTACCGGACAGAAGCAGGGTGAGCTTTGTCCTTACTGCGGCGTGCGCATCATAGGTGGGGGAGCCGAATTGGTAAGCGATGGTACGGTAGAGCTGCAAAGGTATTCAGAGCAGTCGCGCCAATTAAAGATGTGTTGTCCCTGCTTAAAACTAAGAGAGGGTAGAGCAGCCGATTGGGTAAAGCGTATCGCTGGTGGTGACAAGGCCTACACCATTTGGCTTAACGAAGTCGCCGACGTTAACGGACGGCTGGCCTTGGTGGTGGGCCGCTGGGATGTAGAGCAGTTCATGGAAAGGATGCACTACCCCCAAAAGGGGACGAAGAGGTTCGTTATTCTGGCCCGAGCGACTTTCTTGGGTGATGCAGTACCCTCACACGGCCAGAAGTTGCGGGTTAGGGTCCGTAGAAAGAGTGTCGACCTCGACTGGAATGCTGCCAAACAGGAACTCATTGGTATACACGAAGGTGACGAGCCAGACATTGGAAGGTTTCAGCATGACCAGTTGTCAATACAGTTGTTGGACAAAGAGGCGAGCACTCTCACGGCCACCCTTGTCGAACTTGCTCAAGAGGGGGAGGAATTGTACCTCTACCTGCAGAAAGAAGCGGCCATCACCAGCCGGTTAATACCAGAGCGCAAGGTTAAGATCTTTGGCTGTGATTTCATCGTAGTCGATAAACACACCTTAAGACCCGCTGGCATAGAGGCTAAGAAGAAGATCTTAGAAGTGTGTTGTTGGCAGAGCGATGGCTGCACCTTTTTCCTGTCGACAATTCAAACAATACCGCTTACCCCGGTGGTTCACTCCGAATCTTTCGCCCGCCTTCGGCGTGTCTGGGAAACGACACGTCAATTCTGGAAGGAGGCTATGTACGACTTCCAGCAGCGTTCGGAACCGAGCAAGTTTCGTCGGCTGGAGCTGCATAGCCGGGAACCAGGCGATTGGGCAGCCAACCAGGCCTACGAATTATTGTTAGATGGAGCTAAGCTGAGCGTGGTCTGGGATGGAGAACGGAAGTGCTTTATCACTGCAGATAATCTCGCTTACCTCAGCCAGCCGCAGCAGCTAGGCGAGGACGTCCAACACTGGTTGCAAACACATCTGGGGCAACCTCTCTCAGTGATTCAATCCACCGGCTATGGAAGTTCCGACAAGCGGGTGGGGGATTTCACTATCGAGCGGGCGGAGGACGTACAGGTTAAGAGCGAGTCCAATCACACCCCCTCCATTTCCATTCTCACCGAGCCGCAAACCTTCATGGTTTTAGTGCCGGCTCAGGCTGCCCTGGAACTGGTGCGGTCCATCAAGCAGAAGTACGAGCGCGAGATGGTCAAGGTACGCCCCCGCCTTGCCCTGCATCTCGGGGTTGTCTTTGCTTTCCGCCGTACACCGCTTCGGGTTATCCTCGACGCCGGGCGCCGGATGCTTCGCGTGTCTTCACCCCCCGCCGTCTGGGATGTGGAGAGCACTGCCACAAAGGAGGGGCGGGTCGCTCCATCTTACCTGCGTGGGGATCCCCATTTCGCTACTTGGCAAGAACTGGTTCTTCGCCGCCGCACAGATGGCCGGCGCGCCATCTGGCGAGTGCCGCTGAAGATGGGGGACGGGACGAGCGACGATAAGTGGTACCCCCTAGTTGCTCTTGAGGGCATTGCACCGCAGCGAGGGCTAGCGCATGTCAAGGTGATACAGCCGCGAGATGACATCCTGCACCACGGCATTGAGTTTATTCCTACCACGTTCGACTTTGAGTTTTTGGACACCGGCGGCCGCAGGTTTGAAATCGCCTACGATGATCAGGGCTGGCGCCGTGGCAGGCTGCGTGGGCGTCGTCCCTACCTGCTGGACGAGTGCGATGTACTTGAGGACATCTGGCGGGAACTACGCTGCGGTTTGACTCTCAACCAGATTCATATCCTGCGTGATACCATCGAGGCCAAGAGGGTGGAGTGGGGCCTCCAGGGTGAAAGCTGCCCGCAGGGGCAGACAGTATTTCTCCAGTTCTGTCGGGATATGGTGGCCGCCGCGGCCTGGAAACCGGGCACACGGCCGGATACAGAGAAACTCGCTCTCTATGCCGCCCGCGGTTGGTTGGCGGACGCGGTGGAACTTTTCCTTGAGATTCTGAAGCGAAATGATTCCCAGGTGGAAAGGGGAGACGGTGACTATGGGCTTACCGTATGAGGTGTACCGGTATTTCCTGGTAACCTTGGATCCGCTCCATGTCGGCACAGGAGGGTACCGCCTGGGTCGGGTGGACCTGAGCATCATGCGCGAGCCGGGCACCCGTTTGCCGAAGATCCCTGGCACCACACTACATGGGACGTTACGACACTATGCAGCGTACCGCTACGGCCGCCCGCAATGTGCCAAACAGGGAGAACACTGTGGTCAAGTTACCTGCCCCATCTGCTACACCTTTGGTAACGCCAAAAGCGAAGGTGGCGGTTTTGCGGGCGTGGTCAGCGTCGGCGATGCGCGCATCCTCCTTTTCCCCGTTTACTCCCGCTTAGGTCCTCTTTGGGTCACCACGCTCTCTCTCCTTCAGGAAACCGGCTTTCAGTTCAAGCTCGAGGGGGAGCAGAATGCAGAGGCCTGGACCACTGCTGCCCAGCCTGCGGGACAGGCTGCACCTAGCAACCGGTTCTTGCTCAACCTAGGCTGGCTGGCGTTAGAGGTTGCCCCCGGTGCTAAGATATCGGCCACGAACGGTAACGCTATGCCCTTTCAAGCAGTCCAGGACCGCTTGGTGATCATCCCTGAGCGGCTGTTCTCCCAGGTGGTCAACAGTAACCTTGAAGTCAGGACCTCCGTCAGCATTGACCCTGAGACCGGCGCAGCGACCGATCGCGCCCTGTTTACCTACGAAGCCATTCCCCGGGCCACGTATCTGTGGTTTGAAGCAGTAGTGGATGACTACCGAGGAGGGTTCCCTCATTACGCCCGGCTTCAGGAATGGAAGAAGGTGCTGGCTGGTAAGAACGAGCAAGAAATAACGAAGCTACTAACAGAGCGAGGCGGCTATTCCTTACCCGAGGATCAGGGTGCTCCGGGGGATGCTTTGCAAAAAGCCCGCGAGGAGTTTGCCAGCACAGTGCGAACGGCGATCCAGCAGTATGAGAGTTCGTACCTGAACAGTTGCCGCTGGCACCCAGGCAATGACAACACTCACGCTTCCAGCCGCTCTTCGCCAGTTCACGAAACACCGGCCGACGTGGTAAGGGCAGGCTTGGAGTGGGCCGAGCACTTGGGGATCGGCGGCATGGGTACGCGTGGGTTCGGCCGAGTCAAGCTGGCTGCTGAGCCACAGAAGCTCATGGACAACAGCAAGGAGGGGCTAAGCAATGAGCGCGGAAACTGCGCTTCCTAGCTTGGATTTCCTGGCAGCCGAATGCTCCCAAAAAATCAGTGCAGCAATTGATCCGACAGATGGAAACAAGAAGGCTCAAGACATGGAGAACCTCATTACCAAGGCTCTAGGGGTATTGCAGGAGCAAGGAGTGTACGCGCTCTTTCTTTTCCTCCTGTGGCGTTGCGGGAGTGGCGACGAGGGCGAAAACGATGAGAAGAGGGCAGCTGCCGTCTTGGTCAGTGAATTGTTGGTAATGCTAGGAAAGGAACCTCTGGGTGCTCTGCAGATCGGCTACCTAGATAAGATCGACAGTGCGAGCGTCTCAAAGCAAAAAACGAAAATCCTATCTCATGTGGCTGACCATATTGTTCGAAAGAACGACACCCTGTTCTTGGTCCGGGACCTCTTCGAACAAGCCCTTATCTACGCCCGTTACACCGCCAAGGCGAGCAAGAAGGGGAGGTGAGGGTATGTCTTGTCTTTGGGAGGCCTACGCGGCCTGTTTCAGGCTCCTTTCACCCCTGCACATAGGATGGCGTCGGGTAGGGAACCTCCAGCAGACCAGGCGCTACCTACCGGCCAGAAACCTATGGGGCGCCCTGACCGCCCGATTAGCCAGGCTGGCAGGTGTCAGCAGCAGTGATCAAGCTGGCTACAAACAGGTGGGAGAAAGCGTAGAACACAACTTACGGTTTTCCTATTTCTTCCCGATCAGCCTTCCTGCGGGCAAAACCTTTCCTGATCTTGACGCAAACAGCCGCCTTTCGCCTTGGCCATGGGGCGATGAAGAGAAGTTTTCTTGGTTGTTTCTCTCTTCTCAGGCGAGTACCGCCATCAATGCTGCAGGTACTGCGGAGGAAGGCAGCCTGCACGATGTAGAATTCATTGCTCCCTTCACCCGGGAAAAGGAGCCTGTGGGTTTGTTCGGGTATGTCTTTGTACGGAAAAATGCCCTACCCGACTGGCAGGTGGCTTGGCACCAGGGGTTACAATTCGGTGGGGAGCGCACCTACGGGTGGGGTAGGGTTCAAGCGCGGGATCCAGAATTGCTGCCCGTTGCACAAAGCGGCCGGGTCAGGTGTTTCGGTTACGAGGTGGATCTGACAGTACCTGAGGCCCCTATTTTCGTACTTGCCGCGGAGACGCACCTGTTGGCCCACTCCCGGGCGCAGGGCCTTGGCTGCACCGGCGCTGTTGAGTCACTTATGGTGCGTGAGACCAGAGAGGGTCATTTCTTCGGCCGTTACACAAAAGTGCTGGATGTTTGTTGGACGCCTGGAAGTAAGCTGCTTCAGCCGGCACGTCTCGCCATCGACGGCCAGGGAATCTGGTACCCTGCGGCGGGTTAACCGAAGGCAAAAACTATCTTGACATTCCATAGGACGCTAAAACGTGATTACGAAAGGGGCCACTCTGAGCGTCGGAGTGGCCCCTTTCTTATACATGGGTCCCTCAAATACCTAGAGCTTTAAATCCGTACTGGACGAAGTGATCGTCGAAAGTAACGACTTCTCGAATGTGAAGCCGTTTCATTACCACAAAAGAAGTTGCATCGGTTAGCGAGAAATCCTTATCCACGTACTTTTCTAATATCACGGTAGCTTTCTTCTCGTCTTCCCGCGTTACCCATTCTATGAGCCATGATTTATCACGTAAGAAAGCAAGGCCTGCTTGCCGGCCAAGCCGCGCAGTTAGTAGAGAATGAGATTCTGCCCGTACATAGTTGGTTATCAGAAGTCCACATTGGCCTTTTGCCAATTCAGCTAGGACCTGCTTGGCTTTGAAATGATGCTGGTCGCGCCGATTAATAGCCGCCACAATCGCAGACGTGTCCAGGAAAACGATCCGCATTATTTATCCTCCGCTAAGTACTCATCGTGCTTGGCGGAAAGGTCTTCTGGCCCTTCTTCAGAACCGATAAGTCTGAAAAACGTGCTTTCTTCGGAGAAGCGCGGAACCTCATTCTCAATGGTCTTTCGTAGTCTGATTTCATTGTCCTCCAGCGTTATTATAAGCTTCGATCCCTTGGCCAACCCCAGTTTTCTTCGAATCGCAAGTGGGAGCTTCAGCTGGCCTCCCTCTGCAAGGGTGAGAACACTATCCTTCATAAAATCACTTCCTCCCTCACTGATGGTGAAGCGCAGCACTTGTCCTGTATATACCTAGTTTTCAAGCTTAGGCATCAGTACCAACCCGCTTAATGGTTCACAACGCCTTCTTATATAACAAGTATACCACTACGAAAGGATTAGTTAAACACGAGTGACAAAGCGGGAAGCTGGGTTATCTGATTTTTCCCTGTTCAACAAGTGGGACACGTTTCCGGAACTCTCTGTTCATCCCCTTCTCTCCGGCCGAGGGGTATGCGGCCTGGGGAGAACCCGGGAGAGGGGGTGCCGCAGTGGAACTCAAGATCGGACCAATCGAAGTAGCCATTGCACCGCTGGTGGCAATCGTGCTGCTGCGGATGTACTTCCAGCACAGATCAAGAAAATAGCCCGCCAGTAAGCGGGCTAATTCAAAACCCATCTGCCCCCGGGTCGCTATGCCCTCCAGGAGCAGGAAGCTTTTCCGGAGCTTCCTGCTCCTATTATAACCCACATTGGTTGTTAGGGCAACATTGTTGAGCAACAACAAGCTGGGTTATTTGAAACAGCCCGCCGGATGTGATACTCTGATTCCAGAAACTGTTTGCGTAACGGAGAGAGGTTATATGCTCGACCGCGAGGAGTTTAAACGCTTACATCAAAAAATTCTGGACCGCGAGGCGGCTGAAGCACGCCGGCGGGAGGCGGCGGCCTGGGAGCGGGCTCGGGCTGTGGCTGCCTGGCTGCGGCGGGAGCACGGTGTCCGGCAGGTGTACCTTTATGGCTCTTTGGCCTGGGGTGGCTTCTGGGAACACTCAGACATCGATCTTTTGGTGGAGGGTTTCCCGGCCGACGGAGATTTTTGGGCTATGCAGGCGGGCGCCGATCACATCGGCGCACCCTTTCCTATCAGCATCATTGTAGAGGAAGACGCGGTGCCGTCGCTCCAGGTTAAGGCCAAAGCAAGGGGGGTTAAGCTGCTTGAAGGTCAGTGACTTTCTGGTCCTCAAAGAACGAGTGCAAGAGGAGCGTGCCAACGCCGCCCGCCTTATGGAAACCTTGCAGACCAAAGGTTACCTTAATCCAACAAGCTCGCTCACCCTCACCAAAGAGCTTCAAGACGAGTTTCACCTGCGCGCCGTGGCTTCTGTGCTGCTGGACTACTACTCGGTGGCCGAAAACATCTTTAAAGAGATTGCCAAGCGCGTGGATGGCACCCTACCCAAGGGGGATGAGTGGCATAAAGACCTGCTGCAGCAAATGAAATTCCCGCTCCCCGGTATCAGGCCGCCTGTGCTTTCCCCTGAGTCATTTGCCCGTCTGGACGAATACCGTAAGTTCTGCCATCTGGTACGCCACATCTACGGGTTCAATCTGGTCCCGACCAAGCTTCTCCCGCTCGTTGACAGCCTGCCTGAAACCGATCAGGCCTTTGCGGCCGACCTGCAGGGGTTTCTGAACGCAATGGAAGGCTTGCTGGGATACTATTCGTGAGGGAGGTTTCTGAACCTCCCTTTTCTAATGGGGAAGGAGATTAGTGGACAACGCTTGCAGGAAAAAACTGCCCGGCTGTTGAAAGCTATTTGGGATTCATTACGAAAAGGGGGAGTGCTTCTTGGACCTCAAGGGAACAAAGACGGAAAAGAACCTGCTCGCCGCCTTCGCCGGGGAATCGCAGGCACGTAACAAATACACATACTTCGCTTCCGTAGCCAAGAAAGAAGGCTACGAACAGATCGCCGGTATCTTCCTTGAGACGGCCGAGAACGAGAAGGAACACGCAAAGGTATGGGCCAAGTTTCTCGGCCTGATCGGCGACACCGCCAAGAATCTCGCAGAAGCCATCCAGGGCGAGCACTACGAATGGACCGAAATGTACAAAGAGTTTGCCCGGACGGCCCGCGAAGAAGGTTTCGAGGAAATCGCGCAGGTCATGGAAGAGATAGCCGAGGTGGAGGCCGCCCATGAGGCCCGGTACCGGCAGCTGGCGGAGCGCCTCAAAGATGGCACACTCTTTCAGCGCAGCACCCCCATCCGTTGGCGCTGCCGCAACTGCGGTTACATCTACGAGGGCACAGAGCCTCCGGCGGTGTGCCCCGCCTGCGCCCACCCGCGCGCTTTCTACGAGCCGGCCGCTGAGAATTACTAGGAACCGGCGAGTGCGTTCGCGTCGGCAGGGGTGTCCGTGACCACGAAAAGAGCCACTCTAAGCGTAAAGAGTGGCTGTCCCTTTTTATGGGCGAGGGCGGAGTAAACTTTTAGCGGCGGACAGGAGATCTTTGGCAAGAAGCGGGAATCTCAACTTGACATTAGACCTTGAAAGGTAGAGACTTTGGTGCCATTTACCATGCATGGCCCAGTCGGTAATCACGCCACAGTCTCGAGGTGAGCTCTTTCTACCTCCCGGCGTCGCTCCAGCAGATAAAATGCAGCCCCCAGCCCCAAGCCCATCAAGTCGGTGAAAGTTCCCGGCACCACCAGCAGCGCCGCCGCCAGGAGCCAGAGCCGCTCCAACACGCTCAGAGGAGTATGGTAGAAACCTCCAAAGGTGACACTGATGGCAATAATGCCTATGCTTCTTGTTACTGCGGCCTGGGCGATGGACCAGCGGGTGGCGTTAATCATGAGCAGGACCGGCTCTAGTTCCCACGCCCATCTGGACCAAAGCCGGGGCGGCCTCTGGAATTATGATGCTACCGAACAGTATATGCAGAATGTAGAGTTTCCCATTAATTAACACGCTGTTGTATAAGATGTCTTGGCTCGCGGGCAGCCACCGTGTAGCCGTCGCTTGCAGGAAAAACCTTCGGCTCGTTCAGACCAAGCCGACCCCGCCGTCGCCGAGGCTGTCCCCGAACGAGGCGCCCCGATCGAGCGGGACTTACCCTAGAAGCAACGAACCACCCCCATCCCCCTCCCCGTGGAGGGGGCGGCTCACTTCTACGGAATTTGTGTGTTATCCTGCCTGCTAACTCTTGACACTATCCTGCTACTCTGTAGAGATGGAAAAACAATAGGGAAAAGGTTATAATTAAACTGACAGGGTGCCAGAGGAGGTGTCGCTTGTGTATAGTAGGATCAGTATCGACCCACGGGTGTGCCACGGGCAGGCTTGTGTTAAGGGGACCCGTATCCCCGTTCACCAGATCATACGTATGCTGGCTAATGGAGATACGATTGAAGATTTGTGCCGGGAATACCCGGGCTTAGACCGGGAGGACATTCTTGCCTGCCTGGATTACGCGGCAGCGCTGGCAGAAGAAGTCGTGACGCCTTTGCAGGCCCAGGGGCACTAACATGCGCATACTGGTGGATGAAAACATTCCCCGCTGTACAGTACAAGCTCTTGTAGCTGCCGGACATGACGTGACCGATGTTCGTGGAACTTCGGCAGAAGGCGTCCCTGATGAGGTACTATGGTCAAAAGCATTACGAGAACACAGAACACTAGTAACTACAGACAGGGGATTTGGTCGCTACCGTGAGCAAACACACCACGGTCTGCTAATAATCTGTCTAGCTCATCCCAACCGGCACGAGATTCACCAACGGGTGATGCAGGCGATAAACGAGTTTTCGCCAGAGAAATGGCCGGGCTTAATGGTAGTTATGCGGGACAGGGTAAAGAGCGTATGGTACAAACGAGACTCCGATTAGCGTGGCGGTGTGCTGAATGTCCGCGGCAGCATGGGGCACCGAGCTCTTGGACTACTCGAACTGGCAATTGCCCCCTAATGACTCTGATGCGGCTGTACTTCCAGCACAGATCAAGAAAATAGCCCGCCAGTAAGCGGGCCAATCCAAAACTGATGTGCCCCCAGGTCGCTATGCCCTCCAGGAGCAGGAAGCTTTTCCGGAGCTTCCTGCTCCTATTATAACCCACATTGGTTGTTAGGGCAACATTGTTGAGCAACAACAGTTATAGATCATTGACGTTGCCCCGGATTTCGCGGCATCTGGGGTGGGTTGATGGCTTCCTGCGCCCTTTATATCGTTACGGATTTCCGCCTTTACTCTCAGGAAGATGTCTTGGCTCGCGGGCAGCCATAGGTTTCGTGGGCGGACATGGCACCGCCGCGGCGATCGGGGCAACCTTCGCTAGTTACGGGTGGAACGAAGCGCTCACCCGCATCGGCAGTGCCTGCACCGACCTTTTAGTTGCTTTCGGCGTTGCCTCGATCGAAATACCGCTGGTGCTGAAGTACGCTCTCCACCTGCGCGTGCTGTCCGCCACCGGGGTCGCGTTTTGGTTCTTCATGGTTCTAATCATGCCGGGAGGCACCGTTGCTTCCTGGCATTATTGCTTCTTAGTTCAGTCAGCCGGGTGGCGGGGCATTGAAATAATAAATTGATTATACCAAGCAGGAATAAACTGATAGAGCGGTGCATTCTAATAATAGAGTTGAAGTACCGAGGTCGCACCTGTTTTCTTGGAGGGAAGGACCAATCCAGAGTCAGTCCTGCCAAGGAAGAGTAATTTCCGAAAGTATAAACTATTACGAGAGGGTGAGAAGGTTATGAAAGTATCTGTACCGTACGGACGGTCCTTTTTACCCTTTGAGGCGCCGGACGGACGGCTGCGCTCCGTTCTGACGTCGCGCCTTCACGAGCTGAAGGCCGGCGCGCCTGAAAAGGATTTGGTAAGAGCGTCCCTGAACAACCCTATCGGTTCCGCTCCGCTCCGTGACTTGGCAAAAGGGAAGAAAAACGTAGTAATTATCTCCAGCGACCATACCCGCCCTGTACCGAGCGCCGTCATCATGCCCCTTCTTCTCGAAGAAGTGCGCGCTGGAAATCCCGATGCAAATATTACCATCCTTGTTGCGACCGGAGGACACCGCGCTACAACCCAGGAAGAACTTCTCACAAGGTACGGCCCCGACATTGTCAAGAACGAGCGGATCGTGGTGCACAACAGCCACGACGACGGTGTCCTTGTCCGGGTGGGGACCTTGCCTTCGGGAGGAGACCTCATTTTGAACAAGCTCGCGGTGGAGGCCGATCTTCTCGTTGCGGAGGGGTTCATTGAGCCCCACTTCTTCGCCGGATTCTCGGGAGGGCGCAAGAGCGTGCTTCCGGGGATAGCGAGCTACAAAACTGTGCTGGCCAATCACTGCGCAGAGTTCATCGCCCATGATCGTGCGCGCACGGGCATCCTGGAGGGGAACCCCATCCACGCGGATATGGTTTTTGCGGCCCGTTCCGTGAATCTGGCCTTCGTCTGCAACGTGGTCATTGATTCAGACAAGCGTATTATCGCGGCCTTCAGCGGAGAAATGGAGCAGGCCCACGAGAAGGGGTGTCAGTTCGTGGGCCGGTACGCCAGGGTGAAAGCGGTGCCTGCGGACATCGTGGTGACGAGCAATGGAGGATATCCTCTGGACCAGAATCTCTATCAGGCGGTGAAGAGCATGACCGCCGGTGAGGCCACATGTAATAAAGGCGGTGTGATCATCGTGGCGGCGGAGTGCAGCGACGGCCACGGCGGTGAGGCTTTCTACCGTACCTTCGAGCACATTCCCACGCCGGAGGGAGTTATGAACCTGATCCTGGCGCGGGGACGGGACCAGACGGAGCCGGACCAGTGGCAGATCCAGATCTTTGCCCGGGTTCTTATGGACTACACGGTTATCATGGTGACGAGTGCTCCGAAAGAAATGGTGGAGCATCTCAACATGCGGTGGGCTCCTTCCCTCGCGGAGGCCGTGTCCATGGGCGAAGATATTCTCGGCAACCCCCAGGCCTCTATTACCGTGGTCCCCGACGGTGTGGCGGTCATTGTAGATAAAGCCTAGGAAGTGGAAAGAAGCGAGTCCTTCGACATGCCTAAAGGAGGTCGGAAAATGTCCGGCAATGTCCCCATCCTTAAGACAATCCAGAAGGTTCCCGGCGGACTCATGGTTGTCTTTCTACTGCTCGGCGCTCTCGTTAACACCTTCGCTCCCCAGTCCCTCATGATCGGAAGCTTCACCACTGCGCTCTTTAAGCAAGGAGCGCTGCCTCTCATCGGAGTGCTCCTCTTCTGCAGCGGCGCCCAGATCACCATCAAAACAGCGGGAGTTGCCCTATGGAAGGGATTCCTCCTTAATACCGTCAAAGTCCTGTTCGGCATGTCAGTGGGCCTTTTCGTCGGGAGGGTAATGGGGCCGCAGGCCACCCTTTTCGGGCTTACCCCCCTCGCCCTCATCGCCGCAATGGCCAACTCCAATGGCGGCCTCTACACGGCCCTCGCCCAGAAGTACGGTGACCCCTCCGATATCGGTGCTGTAGCCATCATCTCCACCAACGACGGTCCCTTCTTTACCATGGTTGCCATGGGCATGACCGGTCTCGCCGACATCCCTATCATCGCCATGGTGGCGGTGGTGGTCCCCATCATCGTTGGCATGATTCTGGGTAACCTCGATGAGGACATGCGGAAGTTTCTTGCTCCCGGCGTAATGCTCTCGATCCCTTTTTTCTCTTTTCCTTTGGGAGCGGGGCTGAACCTGATGGATATCGCTAAGGCGGGAGGTCCGGGCATCGCCTTAGGACTTCTCACCTTGCTGGTTACAGGAATCGCTGGTTTCCTCGCCTACAAGTTCTTCATTCCCGCCAAGGACAAACGAAGCGACGCCGTGGGAGCCGCCATCGCCACCACAGCCGGAAACGCCGCCGGCACCCCCGCTGCGATTGCTGCCGTGGACCCCTCCTGGGCTCCATACGCTGCGGCCGCGACCGTCCAGATAGGTGCCTCCATCGTCATCACCGCCATTCTCTGTCCTCTTCTGGTGGACTTCCTGAACAGAGTAGTCAAGCAGCACCATGAATCCCCATCCGTTTCTTCTTGAGTTGAAAGCAGGCCTTCCCATCACCCCGCCCGCAACAGGATGTGACGAAAAGGGGGAACTGCTCGTGGGCGTGCCGTATGTGGTCATCGCCGACGACCTCACCGGGTCCAACGACACCGGTATCCAGTTTCTGAAGGCAGGATACAGTGCCTCCGTGATCTTTGACCCCGCAGTTCTTCCCACAATGGACCACAACGTGGTGGCTGTTATCGACACCGAATCGCGGAACATCCCTGCCGCCATGGCTGCAGCGCGCCTTGAAGAAGTGGCCAAGTATCTCTCCCCCTGGAAACGAAAAAGCGTTATCTACAAGAAGGTGGATTCCACCCTGCGGGGGAACATCGCTGCGGAAGTGGCTGTACTTCATGTGGCCCTTAACCTGCCCGTAATTGCCTTTGCTCCTGCCTACCCCAAAAACAAGCGGACGGTGAAGGATGGATTACTGCTCCTGGACGGAGTGCCTGTGGCTGAAACAGAGATGGGACGAGACCCCCGTAAGCCCGTCCCAACCTCATCTCTTGCCGAGATCCTTCGCGGGGAGGGCTCAACGGCTGTGCGCCACATTGCCCTTCCCGAGATCCGGGAATTGCGCATTCCGAAGATCGTGAAAGAAATGGGAGGAAAGGGAGCGTTCTCCTTCGATACGGAGCATGACCACGATCTTCAGCTCATCGTGGACGGATTGACACAAGTCCTTCCACCGCAGGACATTCTCTGGGTGGGTTCCGCCGGAATGGCAGAAGCCTTAGTGGCTCCGCCACGCCCTTTCCTCCTCGTTGTGGGAAGTGTGAGCCCCAAGAGCGCCCTGCAGGCCCGGTGTGTTCTCGCTCAAGGAGCGGCTTCCCCCCTCCTCATGGACGTGGCGGCCTGGCTCCCGAACCCCACTGCAGAAGAGGATAGACTTACTGCCGGAGCCGTGGAGTTACTCCGCACGGGCCGGAACGTCCTTATTGCATCTGCGCTGGAGGAAGAACAGCTTAACGCCGGGCGGAGCGGTCGCGCGAGCGAAGCCGTCAGCCTGAGCCTTGCCGCTGTGGTCGCCCGGGTGCTGGACGCCGTACGGGTGGGAGGACTCTTTCTCACCGGCGGAGAGGTGGCCGTTGGGGTTGCCCGCGCTCTCCACGCTGAAGGAACTGCCCTCGTGGACGAAGTAGAGCCCGGCATCCCGTTGGTTCGTCTCCTTGGAGGGAAGTTCCCCGGAATGCCCGTGGTGACCAAAGCGGGAGGCTTCGGCGAGGCAGAAACCATGGTGCACTGCCTTGCCGCTCTAAGCGAAACCAGGTGGTGCCGCAGGCCATTGAGGCGGTGCTTCCCGAAAACGCCGTTCAGGCCGCTCTGAGGGGAGAGGCCCTTAAGTCCCGTGCATGGCCCGCTCGGTACTCACGCCACAGTCTCGAGGTGAGCCCTTTGGACTTCCCGGCGTCGCTCCAGCACATAAAACGCAGCCACCAGCCCCAAGCCCATCAAGTCGGTGAAAGTTCCCGGCACCACCAGCAGCAGTGCGGCCGCCAGGAGCCAGAAGCGCTCCAACACGCTTAGAGGAGCATGGTAGAAGCCTTCAAAGGCGATGCTGAGGGCGATAACACCGATGCTCCCTGTTACGGCGGCCTGGGCGATGGACCAGGGGGTAGCGTTGATCATGAGCAAGACCGGGGAGTAGACGAAGATAAAGGGAACAAGGAAGCCTGCTCCGGCCAGCTTTACGGCCTGCCAACCGGTCTCATTGGGGTCACTGCCGGCGAGGCCGGCCGCCGTGTACGCTCCCACCGCCACCGGCGGGGTAATAGTCGCCAAGCAGCCGTAGTAGAAGACAAACATGTGCGCCGCCAGCGGCTCCACGCCCATTTGCACCAAGGCCGGGGCGGCCACGGCGCTGGTTAACACGTAGCAGGCCGTGGTAGGCACGCCCATGCCCATGAGCATCGCGACGATCATGGTGAGGAGCATGGTCAAAGGAAGAATGCCTCCGCTCAGCTTCATGACCGCTCCGGCCATGGTGAGCACGGCCCCCGTCAGAGTGAAAACGCCGATCACCACTCCTACTATGGCGCAGGCCATGGCCACCGAGAGAGCGCTTAAAGCGCCGCCCTGCAAGGCCTCCAGGAGCCTCCGGAGATTGATCCGGCTCTCCCGGCGCACAAAACTGGTAATCATGGTAACGATGATTCCCCAAAAAGCAGCGTAAAGGGCGTTGTAGCCGGAGACGAGCAGGTAAATTATGGCTACGAGCGGAAGGAACAGGTAACCCCGCTCGCGGAGGACTTTAAGAAGTGATGGGGTCTCCTTAATGCCGGCAATCCCAAGGCGCCAGGCACGCCAGTGGACGCCCGAGCCGACAGACAGAAAGTACAGCACCGCAGGTACGAAAGCGGCGGCCATGATTTTAAGATAGCTGACCCCCAGAGTATCTGCCATAATGTAGGCGGCCGAGCCCATGATCGGGGGCATGATCTGGCCGCCGCACGATGCGGCAGCTTCCACTGCACCGGCAAAGTAAGGCTGGTAACCGGTTTTTTTCATGAGCGGGATGGTAAAGGTCCCAGTAGTAACCACGTTGGCCGATGTGCTGCCGCTGACAGTGCCCATCAAAGCGCTGGAGATCACGGCCACCTTGGCCGGGCCGCCCCGCGTGCGCCCCGCAAGCGCTGTGGCCAGGTCGTTGAAGAAGGCGGATACACCAGTAACGGAGAGAAAAGCGCCGAAGAGCACGAAGAGAAAAATGTACGTAGCCGATACGCCCAGGATTTGGCCGTAAACACCCTCAGTGGTGAGGTACATCTGCTCAATGACCCGTGTGAGCGTGAAGCCGGAGTGCCCCAGGGGGCCTGGAATCCACGGACCGATGAAGGCATAAACCAGGCACAGCCCAGCGAGGATCACCAGGGGCCAGCCCACCACGCGCCGGGCGGCTTCAAACACCAAGAGGATGGTGAGAGCCCCGAAGACGTAGTCGCTGGCAATGTAGATACCGCCGGACTTGGCCAGAGAGACGTAACGCAGATAGGGATACAGGTTCCCGGCGACGGCCACCACCATGAGGAACCAGTCCAATGCACTGGGCCTGTCCAGCGGGGACTTGGGGGTAGCAGGGTAAAGGAGGAACACCAGGGCCAGCACGAACAAGAGGTGGATGGAGCGCTGTTGGAGCGGCGGCAGCAACCCTGCCGCCGCTGTATATAGTTGAAAGATGGACATAGTAACGGCCAAGAGCGAAACCAGCACTGCCAGACGTCCGGTCAGCTTCCGCCGTTTACGGGCCGGCTTTTGAGCTGCGGCCGGCTTCGGCTTCCTCGATTTCAAGAAAGGCATTGGCATAGCGCGGCCTCCTTACCTTGGTTGGCCCAGGAAGGCTCTATTTTATGGCCCCTGCTTCTTTCAGGTACTTTTCCGCTCCGGGGTGAAGCGGATAGACGACTCCGACAGTGGCATTCTCCAATGTGGTCTGCTTAAAGTAATCGTGCCGCTGCTTGAGGAAATCCAGGTTCTCAAAGATGGCCTTGGTCATCGTGTACACCGTGTCTGGATCGACATCGGCCCGCACAGTGAGTACGCCGGAGCCGGCGATGGTCTTTATTTCTTCGGCTTGGTTGGGATAGGTATTGGCCTTGATCGTCATGGGGCCGAACTCGGGATGATCCTTCAAAAGAGCGTCTGCTTTATCAGGGTCGATCGGCAGGATCTTCAGCCGTCCGGTAAGCATCACGTCGGTGATCTGGGCGCTACCGGCGCCGGTGGCGTAGATGTGTGCATCCACGCTGCCTGTCTTCAGGCCCTCAAATGTTTCCTCCTGGCTCTGGTGAATGGCTTGAAAATCTTTGGGTTCGATGCCATAAGCCTTGAGAAGGGTAAGCGCGTTGACCTCGATGCCGCTGGCGATGGGCCCCACGGCGATTTTCTTGCCTTTCAGGTCAGCGATGGAGTTGATGTTTGCATCTTTACGCACGATTACATGGAAGGGCATAAAGTACGTTGCAGTAATGGCGCGGATGTCTTCGATGGCTCCGTCCTTGAACTGACCCTGCCCTTTCTCGGCATCGGCCAGGGTGGCCGATTGGATGAGCGCCAGTTCGATGTCCTTCTTTGCCAGCAGCCGGCAGTTTTCAGCGGACCCGCCGGTGGCTTGAGCGCTGGCCTTCATATTTGGGATCTTCTCATTGAAGAGCTGGGCTAGAGCGTTTCCCATGGGGTAAAACGCGCCGCCCATGCTGGCCGTACCGATGCGTACGTACTTGGCCGGTTGGCCGCAACCGGCGAGGAGCAGCACAAGGGTGAGCAGCGCTGCCAACACCAAGCGGAGAGAGGCCTTTTTCATTCTCCAATACCCTCCTTCACAGTCACACTTGGTACAATTCGACCGTAAGTAGTCACCCCGGAATTCCTGCCGCTAGTGTTCAGGCTCCGAGACACTGTGATAGCCGAGATGATACGATATTTCACTGGAAGCTTTTACAACCTGCCTTATCGCTTCTGCAGTGACGCTGAAACGGGAAGCTGGTCCGGACAGGCCAAGCGAGGCGATCACCTTACCCTCCTGATTAAAAATGGGGGCAGCGATAGCCATCACCTCGGCGTCACGCTCGCCGCGACTTACAGCGTAACCCAGCTCTCGGATTTTGGCCAGTTCGGCGCGAAAGGCGTCCGGGTCACTTATGGTGTTAGCCGTCAGGGGTTTCAGCTTTGTCGCATTAATAACCTTTTCTACGAACGGCGCCTCCTGCCAAGCCAGCAGCGCCTTGCCCGCCGCACCACAATAAGCCGGGATTTTTTGCCCCAAATGGACCACCTGCCGTACGAGATGAGGCGCCTCCACCTTTTGAATGCACACGCGCTCGATGCCGTCCAGCACGTACAGGTTCACTGTCTCTCCACAGGCGTCCCGCAGCCTTTCCATCTCCGGCTGGGCGACCCGCTCCAGGTTCATGGTGCTGCGCGCGACGGCCCCGAGGTGAAAAAGCCGCACGCTCAAACGGTACTTTGACGTCTTAAGATCTTGGCACACGAACCCTTCTTCCTCCAGCACCTGTAACAAGCGGTGGACGGTGCTCTTAGGCAAGTCCACCTTACGTGCCAGTTCGCTCACTCCAACCTCCGGTTCCTCCAGCGAAAAAGCGCACAGCACCCGCAGAGCCCGGCGAATCGGTTCGCCCCCATTACCTTCAGGCATCAGTTCACCTCCCTCCCAGGCTCGGTTAAGCGTCAATGGTGCTCCGCCGCCGCACTGGCCAGTCCTTCCCGACCGCCGTAGCGTAAAGCGATCTCTTCTTCCGTGAGGTAGCGGGCTTCCAGCTCCCGGATTTTATCGAGGCCTACCAGGTCCGTGAACTCTGCGAAACTCAGCACCCCTTCAAGATCACGAATGCTCCCATGGGCCTTGATATACTCCAGCGCCTGTTTAACACCGTAGGCGGCGGCCATAACTGTGGTCACAGGAATGCTTACCCGGGCCGCTCCCCACTCCTCAAGTTCCTGAATTGTCACCAGCGGCGTCCGGCCGCCCTGAAGCAGGTTGATCGAAACGGGCGCATCAATCTCCCTGATGACGCGCTTGATTCCCTCCACAGAGAGCGGGGCTTCCACGAAAATCAGATCGGCCCCGGCTTTAGCGTACAGATTACCCCGGCGTATCGCCTCTTCAATTCCCGCGACTCCGTACGCATCGGTGCGCGCGTTGATCACGAAGTCCGGGTCACCGGCGGCCTCCCGCGCTGCCTGGATCTTGAGAACCATCTCTTCTGCCGGAATGATTTGTTTCCCCGTGATGTGCCCGCAGCGCTTGGGGCTCACCTGGTCTTCCAGGTTGATGCCGGCTGCGCCTGCCGCCTCGAACTCGCGCACAGTATAGTGGGTGTTAACCGGGTTGCCGAAGCCATTATCACCATCCGCCATCACGGGGATGTCCACCGCGTGGCAGATGTTCCGCGTGAGCTCCAGCATTTGGCTGGAACTCAAGATGCCGATGTCCGGCAGGCCCAAGAACGACGCGGCAAAACCGAACCCCGAACACTGTACAGCCCTAAATCCGGCTGCTTCGATCAAACGTGCCGAAAGAACATCGTAGGCTCCAGGCATAACCAAGATTTCGGGATCGTTGATCAACTTCTTGAGTAAGGTTGTCTTGCGCATAACCCCAAGTCTCCTTTAGCTGTTCCGTATTATGGACCGATGTTCCGACAAAAGGGTAGGAAACAACTCTGCAGGACGAAAAGCCTACTGCTGGTCTTACTCCGCTATCCCCCCCTTAGCTTTGCGGCGTTCCGTAACATGGAACACAATTCCATATCTTTGCTATGTTATGTATTCTTCACGTACCTTGGAATTCCTCCTAACCACAAAGAAAAAAGCACACACAAAATGATGGAAGGAGCGGTCGGCACCGCTCCTTTGTTACTACGGAACTATGCGTACAGAGGTGGTAACGTACTTATTTCGGCTCGAACGTAACCTTTACTACCCGGCCAAAGATGTGGAGGGTCTTCTTATCTTCTCCTTGAAAGAGGATGGGTCTGTGTGCCAGGTTGTCCGTTTCCGACTGCAGAATAATGGTATCATCTTGGAAGTAAACTCGTTTCACAGTAGCGTTTTCCCTGTCCACGGCTACTACGGCGATTTCACCGTCGTTGACGAAGTCTTGCTGTCTCACAAGAACCAGGTCGTCTGGGTAGATCCGAGCTCTGGTCATACTGTCAGTGCCCACCCGAAAAAAGAAGTATTCGGCGCCACCAAGCTCAGTTACGGGTACTGTTTTGTACCCTTCTATTTGTTCACAAGTATCAACTGGCACGCCAGCTCGGATGCTACTCAGTACAGGAACTCGTACCATCGAACGAGCAGTCATGGCGCCTGGCGGCAGGTACGTGCCATGTGGATCACTAGTGCGGCAAAGCAAATAATCAGTCGATACCTCAAAAAGGTCAGCCAGGCGCTTTAACATCTCAGGATCTAGGTTTGTTCGGCCTATTTCCCAGTTAGCTAGAGTACCACGAGCGACATTGAGACGTTTGGCCAACTCTTCCTGCGTCAAACCTTCTTTCTGTCGTAGCAGGTGTATCCGCTGCCCTAATGTGCTCATTTGCCACACCTCCACTCCCAGGGTAATGGATGGGTGTGTCATATTTCAACATGAGTGCTGAAATATATACAAAATCCTGCCTAAACCACTTGACAGTGCTAGGATAGCACAGTATAATTGTGTTAACGTAGCACAAGGACCAGGAGTGAACCTTATGCGCTGCGAACTGATACGAGCTCGGAAGAAAGCGAGGCTGACACAAAAACAGCTGGCAGAATTAGTAGGTATAGAACGGTCGACCTACGCCCACATTGAAAGAGGTAGATCACCTTCCTTTCAGGTTGCCCTGGCAATTGCGGGTGTTCTTAGGCGACCGGTAGAGGATCTTTTTTTACCCCACCGTGTGCTTAAGGACAACAAAAGATAAGTAAGAGCTGCCCAAAAAGGTTCGCTTGAAGGCGGTCTTGAAAGCAGAACTTCTATTCCTGGTCCACGTGCGGACAGCTCTCAAGATTCGGACGAAGGGGGGGGTACAACAAGCACCGATTCAGAAAACCGCTCTAGCCAGGGAAGAGAAAAGTTTCGAGAGTCTATCAGAAGAAGGGTGGAATTACCATGGAAAACAGGATCAAGTACATGACTTGGACAGAGTTTGATAAGCGCAGAAAGGAAACCAAGACAGTAATAATTCCTTCAGGTGCTATTGAAGTGTACGGCCCACATCTTCCCCTAGGTAGCGACATTATTGTCGCAGAGAAAGTCGCACAATTAGTTGCTGAAAAGGTCAATGCTATAGTTGGACCTTCGGTGGAAATCGGTGAGTCGGCCGCGCTGTACGCATTTCCAGGTACCTTAGTAACTGAACCTGAGAACCTTAAGGCTGTCTACAGGGATATCTGCAAGAGCTTTATTAAGTGGGGCTTTGATAAGATATTCATTTTAAATACCCATCTCGGTAACACGGTGCCGCTGAATCAGCTTCTTCAGGAGCTTCAAGATACGTATGGGGTTAAGTGTGCATCTATTGGCTGGTGGCAGTATATTCCACATCTGTCCCAGGACATTTTCACAACACCTGCTCCACATGGGCATGCGAGCGAGGCGGGCACTTCTGTACTTCTCTATCTCTGCCCTGAACACGTTGATATTTCGCAAGCCCCCTGTAATTATTCTCTTTACCAGGACCCGTACCCACATATTACCAAATTCCTGAGCTTTGACAAGTTCACTAGCAATGGTACCATCGGCGATGCTACAGCGGGCTCCGCTGAAAAAGGTAAGCAAGTTGTTGAGAGAGCAGTTACCGAAATCGCCGAGTTCATCAAGAATGTTTTGGAAAAGTAACATGCCAGCAGAAGAATTTTAAAAGAAGGGAGAAACAAAGATGGGCAGATTAATAAGGGTTGCCGTTGCTCAAAGAAGCGCGGCTGGTACAACTCAACAGAACCTGACGGGCATGATAGATATGGTAAAAGAGGCTGTAAGTAATAGGAGCAACCTCGATGTTATTGTTTTCCCGGAGTATTCGTACTATGCTCCAACGAATATAGAAGAATCCAGAAAGGTGGCGGAAGACGTACCAGGTCCTCTAACTGAGACAATGGGGGAGCTTGCCAGAAAGTACAGCGTTAACATTATCCCTGGAAGTTTTGTTGAAAAAGCCGAGGGCGGAAAGGTTCACAACACTTGCGTTTTTATTAACCGGGACGGCAAAATTGTTGGTAAGTACCGCAAAATCCATCTCATGGATGCCATTGGTTACAAAGAGTCAGACTACGTCGAAGCAGGCAAACAGATGTGCGTCATTGATACGGACATCGGAAAGGTTGGAATCATGGTCTGCTACGACCTTCGTTTTCCAGAGCTTGCGAGAAGCATGGTGCTACAAGGATCAGACATTTTGTTTGTTCCTTCGGAATTTCCATCAGGAAATCCGCTTCCTCCCAGAACAGATCATTGGGATATACTTGTCAGAAGTACTGCGCTATACAATCTTACTTATGTGGTTGCGGCCAACCAGTTTGGTCCGTTGCACAACGATAACCCTTTCGGCCGTTCTTGCGTCGTTGATCCCTGGGGGACTATTATATCATCGGCAAGTGGCCGTCAGGATATTATTTACGCTACGCTGGATATGGATTATCAAAAGTACGTTAGAGACAGTGTTGCCACCTGGGTTAACAGAAAACCTGAAATCTATGCTCTATAGGAATATCTCTCTGCCTGAACTTTGGTAGCAGCACATCTGGAGTAAAAATGTGCCTCACTCAACTTTGCCCGCCACTCCTTTCCCTGAGAGTGGCGGGTTGAGTAAAAAAGTGAAGATAATTGTTACCAGACATGTCCCTGTTCTGAGCGGGACCTTGATGATTATATACATTTTAGAATTGGTGTTGCCAAAATGACGATCGTAATCTATGTGGACTGAGAAGGAGGGTTATCATGCGAAGAGTACTGATCTCCTTACTAGTATTCGTCATGATCATTAGTGTTGTGGGAGGATGTGGAAACCCAGGTCCTTCTACTCCTCCATCATCCGGAACCAATGAATCAGGAGAAACGTATCAAAAGTTGAAGATAAAACTAAGCACTTCTGGAACCGATCTTGGCGTTGATTCCCTGGCTGCAGTTAAATTCGCCGAATTAGTAAAAGAGGAAAGTGATGGTAATATTGAGGTGACAGTTTTTCCGAATTGTCAGCTTTCGGGTGGCAGTATGCCAATGAACGTCGAGCTCTTAGCCCAAGGCGGTCACTACGAGATGGCTGTTCTCTCTGCTTCTGTCTTGAGCAATCTCGACGAGAGATTCCTGTCGATGTCAGTTCCATTTACGTTCGCGAACTACGAAGAAGTAAATGAGAAACTTGACGGTACAGGTGGAGAATGGCTTAGCAGGATGCTTGATTCGAAGGGGCTTGTTTATCTTTCCGGTATGCACAATGGCCTGAAGCAAATTACCAATAGTAAACGCGAAATCAGGACACCAGAGGATATTAGAGGGCTTAAGATTAGAATTCCAGGTGGCGAAGTAGGCATGATGACGTTCAAGGCGTTTGGGGCAGACCCCGTGGCCATGAGTTGGAGCGAAGTGTTCACAGCTTTGCAGCAGGGCACGATTGATGGCCATGAGAACAGCTACCAAACAATTGATTCGGCTAATATATACGAGGTGCAGAAATACTTAACAGAATGGAACTACAGTTATGATGGCTACTTCTTTATAGCCAACAAAAAGTTTTGGGACGGCCTTAATGATCGAACAAAAGTTCTTCTTCAGGACAAGGCGGTTGAAGCCGCACAGTGGGGTAGGGACTATTTGGAGGACGGCGAAGAGAATCTAAAGAAGAAGTTCAAAGATGCAGGGATGGTTATTACCGAACTGAGTCCCGAAGAGCTACAAGCTTTTATCGATGTTGTAAAACCTGTACAGGAATACTTCATTGATAAATTTGGAGAAGAGGCTTGCTCTGCTTGGGGGCTCAAGAAATAATTTGCCGAAGTACTCAGCTATATTGGGTTTATGTTGAATTAACCCGGTAGGCAACTGCTTGCCTACCGGGTTTGCCCAGAAGGGGTTCCTTTATGTTACAGATGTGGCACCATCGCTGCTCCGTTGGTACTAGGTGAGTAAGATAATATGGGTTTAGAAAGTGCAGGCGGGTTCCCAATTGCGAACAACGGAGGCTCAATCCAGGGGGGACAGAAGCTATGAGAAAAATATTAGCAAACTTTGAAGATAAGGTTTCAGCCGTTGTGTTGACTATTATGTTGACACTAACATTTGTAAATGTTATTGCCAGGTACTGCTTTACCGCATCCATCTCTTACACTGAAGAAATCACGACCATGCTTTTCGTACTGCTGTGCACGCTTGGTTCAGCGATTGCGGCTAAACGCAGGGCCCATCTAGGGTTAAGCATAGTGACAGACATGTTGCCAGAAAGTCTCCAGAGATATACAGGGTTTTTCACAAACATGCTTGGTGCTGTTTTTAGTTTAATCCTTGTGTATACCGGAGTTCTCATGGTCATCCATGAGTATGAGATAGGGCAGATTTCTATTGGCTTACAATGGCCACAGTGGATCTATGGAACTTTTATCCCAATTGGAGGCGTAGCGATGGTGTATCGTTTTGCGAAAACCGCGATTCATTCTTTAAGGCGTTTGAACTAGCCCAGCAGTAAAACAAAAGGGGGGAAACAGTCGATATGACGGCCACAGTACTTTTTTTGTCCTTTACGATGTTAATCCTCTTAAACGTTCCGATTGGCGTTTGCCTTGCTTGTTCAAGCCTTTTAGCCTTAGCTCAATTGAACATGAAATTTGACATACTTCCTAATATTTTCTTTGCGTCCTCCAGCAAATTCGTTCTTTTAGCCATCCCTTTCTTTATTCTTGGTGGTAATATTATGGAGAAAGCTGGTATTTCAGGGAAGCTCATTAATTTAGCGCAAGCGTTTGTGGGACATATTAAAGGCGGACTCGCAATCGTTTGTGTTGCAGTTGCGTGTTTTTTCGCCGCCATCTCAGGCTCCGGTCCAGCAACAGTTGCTGCGCTTGGTATGATCATTATCCCTGCAATGGTGGAGGTTGGCTACAAGCCAGCAACCGCCGCAGCACTTATAGCTACTGCCGGCGGCATTGGTGTTATCATACCTCCCTCGATTTCGTTCGTCATATATGGATCCATTACCGGTGTCTCTATTGGTAAATTATTCATGGCAGGTGTTATCCCTGGTCTCCTCATGGGCCTTGGCTTGGTGATAGCTACTTTTCTTTTAACTAGAAACTCTGAATTGCAGAGGTTACCCAAGGCAAGTAGCAAAGAACGTTGGAATGCCTTTAAGGACGCTTTTTGGGGTCTTTTAATGCCGGCTATCATCTTGGGCGGTATTTACGGGGGTGTTTTCACACCAACTGAAGCAGCTGCTGTCGCTGCAGTATACGGCCTCTTTGTCGGAGTTTTTGTTTATAAGTCTATAACATGGCGACACTTCTACGATATAGTTGTAACCTCAGCATCTCAGACCGCTGTTGTTATGTTTATCGTTGCAACCGCAAACTTATTCGCTTGGATTATTACAATGGAAGGCATTGCAACTGCAGCTAGTAATTTTCTCCTTAATCTGGCGGGAGGAAACCTAATATTATTCCTCATTATCGTGAACGCAATCCTTCTTATGGCGGGCTGTGTAATTGACGGTACCTCTGCACTATACATCTTGACGCCTATCTTACTGCCGGTTGCTCAAAAGCTTGGATATGACCCCTTGGTGCTCGGCGTTGTTATGGTTATGAACCTGGCAATTGGAATGGTTACTCCACCGGTTGGTGTTAACTTATATGTTGCCTGCGGATTAGCCGATGTTTCCTTTAAAGATATCGCTAGAAAAGCTTGGCCGTTTATATTGGCTTCTGTGGCCGTTTTGTTGATAGTCACATACGTCCCGGCACTCTCACAATTCTTGCCAAGTCTTATGCAGTAAGATTTGTTAAGTAAACGTGTGGTGTGCACTGACCTCTGTGCCGGACAGTGCGGTGAGTTTTGTAGCATTAAGCGAAACAGAAAGAACGAAGCTGTAACGTAAAAGTAGGCCGCTTGGACCACATTCCTTTTATCCTGTTGGTAAGCGATACCGATCAAAGGAGCAGGAGGAAGAGATGAGCAAGCGAGCCAGCTCTGGGGAGCTGCTAAGCAGCGGCATACCGCATTGGTACATCATCCGACAGTGAACGATTGGGTTCGGAATCAGTGGCCGTCTCGGGGCGGAATCTACACAGTTATCTCTGTAGAGAAGTAGCGTTTTACAACCACAGCCAGGAGGTACTTGCCTCCTGGCATAAATGTTTTCGTGGGTCGGACGGCGGAGCTCCGCTCTGTTGTCAAAGAACAGAAGGAAAGTTAGCAGCATTTGTAGAAGGTTATGACAAGACAGACTCACCTTCCCAGCCTCCAATGTGCCCAAGACTAAATCGAGCGCAGGCCTGCTTTAAGGAGTGGATGCATGGTGCGTGGTAAGCACAGGAACAGTGGCAAGACGCCTGCCAAGCAGGTCATAGAAGAGATTGGGAAAAAGCTTGTTCAAGAAGAGGTATTGTTTTTCATAAGTGCCGGGCTGTCCAGCAATTGGGGTTATCCAACGGCCGGCCGGTGGGCCGAGGAAATCTTAAAGCGGTGTAGCAGCGTCTTGACGCCGGAGGTGTGCCAAGAGATTCATGATGTGCTCCAACCACGCCCCGGCGAAGACAAAAGCAGCCCCGACCTGGGCATCCTGGCCGAGTTACTTGAATGCCGGTTCGGTAAATGTCCTACCCTCGGCTGCCTTCTCGGCTTCGGCCTGAGCGACCAGCGGGCCCGCGGGCCCTGGCTTACCCGCGCCGAAGCGCGCGAACGGCTTCTCCGTGGGGTTGAGGTGATTGGTATACCCCACATTGTTCTGGCGCGTCTGGCCCGAGAAAAGCTGATCACCGAAGTCATTACCACTAACTACGATGTCCTCTTGGAGACCGCTTGTTGGGCCGTCGGAATGGATGACGAGGCTGAACGTGCGGACTGCGGTGTGTATACCGGGACTCCGGCGGCTTTCCGAGTTATCGCTGGCGGTTTTGAGTACTACGCCAGTCGTACCCAACAGAATGTTTTCCGCATTTATAAAATCCACGGTTGCGCGCACAAACTTATCACGGCGTTTGCCAACCGGCATGCTGGGAATGAAGACTGCGACCAATGTCCCCACCTAACCCAGGGGAATGACGCGATGTGCAACAGGAAAGATGCTGTGAAAGACCTGAACTTGGTTCTAACCCGGCGCGAACTGCAACATTGGCGCCGCGACGATTGGGCCAAGGACCTTCTTTGTGACCGGGCACGCAATCACAACCTTATTTTGGTCGGTTTCTCCGGCGCCGACCAGGTGCTCAACGTTACCCTGCGCAATCTCTTTGCCGAGATCCAGGCTGCCCTCAAAGAAACAACGTCTGGACTACAGTCGGGAGACGAAAGGGCTACTCTCAGCCCTCGGCGTGCTTATGCCATCGACATCCGCTTAGGGCCGGACTTGGCAGCGATTCTGCGGGATGCAAGCTTCTCTCAGCCTCTCCCCCTTCGCCCCTCCGCTCAATTCCTAACGATAGAGGAGAATAAAGATAAGGCGAAGACCAAGGCCTCCATGGAATCAGCTTTCAGCAACATGTATGTGACAGCCATACATGAGCTGCTCCTCACTTTAATGGAGGATAGGGGCATCGGCACGGTCCGCCTTCAAGCCAGCACCTTAACGGAGCGACAGGCCGAGGCAATCCTGAACAATACAAAGGACTTTCTGTACCAGGCAGCACAACACTGTCCGCCGTTTATCATGGATACTCTACCCGGCGCGGTGGCAGCCTCCTGGTTATACGGTGCCGATGTTGCTGAGGCGTCCAGCCGGCCCGCTATGTTCGTCCTGGCTAACCGACCTCACTTCTACATTCCGCTCACCTACAATCTCAGTGCAACCCTTGGCCTCCTGAGGTTCTATTCACTGCTTCCTGAGGCAGCCAATTTCCGGCCAGACGGCTGGGTGGAAATGCTAAAGGCGACCGGGGTGTCGTATCCAGCCTACGTTCTCCTGCCTCTTTACCGTCCACAGCATGAGAATCTACCCTGGCTGAACCAGTGGGTGAAACGCAGATACGGTACCATCACCGCAGGTCGGAAAGCGGTTGTTGTCCTGCTCAGCGATGATGGTGGGACAAGCAGCACAGCCGGAGAAATGGAGCCTGGGGAAACGGATGCTGCTGCGGCGGACTACTGGACAGTGCGCGTTCCTATGGGCGTTCTTTGGAACCCGGATACCCGTGATATCTGGGCCTTCCTGGTACCTGCACTTAAGCGCTGTGAAGAGGAGGGGGGATGGTCTTATGCAGCAGCCTCCGGCGGATGAAAAGGTGAGGCAAGCTCTTCGCCAAGTCAGGGAGAGAATCGAAGCGGCTCTGACTGCCTTGGACAGTTCGGAAAAACCCAATCTAGTGTTGCAAGGTGGGGAGAGCCCGATCCGGCTGGTCGACCGGCGGCGCAAACTGTCTGTTGAAGCTGCCTACATTGTTCACAGTGACGCTGAAGGTTTCCTAGGCGTGTTTTGCGGTTTTGCCTCTTCCGTCTCTGAGTCGGCGGAAGAGCCCGCCCACCAGATCGGCGATAGAGCCAAACAAGTAGTGCACGAGCTCGATCTTATGTTTGGCGGCGGTGTTACCAATAACGAGGCCCGCCCGTGGCTGGTCTGCCTTTTTGCCGTAGTGCCCGGCCCGAAGGAGGAGCAGGCCTTTACCCGAGCGCTAAACGGTTTTGTGTTCGAGCCGTACAATCCCCTGCTGCGCATTGGTGTAAGCTTGATTACGGCAGATGAAGCCAGGGACCTGCAGGCGCTTGGTCGCTTCCTGGCACCGCTATTACTGACTACGCGAAAGCTCACCCAGAGGGACCCAAGTCAGCTGCGGACTGCTTATGGCCAGAAGCTCCTGGAAAAGCTTGAAGCATGTTTAGAAGAGACCCCAGCAGAGGACTCTGCAGATCCTGTGTCTTACGAGAAGCCGGCACCGGCTATACGACGGCGTATCGTCACAGAAATAGCGCAGCGGCTCGCCGATGCCGTTAAAGGCTTAGAGGTCAAGCCTCCCAGAGCCAGCCTAACGACCATAAAGGAAATCGAAGGCCTCCAGCACTTTCGGCGGTTCGATGCACCACGAGCCTTACACTTTAAAAAGAAGAACCTCGTATTCGGACTCAATGGCAGCGGCAAAACAAGTCTCGTTCAAGTCCTGGAACTGGGGCTCACAGGCCAAGTAAGGGAAGTAAGGAATCAAGAAGCAGTAAGGTCCTTTCTTTCAAATAAAGAGCCTGCTGCAATAATAAAGATGGTCCTCGCTGACGAACCTGGTTCCACCGTGGAACACCGCTTGCTAAGCTCCCCGCCACTTCTTACGCCGGACGCATTCGCTACTTTTTGCTTGCGCCAGACCGATTACCAATGCTTTGTCCAGTGCAAACCCGAAGAACGCTCTGAGTTTCTTGCGCGGGCCCTGGGTATGCCGGTGGACGAGTTGTTTGAGCGCTTAAATGAAATGCTTGGCGAGGTGCGTCGCATTGCCCGCAATGAGTACCCCGACATGAAGAAGGATCCCGGCTGGAACTACGAAAGGTCGTTTCAGACCGTCCTTCAAAGTAAGTTGGCTGGTGTGGTCCGACGCGATGACTTTAACAAAACGTGGGAGTTTTTTCAGAAAGTTCATCAGAGTCTTAGGAGCCTTCTCAGCACCTACCCGACCCTTTGCGAAGATGCCTACGAATCTGTACGGGACTTAGCAAGCAAGGTAGCAAGATGGAGTCAGCAATGCAACGAAATTCTTGATATGCTTGCAGCAGGCCCCGTACCGCAAAGCCGGCTGGAGGAAGCAGCCAGCTTCCTGACTCGGGCCAGGGAACGCGCTGCTGCTGCCCTGGCAGCCGTGCAGGACATGCTGCACGACCTGGAGGCGCCCATCCGCGCCTACCTCGCCAGCGAGACCGATCGTCTCAAGGCAGAGGAGGTGCCTGCCGGGGAGGCACTGGCCGATAAAGAAGCGCTTCTTCAGCGCGTACAGTATGCGCTGTCCTCTGTGCGCACTCTCGAACCTGTCCAGGAGGCTACCCGGAGCGCAGCTGCTTCTCTCGATACGTGGTGGAGCAAGCTGCAGTCTTTTCTTGCTTCCGAATCACCGGTGGAAGACAAGGGAGAATTCCCAGTCGGTGTTTATTCTAAAATCGTCGAGATCCGGGCTTTTGCGCAGGCCCTGGCCGCCCGTACTGCCTGGGCCGAGCACGTAAAGGCACTGCGCGAGCTGGAGGCCTACCTGGCAGACCCGGCCTTGGTCACCGGCGCCAGCCAATTGGAACAAAAGCGCCGGGATCTCGCTACACAGGTTGCCCAGCTTCAGGGGGCTGTGCGCGGGTCCCAGGGACCGGATCACCAGCCGCGGCGCAACCTGGCGGTTGCTTTACGGGCCCACGGCATGGAGGTGCCAGAGGCCTTATTGAATGCCACTAGCGTCCGGGCGTTGCAGTCTTACCTTACTGCCTTATCATCCCTTGCTGCAGTGCTCACCACCCTATGGGATCAAGCGGCATGGGAGAAGGTCGCCGGGACAATCCTGCACTTCTACGATTACCCTGACGTTGCCAGCCACGTTCGAGCCGGAGCGTATTACTACTTCACTTACCTGGATGTACTGGAGCAGGAGCAAAAAGACATGCGCGAGGCAGTCAGCGCTTGGTTAAAGGAAGTTGTAGAAGAGGAACTGGAAAAATCCTTCCTAGAATTCCTTTATCTACTCACCTCTTTCTCGTGGGGTTTCCTTTACCCTACGATGACCCCTGACATTGACGGAAAGAACAGAGTGTCGCTCGGGTTTAGTTTTCACGAGAAGATAAACGCCAGCGACATTCTTAACCAGGCCGAAAAGAGCCTTGCCGGGCTGAGCTGGTTCCTTATGGCTTACCTGCTTGCCGGTCGCGAATACAGCAGCGTCCTTATTCTGGACGATCCTTTCCAGCACTTGGATGAAACCAATGCCAGCAGCTTCATGCGCGCGCTGGACCTTATGGACCGAGTCTTCAACGTTGGACAAATCATCGTAACTCTGCACGAAAGGGACATTTACGACTCGTTGCTGCGCTTGTGGGCAGTTATTCCGTCCCGCCCTGCTGCTTCAGCTCCCTTCGGTACAACTACCGCTAGCATAATCCTGCGGCAGAACGAATTCTTCACTTCTGATATTCAGGAATTTCACCTCCAGACCCGCTATAAATCCGTCTCCCTCGACAAGATGGTCGAGTTGGTTCCAATTCAACCAGCGTCCATAATGCAGCTCAATGTAACATTCTAAGTAACGGGCACCCACCGAGGTTCCCGGAATGGTGGTCTACCTACCTGCAATTGAAGTGGCGAGGTATTTACGTACCGACAATCTTCGCCTGGAACTGGTAGAAGAAGTGGCCAACACTTACGGTGTCTCACTGACTGCGGCAGCAGTGAAGATAGTAGCATTGAAGGTTGTGTGCTGTGTTGTCTATCATAACGATTCCTGAAAATATGAGGGAGGGGAAAACTGGGAAGAAGACTGGTGACGGCAAGTATGGTGCAGAAGGGGGTGCAGCGGTTATGGGTAAGGGCGGAGCTCGTAGCGCGATCAGGCGAGGCGGTACACTTTACTACGTCAGGAGAAGGATGGATGGCACGTTCGCGGATTGGGTGAGAGCGGGACGTTCGTTGGCCATAGACCGGAGGGTGAAGGCTAAGACCCATGTACCTCCAGGGCAAGGTGACCGGGGCGATACCAATCGGTAACCGCTATCTATTCGCCACATAGGAATCTAGAAAAGGGAGCCTAGCGGTCCACCGCTTGGCTCCCTTTTACTTCCTTAAAGTGAGTTGGGCCGCAATGAGATCAGCCACAATGGAGAAGTTCTCGTTTCTCCGATACTTAGTAGCGCTAGTTTTCCGACGTCTTCACTATTACCTTCGTTGCAAGATCCTCGAATACCTGACTTGCCTCCGCTACCGTATTTATATGCTGACCAGGGGCTTCTGAGCTATCTAGCTCGAAAATCGCTTTGCACGTTTGTTGTGCTTTAGGAGCAAGGCTATGAAAATCACGTATATTTGCTAGCTTGAGGCTATCTAGCGAATCCCTGACCAGGCCCATCTCTTGAAGCGGAGTAACAACACCGCTGATTAATGCTGGCTCGAGGCGCTCTTGCCAATGTCTATAGGCGGCTGCAGGTCTACCGCCATACACCCCGAATTGTTGTACCACGTAACCTAGGAAAACAGGAGACCCTCTTGGAATATCAAAGCCCAACTTCTGCGGAACACCACCGCGCGCACGACGCCATTGTTTTACCCACTCAACCACGGACTTTCCTACCGTTTCCAGAGCTCGGAGGGAGAACAAATCGGAGCTGACCGGGAGCATTAGGAAATCACTAGAGGCAATTATGGCTCGATTTAGTGCACCTATATTGGGGCCAACGTCACAAATGACCAGGTCACATCCGTGTTGCCGGCTGAGCGTGTGGAGCAAACGATAGATGGCAGAGGTTACGCGGAAACCTCTTTCCTGTCCCGCCAATGACTCAGTCCATGAACTGGGCAAAAGGCTTTCAAAATCTGCAAGTCTTATGTCACCTGGAACCAAGAGTACATTGTGTCTGATTTCCTGCGGAGCGCTGGCCACGAAATCTCCTTCGCCCGAGATGAGCGGACGTACAGCCATGGCAATAGTCCATCCGGCATCTTCCCCGTAAATGCTGAAAAGGTCGTTTTCCGGAATAGCCAAGGCTGTCAAGTTTGCCTGAGGATCCAAGTCTGCCAGAAGAACACGTTTGCCCAATTTCCCAAGGGCTAGCCCAAGATTAAAGGCCACAGTAGTCTTACCAACACCACCTTTGTGATTAAAGATAGTAATCACTTGCATCCCAACACCGCCCCCTCCATAATTCGGTCGCGCTGCGGAATTGGCTTGGTAATGCCTATACAAGGCGTTCGACGCTTTCCTCAGTTTTCCTGCATACGTCTATGCGCGGGAGGCTCTGCCTACAATGGCCATCTCTCAGGTATGATACCAACGACGCAAGTACACAGCCAGAACAATGAGGGATGCGTCTGGGGCAATGCCGGCAGGGAAACCTCCAACCGGTGGCGAACAAACCAACTATAGGTGGCAACTTTGTCGAGAAAGAGGGGTTCTGCTTGATCGCTGGCGTGAAGGTGAAGAAGCTCCTCCGCCACCCGGACGACCGGGGGTTCTTTCAGGAGATCCTGCGCGATGATGAAGGCCTTCTTGAACGCTTCGGCCAAGCTTCCATGTCCAAGACCTACCCAGGCGTAATCAAGGCTTTCCACTACCACGAAGAGCAGGACGACCTGTGGTTCTTCCCCGTGGGCAACGCCCAAGTTGTTCTCTACGACCTCAGAGAAGATTCGCCTACACACGGAGAGACGAACGTATTTTACCTCGGCGAGGACAACCCGGAGCTGCTCCTTATTCCCAAAGGTGTCGCCCACGGCTACCGGACGCTCGGCGAAAAGCCTGCCATCATCATTTACTTCACCACCCGCTCCTACAACCGCGAGAACCCAGATGAGAAGCGCCTGCCGTACGACGATCCCCGCATCGGCTTCGACTGGACCACAAAAATGAGGTGACCCCATTGAAAGTGCTCATAACAGGTGCCCGCGGGATGCTCGGACAGGCCATGGCAGCCGAGTTTGCCACGCGCGGTGACGAGGTTAAGCCCGCCGGGCACAGCGACCTAGACATAACTGACCTCAAGGCGGTTAAGGATGCTCTCGCCGCTCTTCGCCCTGACCTCGTAGTCAACTGTGCAGCCTATACCAATGTGGACCGCGCAGAGTCCGAACCACAGCCGGCTATGGCAGTGAACGCCCTCGGCCCGCGCAATTTAGCGCTGGCCTGCGCCGAAACTGGCGCCCCGCTTCTTCACATCAGCACCGACTACGTATTTGACGGGCAAAAGCCCTGCCCGTACACCATCTGGGATGCCCCTGCTCCGCTCAATGCGTATGGCCGTAGCAAGCTCTGGGGCGAAAACTACGTGAGGTCTCTTATGACCAGGTACTATCTGGTTCGTACCAGCTGGCTCTTCGGCCCCGGCGGCAAAAACTTCGTCACCACCATGCTGGACCTTGCCGGCCGTGTCACCCCACTCCGCGTGGTGGACGATCAGCACGGCTGCCCCACGTACACGGCAGACCTTGCGCGTGCCTGCGCAGACCTCGTGAGAACGGGGGCCTTCGGCAGCTACCACATCACCAACCGGGAGCCCACAACGTGGTACCGCTTTGCCGCCGAGATCTTTCGGAACACTGGGCGGAATGTAGAACTAAAGCCCATCCCTACAAAAGACTTTCCACGGCCCGCCGCCCGCCCGGCCAACTCTGTTTTGGATCCTTATCCACTACAAGAAACGCTCGGTTATCTTCTTCCACCCTGGCAGGACGCCCTTAAGCGCTATTTGTCCTCTGCACTGCCGCATCAATTATTGTCACGCTAATTTTATACCCGATTTAGGGCAGGAAAAACATACCGTTTGTCGAAATGGTAATCCTGGGAGCCAATTCCTCATTAACGGTCTGTCTTGGCAGCAGGGTAGAGGAGCTGAAACGAGTGCACATCCTTGTCACCGGCGGCGCTGGATTCATCGGAAGCAACTTCATCCGCTACATACTAACAGCCCATCGCGACTGGCTGATAACCAACCTGGACAAGCTCACCTATGCCGGGAACCTGGAGAACCTGGCCGACGTCGAGGGCCGTCCAGGATACACGTTCGTGCTCGGTGATATTGCAGACCGCGCTCAAGTCGGGGAACTGCTCGGCAAGCAGCACTTCGACGCCATTATCAACTTTGCTGCGGAGTCGCATGTGGACCGCAGCATTTTGGATGCTTCCCCCTTCATCGACACCAACGTCTGCGGCACCCAGGTTCTTCTGGAGGCAGCCCGCGCGGGCGGAGTGAGCCGCTTTATTCAAGTTTCTACAGACGAGGTGTACGGAAGCCTCGGCCCAGGCGATCCGCCATTTACGGAAGAGTCGCCGCTTGCTCCCAATAGCCCTTACGCGGCCAGCAAGGCGGCGGCGGACCTCCTCGTGCGCGCCTATCACAGGACTTATGGGCTGCCCGCCATTATCACCCGCTGCTCCAATAACTATGGTCCCTACCAGTTCCCCGAGAAGCTGATTCCCCTCATGATTACCAATGCCTTAGAAAATAAGCCGCTCCCCGTTTACGGGGACGGCCTTAACATCCGCGACTGGATCCATGTGGAAGACCACTGCCGGGCCATAGAGCTGGTCCTCTTGAACGGCCGGCCCGGCGAAGTTTACAACATCGGCGCCGGTTGCGAGCTCACGAACCTGGATGTAGTTCGGGCCATATTGCGTGCCCTTGGGCGCCCAGAAAGCCTCATAACCTATGTTCCAGACCGCCCGGGCCACGACCGGCGTTACGCCATAGATGCGAGCAAAATCAGAAACACCCTGGGGTGGGTGCCTCGCTACAAGCTCCAGGAGCACCTGCCGGAACTCGCTTGCTGGTACCAGGAACACAGCGCTTGGTGGCAGCGCATCAAGGCAGGAGAGTACCGCCGCTATTACGATGTACAGTATGGCCAGCGCGCCAAGGCAAGTCCCCAGCAGGAGAAAGGAAGTGACTCTGCGTGAAAGCACTCGTTCTGGCCGGCGGGCGCGGTACGCGCCTACGCCCCCTTACCTATACCACCGCCAAACAGCTCCTTCCCGTCGCCAACAAGCCCATTCTTTTCTTTGTGCTGGACCAGATTGCAGCGGCGGGCATCACCGACGTGGGCATTATCATTTCTCCCGAAACGGGCGAGAGCATCAAGGCTGCCGCCGGTGATGGGTCGCGCTGGGGTGCGCGCTTCACGTACATAGTCCAGGACGTACCTGGTGGCCTGGCTCATGCAGTAAAGGTCGCCCAGCCGTTCCTGGGCTCATCGCCTTTCGTGATGTTCCTGGGCGACAACCTCATACAGGGCGGCATTTCGGAACTGGTCGCCGGCTTTCACCAGAGCGGCGCCGCCGCTTCCATACTCCTTAAAGAGGTTCCCGATCCCCGACAATTCGGGGTGGCCGTTCTCGGGCCGGACGGCAGCGTCCAGCGCCTCATCGAAAAGCCGAAAGACCCTCCCAGCAACCTCGCCCTTGTTGGGGTGTATGTTTTTTCTTCTGCCATCCATCAGGCTATAGCCCGCATTCAGCCCTCCTGGCGCGGCGAGCTAGAAATAACCGACGCTATCCAGGAGCTACTCAACGAAGGCCTTCCCGTGCGCGCCAACCTTGTTTCCGGTTGGTGGCTTGATACTGGGAAGAAGGATGACATCCTCGAGGCTAACCGCGTTGTGCTCGATGAGTTCGCCACGCGCCGTATCGAAGGGGAAGTAGACGACGAGAGCCACGTCACTGGGCGGGTAGTATTGTCCCCTGGAGCTCGGGTTATTAGAAGCACCATACGAGGGCCTGCAGTAATTGGCACTAATGCTATGGTTGTGGAGTCCTTTATTGGACCCTATAGCTCCGTTGGCGAGCGCAGCTGCTTAAGGAACACCAGCATTGAGCACTCTGTAGTCCTCGAAGGTAGCTGCTTAACCGACGTTAGGAACATAGAAGATAGCTTAATAGGTAGGAACGTTAGGATTCAGGTGGCTACAGGCAAGCGGCAGGCAATTAGGCTCTTCCTTGGTGACGATTCGGATTTAGCTATTTGTGTACCATAAGTAGCACGCGGAGAAGCTGTTGGGGGCCAATTTTGAGATGAAGCTGTTGCTTGTATTGACGGCTACCATCGATCCAGGTGCAATGACGTTTACGGTACGGATGGATCCAACAATAAGGATGGCAGACTACTGTAATGCTCTAAAGCAATGGTCAAATTGGCGCGAGAGTTCCCCGTGGCCGGTTGATATTATTTTCTGCGAAAACTCTGGTTACCCACTTGATAATCTCCAGAGAGTTGTCGAAGGCCGCAAGGCTATTAGATTCATTCAGTTCGATGGAAACAAATATCCTTCCGTCCTGGGCAAGGGCTATGGCGAAGCCAAAATCCTGGAGCACGTTTTTTCGGCGGATCCTAGTGTTGATAACTATGATTATTGCGTCAAGTGCACGGGGCGAATCTTTGTCTCAAACGCTACGAGGGTTTTGCGAATACTCGAGAGCGCGCCAGACATATGCTCGCTACCAATGTCAAAACGCGGGGCGTTTGTTGATTCGCGTTTTTTTGTGGCTAGACCAAAAGCATTCAGGTTACTATTGGACGGGCTAGCCGAGTCCATCAATGACACTGCAGGGATCTATTTCGAGCATGCGCTTGCAGCTAAGATAAGTGAGGCGATTCGTTCCGGTAAAAGATGGACACCGTTCCACACTTTACCTTACTATATAGGGGTCAGTGGTTCAACAGGAGAAAGACTCAACGGAGTCATACCTGGCATAAAGCATTTGTTAAAGCACTTCTGCTACGCCGTGAGCTTATATCGCGCCTACAGAAGTGACAAAGGACTCTGGGAGGTGCTGAGGTGTTAAATGCCGTGCATTCACAAAGTGGAAACAACCTTCCTACCGTAACCGTCGTGACTGTGTGCAAGAACGCAGTGGGAATGATTGCATCCACGGTGAGAAGTGTGTTGGAACAGGACTATCCCAACGTGGAGTACTTGGTTGTCGATGGTTGCTCTTCAGATGGCACTCTCCAAGAGGTTAAAGCGGTCGACAAGGCCAATAGAGTAGTAATCCACTCTGCGCAAGATAATGGAATCTCTGAGGCAATGAATAAGGGAGTCATGCTAAGTAAAGGTGACCTTATCATCCACTTACATGCTGGCGATGTTTTTGTCAACGAGAACGTCCTTTCAATGGTTGTTGCTGACTACAGGCTGAACGGATGGCGCTGGGCAGTCGGGGGAATTCAAAGGGTAGCTCCGGACGGTAGAATACTGGCCATTCAACAGCCGGTCAAGTATGATTATAAGTATCTTTCGCGAATATGTTACCTGCCGCACCAGGCCACTTTTATCACAAGAGACATTTTCGAGCGCTACGGCTTATTCAGCTGTGACTTTGCGATTGTTATGGACTACGAGTACTGGTTGCGGATTGGTAAAGAAGAAGAAGCTCACATTCTGCCATTTGTCGTATCTCGGTTTCTGGAGGGTGGGCTTTCAAGTGATCCTTTGAGGAATTGGAAAGAAGACGTGAAAGCCAGACGAACACACATCAAACCGTACCCGTTAACATTTAGAATGTGGGATCTTTGGGTTCTGCTATATAGGTACTGTGATTACGTAAGCAGGAGAACTATTCCCGTAACACTGCGCGAACAATTGCTCCAAATCAAGAGGGCTCTTTTTTCCCGTGCCCACGAGCAATTCTATGTCAAAAAGCGCACTGGGGGAGGGAAACTTTGAGATATCAGACGCTCTATTCCAAACTTGTAAACCTAGCCATCTTGGTTGCTCCATTTATTGGGATTGTGCCGTTTAATGTTTCTGGCTATGGCATGCAGTTAAGTACTCTTATTTTAGGAACAATAGGGGCCTATTTACTGGCAAAAGCTTGTGCGAGCGGAGCAATCTTCAGGATGCACATAGACGCTATTACCCTGTTCGTTCTCCTTTACTTCCTAGCCTCACTGCTTTCGATTATTGGGGTTTGGCAAGGTGGAAACGTCCAGTGGGGAACATACACGCAACTTGCTAAGTACTTACGAGGAGTGGCGTCCGTATTTCTCCTTATTTTGGTTTACTTCTCCCTTAGATTAGGATCGCTAGGGGATTGGGACATAGCTAAACTAATTCGGTCATACACGTTGGCTTCTACGCTTCACGCTGCTTTCGGTATCTACCAGGTTATTGCTTTGTACTATAACTTTCCGTTTGCATACCCCTTGATGAATAATAACTCCTTTTACGCCGTTACGCCTGCTAATCTGCCTTCTCCCAGAGCATTCGGATTTACTCCGGAGCCTTCGATGTTTGCAATCACCTTGTTACCTGCCTGGCTTGCCGAATTCATAACTCCTAGGCGTCAATGGCTGCGTTTTTTGGTCCTGTCAATAGCATTGCTTCTATCCAAGTCGCGCTTGGGCCTAGTTAGCTGCGTGCTAACGATACTGGTTGCAGCATTCTGCCGTGTCTGGAGTAGAAGGCGTGGGCAAAGAATTCTAATTCCTTTATCCATCCTTACTCTTATCGTAATAGCCATCTCAACTCTATATATGATTATCGTCAACAACCTTGTAACAGGTTCCCAATTGGCGGATTATGACCCTTCCCTAGGGGAACGTTTTTCCACTGCCGTGATAGCGTTCCGCCTGTTTCTTGCAAATCCTTTGTTTGGAGTAGGTCTTGGATCATATCCCCTTATGGCAGTTATGTATCTTAAGCCAAACACGGACTACGTTTGGGGGATTGATCGAGTAATGACAGGGCAATCCTATGTATTTCCCAATAATGCATTTCTTGAAGTCTCGGCGCAGCAGGGCATTTTGGGAATGGTTTCCTTTATAGGGATCCTTCTATCAGTAATCTGGTACTTGGCCTTAGCAAGTAAAAACGGGATGAGCGTACCTTACCAGGCCACTATCTGTGCTCTTGGTCTTACACTGACCAGCTTATTCTCTGGTTTTACGTTTGTCCCGATCTGGATCTTCTTGGGCCTGTCGTCGATCTCTCTACAAGAAGGCCGAGAAAGGATCTAACCCATGATAGTGTCAGTAGTAATTCCTTTTAAAAACACATTAGATCGGTTGGAAAGGTTGCTGCAGGCACTTGCTCAACAAACGTACCCACACAACATGATAGATGTTATTATTGTGGACGATGCTTCGTCGGAACCTGTATCTAGTTACATGGACAGTTCACTGACCGATTTTAGAGAACTAGTTGTTCTTAGACACGAGGCTAGTAAAGGCAGGGCAGCGAGTCGAAACGCAGGCGCATTCATAGCCAAAGGCGATCTGCTAGTCTTTTTGGATAGTGATGATTTGCCAACACCTAATTATATCTTAGAACTTGTAAGAGCTATTCAGAAGTGTAACCAACGATGCATAATACGTGCTAATATCCGGGTTCATCCAGACCTCATCACGAAAAAAAACTATGCAAGGTATCAGGACTCGCGATATATTGGTGGAAGAATTGAAGCTGGCAAATTTGGGTATGACCCGAACGATTTACCACCCAAGTTCGTTTCTACAAACAGCCTTGCATTGCTTCGAAAGCATTTTGTGGAATTAGGAGGTTTTGACGAGGACTTTCGCGCATACGGCGGAGAAGATGAGGAATTCGGCATGCGGGCATGGACGAGGGGGTTTAGAATAGTCTACGCGCAAGATGCGTTGATTTATGACTTCGATGACCGAATGTCTTTAGATCGGTTGTGCAGGCGAATTCCAGAGTATATCCAAGTATCTCTACCAATGCTACTTGCAAAGTGCCCGACTTACGTAGCTCATTCCCTGTATGCCCAAATTACTCTTGGTAATACTCTTCGTTCTAGACTGATAAGAGCAGTGTCGTTGGGCCTTGGGGTGATCGGTGCTGATGCTATACTTAAATGCTGGCTACGTCTGTTTGACAGCTGTACATGGTTAAGGATCCCGTCCAGCATCTATGACATCGTCCTGGCTGTGGAGGTAGCTAAAGCCGCTTGCCTAGGGAGTAGGATTAACAGATATCCGAGCGGCGGAATTCACCAGTAATTCAGCTGTTTAGTAGGCAGAGAGCTGTTATTAATCTCACGTAGAGATCGTAAGGAGGATGCTTATGGTAAGAAGAGGATGATGTCGGAGACCTCGTAAAATTTCAGGGGCGCCCCTTTTCTCCGTTTTTAGGCCATTTTCACGGTGATGAATAATTATGGGACCACCTCGCGTTCAAGAGCCGCCGCCAGCAGCGGTAGTAAGCAGTACCGCTTAATGCGATTGAACTCCTTCTCAGCTTCCCGTAACCCCGCCGCCGACCAGCGCCGAACCTGCTGTCCGTGGCGCTAACGCTTTGCGTCGCAAGCGGCGACCTGCACCTCGTCAAACGCTTTCAATGGCGTTGGTTGACTTCAGCGTCTTCATTAGCAGGCCAGCCTGTCCTAGAAGTCACGGAAAGTGTTTCTTCTAGCCCCTCCCGCAGGCTTGCGGCCGCCCTAGGGTACCGGTTCTCCAGGTCGTCGGCCAGCTTCTGCAGGGGCCTTAGGGCTTTGATGAGGCTGTTTTTGACTCTCACCCTGGGCTGCTGTATAGCTACCTTCGCCCGCCTAACCGCGCTCCCTCTCTCTGCGCCATGGCGGAATGCCTGGCGATCACAAAGATGCTTACCTTTGGGTCCGGCTATCTCCGTCGCCTCTGCCTCCATCATGGACCGCAGAACCTGAACCTCAAGTCCCACGGCCATGGAAAGGGCAGGTAGTCCCCCTTTTAGCCGCGCCCATGATCTCCTTAAAGGCGATCTCGGCTTTTTCCGCTAGCTTTTCTGGAAATGGGTGGGCAAGGCCTGAAGCTAACTGAACACGAGATAGGAGGGATGTATGATATGAGTAAAAAAGCTCTCATCACCGGTATAACTGGCCAGGATGGCTCTTACCTGGCTGAGCTCTTGTTGGCTAAGGGATACGAGGTGCACGGCCTTATAAGAAAGGCTAGCACCTTCAATACGGACCGCATTGACCACCTATACCAGGATCCTCATGACCCGGGGGCCAAATTATTTCTATACTATGGAGATTTAACTAATCTAGAACAGATCTCGAATTTGGTGTACAACGTCCAACCGGACGAGATTTACAACTTGGGAGCCCAAAGTCATGTTGCAGTTAGTTTTGATATGCCTGTGTATACTGGAGAAACGACAGGGCTAGGAACTACTAGATTGTTGGAAGCGGTACGTCGAAGTGGCATCAAGACACGATTTTACCAAGCCAGCACATCTGAGTTATTTGGGGCTTCACCGCCTCCTCAAAACGAGAACACGCCTTTTTACCCGCGCAGCCCTTATGCTGCTGCCAAGTTGTATGCCTATTGGATGACTGTGAACTACCGGGAAGCATACAGTCTTTATGCCTGTAATGGCATCTTATTCAATCACGAGAGCCCACGTCGAGGCGAGACGTTCGTTACGAGAAAGATCACTCGAGCTGTGGCAAGGATTCTGGCAGGGAAACAGAAGGACCTTTACCTTGGAAACCTAGATGCCAAGAGGGACTGGGGGTATGCACCGGAGTATGTGGAGGCTATGTGGTTAATGTTACAGCAGGAAAAGCCCGAGGACTACGTAATCGGCACTGGGGAGGCTCATAGGGTACGCGAATTCCTAGAAGAGGCATTTGAATATGTCGGGCTAGATTGGCAAAGATATGTCAAAGTCGATACCCGTTATTTCCGGCCCACAGAGGTGGAACATTTGCTCGCTGACCCAAGCAAGGCTCGACAAAAACTCGGTTGGGAACCTAAGGTTACGTTTAAGGAACTTGTCCGTATTATGGTAGATGCAGATATGGAGGCTTTGGGGCTTACCCCGCCGGGAGAAGGGAAAGCCATATTGAAGAAGAAATTTGCAGGCTGGCATTGTTGGGAGGCGGCAGTAACTGCGTCGTTAGATTCTACAGGGCGAGGGTTTGAATAAGGCCTGGACTGCTATTGCTTAAGTAGTAGTGTCAAGGAGTGAGAGGAATGTGGAAAGATAAAAGGGTAGTAGTCACTGGCGGAGCGGGGTTCCTAGGCTCCTTCCTGGTGGAAAAGTTACAGAGAAGGGGCTGTTGTAATGTTTTTGTTCCACGCAGCCGTGAGTACGATTTGCGAGAAAAGGAAAATATTCAGCATCTCCTAAGTGATACCCAGCCGGAAATAATTTTTCACCTCGCAGCGGTTGTAGGAGGCATTGGAGCCAATCAGGCTAATCCGGGACGCTTCTTTTATGACAACGCCATAATGGGCATTCAGCTCATCGAACAGGCACGACTGTTTGGTGTCCGTAAGCTCGTGTTGTTAGGTACCATATGTGCTTACCCCAAGTACACTCCCGTACCCTTTAAAGAGGATCTTTGGAACGGTTATCCCGAGGAAACAAATGCTCCTTACGGTCTTGCAAAAAAAATGTTATTGGTGCAGGCACAAGCATACCGCCAACAGTATGGTTTAAACAGTATCTATCTATTACCAGTTAATCTCTATGGGCCACGCGATAATTTTGATCTTGAAACCTCTCATGTTATTCCTGCCTTGATCCGAAAATTCGTTGATGCTGAAGAGAACGGCCAGCAGCAAGTAGTGGTGTGGGGCACAGGCAAGCCAACGAGGGAATTCTTATACGTAGAGGATGCGGCAGAGGGGATTTTGTTGGCGGCCGAGCGGTACGATAAGCCGGAGCCGGTGAACCTCGGCTCGGGCGGGGAGATTGCTATCCGTGATTTGGTCTACCTTATCAAAGATATGGTAGGATATCAAGGAAGCGTTATCTGGGATACCTCTCGGCCGGATGGGCAGCCACGTAGACGGCTAGACACCTCGCGTGCATGGCAGGAATTCGGCTTTCGGGCGAAAACTTCGCTGCGTGAAGGACTTGAGAAAACAATCGCTTGGTACATGCAGCAGAGGGGTAGGTAAGCCAATGCATGCCACTCAACAAGCCCACGGCAAGCGACTTCTAGTTATCAACCAGTATTTTGCTCCCGATACTGCAGCATCAGGTCAGGTACTAGCCTCATTGTGTGAAGGACTCGCCCACAGAGGATTTGAGATTATCGTGGTTTGTGGGTTTCCCAGCTATACAGATGATGCTCCAGAAGCACCCCCAGTTGAGGGTAGACAAGAGATCACGGTTTACCGTGTGGGGACGGGCGGTGTTAAGGGACGCTCCAGTATAAGGAAACGCATACAGGGGTACCTAGGGTTTATGCTCTCAGCATGGAAAAAGATTCAGGTGTTAAGTTTAAGAGAACATTTTGACGCTGTGGTAACCCTCACGAATCCACCATCTGTTGGGCTACTTGGGGTGCTTGCACAACACAAGTTGCATTGTCCGTTTGTCTATGTTGTTCATGATCTGCATCCGGACATCTTAGTAAAGTGTGGAAGGCTGCGATCTGGTTTGGTCGTCCGTCTATGGGACAGGATGAATTCGCTTATCTTTACTAATGCTACTGCAATTGTAGTGCTGGGGGACCGGATGCGAGAATACCTTCAAGTGGAAAAGTGTGTATCCAATGAAAAGATAAGGGTCATCCACAACTGGTCAACACAAGATATCAGTCCTCGTCCAAGACTTAATTCTTTCCGCACAATCCACGGTCTGGGAGACCGTTTTGTGGTACTATACACTGGCAACATGGGCATTTCTCATAATCTGGAGTATCTGTTAGAAGCAGCTGCAAAAACTCAAGGAGATACACAATTCCTTTTTGTTGGCAGTGGCGAAAAAAAGGCTAGTCTTCAGGCTACGGCGAAGAAACTGGGCTTATCCAATGTAATCTTCTTGCCATATCAACCCGAAAACGTGCTTAACGATATGCTGGCAGCAGCTGACATTTGTGTAGTGGCTTTAGAACCTGAGCTGACCGGCCTTGCGGTTCCTTCAAAGACATATCCCATTTTGGCCGCCGGTAAGCCAATTCTAGCAATCGGCTCATCTAATAATGAAGTAGCCGAGATCGTGCGTCAGTGGGATTGCGGATGGGTAGCCACGACATCTGACGAGACACACCAATTGCTTCAGCGCCTAGCAGCATCTCATGATGAAGTATTAAGGGCCGGAGACAACGCTCGGAAAGCTTACCTGGAGAACTTTACTCGAGAGAAAGCTGTGACCCGCTATGTAGAAATGTTGAAGGACGTTCTCCAGAAGGGGGAAAGAACAAGGAAGGAATGCTGCTGAGGGGTGTTGAACTTAACGTTCCAGCTTTGATGTTAAGGGGTACTTCGTAAATCTAGGAACAGGCAAGAGGGCAAGCCGGGGTTTGACTTCGTTTAGCAGGACTAGCTAACCAAATGGGGCAGGAACCACGTCGGGAAATGTAGAATTCGTTCTTGCAGAGTTGCACGCTAAGATGTAACCAGAGCATGCAAGGACGGGGGAGGAAGGTCCCATGCGCCGATCATGGGGTGGCCAACTCTTACTGTATATACTTGACGTTTTCTTAATGAATCTTGGCTTTTACGTTGCCTTTAGGGTACGATTTGGCGCTGCCATTCCAGTAGAAAACTTAGCGCCATACTTAAGACTTGTACCGTACCTCAGCCTTATTCTTCTCATCCTTTTTTGGTTGTTCGGGCTTTATGAGGGTAGTTGGAAACGGCCACTGGAGACTCTCTATAGTGTGGGTCTCTCGGTCGTTATCTTGAATGTGCTGGCCATGGCCTTGACGTACTTCCTCCGTGGTTTTGCCTTTCCGCGTACGGTGTTCTTCATTGCCGGTTTTCTACAGGTAGTGCTTCTTGGGGTGTGGCGGCTTATCTGGCAGACGGTAATAGACCGGGCAGAGACGACGAAGACAGTGGCTGTGATAGGGGCGAATGGGGATGGCTTAAGGGTGGCGGAGAAGCTGGGCTCACTGACGGGCCGTCACTATAATGTACGCGCTGTCCACGATGCAGGCGGGAGCGAGTTTCCAGCGCAAGCTGTGGCAGAGGCAGACATCATCTGTATCAACTCGTCTATTCCGCGTGAGGAAAGGGAACGCCTGATCGCCACCTGTCTAGAGTGGAACAAAGAGGTATTCTTGTTGCCGGAGCTGTATGAGATTCTCCTACATAACGCGAATGTGGAGCGGATTGACGACCTCACGGTTTTTCGAGTGGAAGGACTGGGACTTACACGCGGTCAGCAGCTGATGAAGCGCCTTCTGGACTTGGGCCTGGCTGCTGTGGCTTTGGTTTTCGCCTTGCCGCTTTTTCCAGTACTCATGGTAGCGGTACGGTTTTCTTCACCCGGCCCGATATTCTATTTACAGAAGCGCAGCGGGCAAAATGGGAAACCCTTCAAGCTGTGGAAATTCCGAACCATGGTACAGGACGCGGAGAAGCTCACCGGGCCGGTCCTGGCCAGCGAAAACGACCCGCGGATCACCAAAGTAGGGAGATTCCTCCGCGCGTCGCGGCTGGATGAGCTCCCGCAGATCTTCAACGTTATCAAGGGAGATATGAGCTTTGTGGGTCCCCGGCCGGAACGGCCGTTCTTTGTGGAGCAGTTCTGCGAGACGATACCGGAGTATAAGTTCAGGCTTAAGGTAAAGCCGGGGATCACAGGCTTGGCGCAGGTACAGGGGAAGTACGATACCGACCCAGCGGACAAGCTCCGGTACGACCTGTACTACATACGGAACTACTCGCCGCTTCTGGATCTGCAGATTATCTTTCAAACCCTGCGCGTGGTACTTACCCCTGAGGCGGCACGTGGTACGCGGGGGACGATTCACGTACTCCAAAACAACAGGGGGACAATGAAGGCGTAGTCGTAGAGCGGTGAAAATACAGCAAGGCGGCCTCGGCGGGCTGCCTTATCAGTATAAAGGACCCTCAATGCCGGCAAGATTGCGCGGGATCTGGGCTGGTGCTCGCAGGTGACGCTGGAGGAAGGTTTTGTGCCACGCGTAGATACGGCGATGTGAATTGCAAAAGCCTTGGGCATGAAGCTGGATTTTGTTAGATCTGATCAGGTGCAGGATTACTGAACTTGGATAACTTATCCAATCCCGGTGCCATGGCTGCGGGAACGCGAAGGGAGAGAGTGGAGTGCGCGTATTGGTAACCGGCGGTGCCGGGTTCATCGGCTCGCACGTGGTGGAGGCGTGTTTGGCGGCAGGGCATGAGGTGGCGGTGGTGGATGACCTCTCCGGCGGGAAGAAGGAGAACCTGCCGGCGGGGGTGCCGATCTTTCAGGTGGATGTGGCTGACGCCGCCGCGGTGGAGAAGGCCTTTGAGTCGGCGCGACCGGAGGCGGTGATCCATGAGGCGGCGCAGATCTCGGTGAGCCGCTCGGTGCGGGAGCCGGGCCTGGATGCGCGGACGAACGTGCTCGGGCTGTTAAATGTGCTGGAAGCGGCGGTGCGGCAGGGCGTACGCGCTTTTGTTTTTGCTTCGTCCGGCGGGGTGCTCTACGGCGATGTGTTCGAACCGGCGGCGGAGGAGCACCCGGCGGCACCGGTCTCGCCCTACGGCATAGCTAAGCTCGCCGGGGAAATGTACCTCGCCTTTTTTGCCCGCGAGCACGGCCTGCGCTGTGCGGCCCTGCGCTACGGCAACGTCTACGGCCCGCGGCAGGACCCGCACGGCGAGGCCGGGGTGGTGGCCATTTTCCTGGAGAGGTTCTTGGCCGGTGCGGCGCCCATTATTAACGGGGACGGCAGGTACATAAGGGATTATGTCTACGTGGAGGATGTGGCCCGGGCCAACCTGCTGGCCCTGGAGGGTGAGTGGGAGGGCTTCCGCGCTTATAACGTGGGTACGGGCCGGGGTACGGACGTGAATGAGCTGGAGCGGGGCCTGCGCTCTGCCCTGACGGAAATTCTTCGGGAGCAGGGGAGGAAGCCGGCGCTGCCGGCGGCCACCTACGGCCCACCTCGGCCGGGCGACCTGCGCTCCAGCCTCCTCGATGCCGGAAAGATCGCCCGGGAGCTGGGCTGGCGCCCTCAAGTAGCGCTGGAGGAAGGGCTTAAACGCACCGCCGCCTGGTTCGCCGATCGCCGGAACCGCAACGCCGACGGCCTTTGACATCATTCAAAATTTCAGAGGAACGTTACAGGTGACGGGTACACCCATACACCTATTAGCAGCGCTGCGTGCGGTATAATGGTAGCTCCCAGGCGTTACTTTCGGGTTTGAGGTGGGTTGCGCGGTGAGCCTGGTTCGTTTCATGCTGGAGCGAGCGGTTCTCTTCCGTGTACCGGGAGTTAAAAGGATAAACTCCATTGACAACGGACAGAACAAAGTAACTGTGTTTGTAGGGGGAGAGGGTGGTGCATCGACCCTGGAGCTTCTTACCCAAGCACGCCAAGTTCTAGAGGAACGCCGCCCTGTAACGACCTTGGTGGAGGTCAAACCTTACGAAGAAGGCCCGGGCAGTGCCTTACCACCGTATCAGCTGTCACCTGAGCTCAGACGTTCCGGTGTGTTTTGGCCGCCCAACAAAACCGACCTGGTACTGTGTCTTAAGAACTGTATTCCAGGCTGTGTGCATGTTGATGCCGTCACAGTTGCCGGCGGAGTAGTGGATGTTTATGTGGGCGATGAGAGTGGTATCGCTACACAGGAACTTGTGGCACATGCCAAACGGCTTCTGGCCGAGCTCTTCGGGCCGGGGGTGACGTTCACCGTCCACGACTTCACACGTAGTCCAGCTGCTGCTCGTTTTAACAAGCGACCGGAGCATCTTCTTGCTACCAGCCGGTTTGATCCAGCGCTTTACGGCGATGAGAAGATAAAGCAGCTTGCCCGCGCAGACGAGGAACGGTTCTGTGACTATCTGCCTGAGTTGATCGAAGCAAATTTGGGTTATCAGACATTTCTTGGCCGCCATTTCCGATCTGGCGGAGCGGTTTACCCCGGGCTAGGGTACAATGAAGAGACATTGGAGACTTTATTGGCGCTTTACGAGACTGTTTACTTGCCTGTAGAGCAGGACGGTGAAGTTTGGTCACAGAAGAGAAAACTTGGACTGGATGTAGACCTCATAGTAGAACTCGCACGCACAGGCAGGGTAGTTCCTCTGTTTCATGCCCCGCTTCACCAATACAATGCGCATACAGTACTGAAAATCCTGGAGGCCGCAGAGGGCCGGGCGCTGATGCCGCGCGAACTGGATGGCTTGACGGTGCTCACCCTGGCCAAGCAGTTCCCGTTCTGGAAGCGGTTTCGGCAAGACCCCGGCACAGCGGCGGAACTGTATCAGGTGGTACGGCGCGGGTTGTCTGAGTGCGCGGACGCGGATCCTGCTCTCGAATTTGCTGCTGAGGTGGCCCCGAAAATGCTTGATCTGCATCTGACCGTGGCCGAAGCGGGTGAGGGGTGGTTCTTAGACAGGGGCCACACGGCAGCAGGGACGTTAGCAGTTGGTGGAGCCATAGAATCATTTGTTGAACTCATGGTGAAGGGCCTTAATGAGCCGAAGCACCAGATTCGCCAGATGAAAGACAGCCTGAGCCTTGAAGCTTATGGCTACAGCATGAATATGGCTGTAGCGCGTGCTTTAGGGGCCGTCTATGCACCACTTAATGTAATCAATGAACCGATTCTGCGGCTTATTGCCCACCTTCAAGCCGGCCCGGATAAGAACCCTCTAACCCCAGACGTAGGAGAACTGCAGCTGGTCTTACGAGAACTTCACATTGCCCGACCCAGCCACGTTCCACTGCGAGAGTACTTGGAAGTGCTTGACTCTACAGAGGCACGTAGAATCCGGTCGATTATCACTGACATCCTCAATGGATGTGCGACTCCGGATTCGGCTACGGAGCTGAAGCACCGGATCGAGCGGTATAACCAAGAGGTAGCAAAGTGGCGGACATCTCCATGGGGGCGGATGGCAGATGTAGTGGATCTCGTGGGGCTGGGATTAGATTTGGCGCTGACGGCAACCGGGCTTTGTCTTCCGGGAGTGAGCACTTTCTTAGGGCCACTGCTGAAAGGTACAATGGGGGGACAGGTTGTTGACTCGCTATTAGGCAAACTGGAAGATCGTGTCTTCGGCCTAATCGGTGGAGTGTCCCCTGCAGCCATCCGTATTCACAAAGTTCGAAGGGAGTTGGGGAAGCATTATTAGAACCTGCCGACAGGTGTCCCGCTCTACCAGGTGGATATAGCGGATGCGGCAGCGGTGGAGCACCCGACGGCAACCTACGGCCCAGCCCGGCCGGGCGACCTGTGCTCCAGCCTCCTCAATGCTGGAAAGATCGTCCGGGAACTGCGCTGGCGCCCCTAAGTAACGCTGGAAGAAGGCCTCAAGCGCACCGCCGCCTAGTTTACGAGGAGAGAAGGCTGAAGGTAACAGAAGGAAGGTAATCGCCGGAAGTAAGTGACTCCGTCCGAAGAGGTCTTCCTCCAAGCAGGAAGAGATAGGCTCAGTGGACTACCGAAAGCATCGCCCTCAAGTCCGTCCGGGTGCGAAGCAGCGATCAAAAGGTGCTTTACTTCAAAGATACCGTGGTCAAAGGCTGGCTGGGACAATATGTATTTGAAGGTGACCCCGCTATGCTGCAGGTGGCACTCGATTGCGGTATTGGCGCCAAGAACAGCCAGGGCTTTGGATGCTGGAGCCGATTTAGCCATTGTCGTCGATCCTCAGTAGTGTCAAGAACCGGGGAGATCGACACCAGCACAAACACCGGAGTCACGGCCTTTTCCCAAGCAGACTGACTCAAAAGAGCCAAGAAGGCGTAAGGAAAAGGCCAGTATTTTCAGCCCCGCGACGGTTCTGAGCCTACCTACAAGGAATGGAAACCGCGTCCGTCCGGGCGCGGCTGGAGATGCGGAGGTCGTATTCTGAGCCTACCTACAAGGAATGGAAACGACAAGGCATCAACAAGGAGCGAAGGGGCAAACATGGTTCTGAGCCTACCTACGAGGGATGGAAATAAGTCTGACGGCACCGTATGGGCCTGGGGGCACAACGGGTCCTGAGCCTACCTGCGAGGGATGGAAACCAAAGAGCGTGGTGCAGCAGGCGGTCCCGGAAGGGGTTGTGAGCCTACCTACGAGGAATGGAAACGGTGGCTCGTGGATTTGTATCAGGTGGAAAGCATGCCTGTTCAGAGGAGGGGGGTGCAGCGGTACGAAACCCAGTTCGTTGCTGATGATAAGGCAGCTTCGCCGGCGCGCAACAGGCGCGCTGTGCGAGCTTTTCCTGGGTCGAAAGGGTTGAATAGTTCTTCAACGGGGCGAAAGGGCTCCGGAACGACGCGGGCAAGAGAAAGCAGGGGTGCGCCCGGGCGGTTGCCCAGGTGCACCCCTGTTTTTGCCTTTCCGGATCTAAGGACGGTGCCGGGTGTCGCCGTGACTCCGTTTGTGCGGTGCGGTCTTACCTCGCACCTGCCCGTGCCGGCTGCCGCCCCGGGGGCGTACCCGCCGGCGGGGCGGCGCTTCGACGCTGAGTTCGATCGGCGTGGTGGTCGGCTCGCGGGTGAGGAGCTTGAGCGCTGCGGCCAGGAGCAGCACAGAATCGGTTTCCTCGAGCAGGTTTTCCGCCACCGCCTTATAGCGCTCCACGTCGGCGGACTCTACGGTTTCGAGGAGTTTTTCCACCGTGAGGCGCTTCTGACCCTCGATGGTCTCGGTGAGCGTGGGCACGGGGCGGCGCGGTATTTTGCGTTTGATCAGCTGCTCGATCTGCCGCAGCTGGTTCATTTCCCGCGGGGTGACGAAGGTGATGGCCGCGCCCGCTTTTCCGGCCCGCCCGGTGCGGCCGATGCGGTGAACGTAACCTTCCGGGTCCTGCGGGACGTCGAAGTTGAAGACATGGGTGACGCCGCTTACGTCCAGCCCGCGGGCGGCCACATCGGTCGCCACCAGGACTTCAATGGTTCGCTCGCGAAACTGCCGCATTACATTGTCCCGCTGGGCCTGGGTTAGATCACCGTGGATGCCTTCGGTGGCATAGCCGCGTTTAGCCAGGGCCTCGGCCAGTTCGCTTACCCGGCGCTTGGTCCGTCCAAAGACGATGGCCAGGTCCGGGGCCTCGAGATCGAGCAGGCGGCAGAGCACGTCGAACTTCTGCCGTTCCGGCACCTCCAGGTAGTGCTGCTCGATGGCCGGCACGGTTAGTTCCTTCGGGCGAATGGCGATCAGCTCTGGGTCGTGCATGAACTGTTCGGCCAGGCTCCGAATCGGCTCGGGCATGGTGGCGGAAAAGAGCATGGTTTGATGCTCGGCCGGAACCTCGCGCAGGATGGCCTTGATGTCATCAATGAAACCCATGTTCAGCATTTCGTCGGCTTCATCCAGAACAACGGCCTTAATGTGGGCCAGGCGGACCGTCCGGCGCCGCAGGTGGTCCAGCAGGCGTCCCGGGGTGCCGACCACGATGTGCTGTCCTTTGGCCAGCGCCCGGATCTGACGGTTGATGTCCTGGCCGCCGTAAATCGGCAGCGCCCGCACGTGCTTGAACTGCCCGACCCGGTTGAGCTCCTCGGCGACCTGCATGGCCAGCTCCCGGGTAGGTGTGACCACCAGGGCTTGAATTTGGCCCTGCTGCGGATCCACCTGTTCCACCAGGGGAATCCCATAGGCCGCTGTTTTGCCGGTGCCGGTCTGCGCTTGGCCGATAACGTCCCGACCGGCCAGGGACAAAGGAATGGTTTCCGCCTGAATCGGCGTGGTTTCTTCAAAGCCCATGTTGCTTACGGCCTCAAGCACGGCTGGGCTCAATCCCAATTGGTCAAAGGTAGTCAGTGCTTTCACTCTCCTTAATGTACTGTAATATTCACGGTAAATGGTTTCCAGTTACAGGGGGTTTTAGCCCTCTGAGCTGCTCGGGGACAAACGCTGGACCTCCTTCTTTCTCCTTTTTGCTTCGGGCCAGAGGCGCGGGACTGAGCAGGCAGTGTCGACCGGCACCACCCGGGCTGGACAAAATCAAAGGCGCCGGTTACCTTCCCGGCGCCACACTGATCGATTCCGTACCTTGCGGTATGCACCATTGTGCAGCAGCGGCCAGTTTGCCGGATCCAGTGAACGTTCCCCGCGGCGGCGACTCTGCGCCGGCCGCGTCCAAGGGTTTCCCCGTGCGCCGACCACCACAGCTCCTCCGACTCTCTTCTCATTATACTATACCCCGATCGTAACCACCAGGGGAAAAATATTATTCCGGCATTCTACCTAACATTCATATGAGAGGATAGCTTACAGAAAGTATTGAAAGCTCCCTTTGCAGTGGTTAGAATAAGGCATAAGCAAGAGGGGAGGCTTGATCGCATGGGTTACCTGTGGCGTTGGCTTACGGCCTATTGGCGCTGCTTTGGAGTTCGCCCGTAGGTAGGCCTGGCGTGCGCGAACAGAAGGCAGGTGGTGGCATGGGCCGACAAGAAGGAAGCCGGGGGCGGGCGGCCGCCGGGCGACTGCCCAAGGCTATGTGAGGACGTGCAATTGCGACTATTTCTGAAGGCGTTGACTTTCCCGCGGGCAATGTATACAATAATACACGGATACAGAAATTCAATCGCGCTGAGAAACCACGGGGAGGTGTCCGGAGGTGAGCGTAAGCAAGGCCGTCGAGGTACCGGGACTTTTACGGGCACACTTAAGGGTTCTGAAGCAGGGGCCACAAGAAGCCAAGGCGCCAGCCGCAACGGACACAACGCTATCCCTGCTGCGCAACTTGTTCCTGAACGATTATCTCCTCACGCGTCCCCTGGAGGACTAGGGGATCTCCCAGTGTTAACTAGGTAGGCTTCCTTATAAGGCCTGTGCACCCGCCACCTGCGGGTGCGTTTTTTACCTTGCGGTCGTTATAGAAATAGCATACAATAAAAACGAGTATACGTAGATACAACCCGGTCGACCGTAGCGAATATGGGATAGAGCGTGAGGGGGATAGTAAGCACGCTGCGACACTTGGGAGAACGGGTTTGATGAGAGGAGAGAATGACGGTGCCGCGACGTGGCGAGAATGTGCAGGCGGGAAGAGAGGTGTTGCGCAACAGCATTTTTTGCCAGCTGCGGGATGACATCCTGAAAGGACGCTTGGCTCCCGGTGAAGGCCTGGTGGAGGTAAAGCTGGCGGCGCAGTACGGCGTCAGCCGTACCCCCATCCGGGAGGCCTTGCGCCAGCTGGAGCTGGAAGGCCTGGTGCGCTACCTGCCGAATCGTGGAGTGGTGGTGGAAGGAATTACCATCCAGGACGTAGAGGATATCTTTGTTATCCGGGAGCACCTGGAGAGCTTGGAGGCGAGCTGGGCGGCGCGACGTATTACGGAAGAGGAACTGAAGAAGCTGCAGGAAGTGGTGGAGCTACAGGAGTTTTATGTGGCGAAAGACGATGTGGAGCAGATTACCGTGCTGGACACGGAGTTTCACCGCATCCTCCTGGAGGCGTCCAAGAGCAAGGCCCTGCGCTACGCCTTGGGCAGCATGCTGGACTATGTGGAGCAGGCGCGCCTGCGCTCCCTTAGCGTGCCCGGGCGCATCCATTACTCGGTTAAGGAGCACCTGGGCATTTTCGAGGCGCTGAAGGTGCACGACAGCGACCTGGCGGCGCGGCGCATTGCCCAGCACATGGCCAACGCCCGCGCGAACCTGCTGCGCTTTGTTGAGGGAAAGAAAGAGGGGGCTGCCGCCCCGTGCGGGGGGAGCGTCCAGTAGATATTGCCACTACACCTATGCATACGCTTTTTGGCGGCTCCGCGGCGGCGGGGCCTTCTTTGCTTGCGGCAGGAAGAAAAGGGGTATTCTAGGGAAGGATATCCGGCAGCGACGTCAAATTTATGTGACAAGAGAAAAATGCTGTCCGATTTGGGAGGGGTTCATCTGAACATAAAGGAGCTGCGTGCGCGCGAAGACCTGTTCCAGGGCACGCTGGAGGCCGCCTTGAGCCAGGTGCGGGATGTCGGTACGGTGGACGTGGTGGTGGGCGTGCCCTTTTACAATGAAAAGGCCACCCTGCCTGAGGTGCTGGCCACCGCCGCCCGGGGGCTGCGGCCCTTCCTCAATGTGAAACCGCTCTTTGTCTGCGCCGGGGACCCGGCCGGCGCTGAGGCCTTGGCGGCGGTGCAGGGGCTGGAACTGGATGTGCCGCACCGCGAGTTCCTGCTGCCGGCGGGGGTTAATGGGCGCGGCTTCAGCATCCGGGCCATCCTGGAGGTGGCGCGGGAGTTGGCCGCCGATGTGATCCTTCTGGAGGCGGACCTTAAGGAGCGCGGCGGCTGGGGGTTCAAGCCTGCTTGGCTGGAGCGGCTGCTGTTTCCTTTGCTGCACGATTACGACTTGGTGGTAACCAGCTTCCGCCGCCACTACTTTGAGGACCCGACCGGCAGCTTTTTCGTGGCGCCCGTACTGGAGGCGCTTTTCGGCCTGCGCGTCAGCGACCCGCTGAGCGGGGTGTACGGGATCTCACGCGGCCTGGTGGAGGATTACTGCACAAATCTGGACTGGTGGTACGGGGGCATCGGCGATTTCGGTGTGGACCCCTGGCTCTTGGCGCAGGCGGTGGTGTGGGACAAAAAGATCTGCGAGGTGAGCCTGGGTGCCAAGCTCAGCCCGCCGGCGCCGAGTAAAAGGGCGCACGTTTTTAAACAGGTGGCGCGGGCGCTCTTTGACTGCATCAAGAGTCACGAGGATTACTGGCTTAAGTCCCAGCTTATCCTCAAGCGGCCGGACGTTTACGGCCTGGAGGCGCGGGACCGCCCCCTGGAGGTTACCTGTCACCTGCCGGATCTCATCGGCAGCTTCACCACCGGCTTCGATCACTTCAGCGCGCTCTACGCCCGGGTGTTTCCGGAGAAAGAGTTCAAGGGTCTGGAACGCCTGGCAGGGAGCCGGCACGAGGCGGAGTTTCGCTTCAGTGAGGAGCTGTGGGCTCATGTGGTGTACTACCTCCTGCAGGCCTACGCCTTCGACCAGAGCCTTAAGTCCGACGACATCCTGGAGGCCCTGCGCGTGCTCTACGACGGCCGCGTGGCCGGCTTTATCGCCGGCATGCACGATTTCCGCGCCCTGGTGGGCCAGGTGAAGAACCTGGACCTGGAGGACCTCACCTACGAACAGGTGGCGCGCCTCAAGGAGAACCAGGTGAAGGAGTTTCGCCGTTTCAAGGGGGGCTTTGTCAAGACGTGGGTGGAGAAGGCGGCGGAGGTACGCCCGGTGATCACCCCGCTCGATTACCTGGAGTTTATCCCCGGTGTGCCGCTCACGCTGCCGAAGGAGCTCAAGGGCCTGGGCGGCATTCCGGTGCGGACGGGCGCCGTGTTCCGACGCCTGCAGGAGCGCTACAGCGCCGCCTTCCACCGCTTTGTGCACGATGCCTTGGGCCTTGGGCCGGAGCTTTCGCCGGCGGAGGTGGGGGCCGGGGTGGAGCACTTCATGACTGAACTGGAGCAGGCCGTGGACGCCCTTTTCCCGGGCGACCTGACCACGCCCGAGGGAACGGACGCGGTGGTCAGAGAGATTTTCAGCCTGGTGCCCCACCAGAGCATCCTGGCGGTAAAGGATGAGATGCTGCACCGGCTGCTCACGGAGTTCCCGCCGCCGAACCTGCTCATTCGCCTGGGCTATGCGAGTACGGCCGAGCTGCTGGACCACCTGGACGTACGCGACGCCTTCACCCTGGCAGGGATCAGCGAGGAGCGCGAGTACACCGACCGCCTGCTCTGGTGGCTGGAGGACAACCTGCGCCCGGACAGCCTGGAAGAGGTGGAGATAAAACCGCTCATCTTTACTCAGGAGACCTTCCCCGGCGTCGGGGAGCTGCGCGACATCTCCCACCTGGATCGGCTGGCGGCGCGGGTAACGGTGAGCAACCTGCCCAAGGGCCTGGGCGGGGCCTTTCCCAAGCTGCGCTACTTCACCCACATTGCCAAGAGCCTGGTGGAGGCCGAGCACTACTCCTTTATCTGGCAGCTCTACGCCCGTGAGCGCAAGGAGTTCGGCACCAAGCTGGTAAACTCGGTCATCAAGCACCGCGGCCGCGAGGTTTTCTCGGCCACGAACATCTTCCAGAACTGGCACCAGCGCGACCTCGCCGCCCGCGTGCACCTTCTCGCCGAAAACATGGCCCGCGCCGGCCGCCCGGAGGCCGCGCGGCTCCTCAAGCTCATGACGGAGGGCTACGGCCTCAGCCTGACGCTGCACGACGGCACCTTTATCCCCTGCTCGGCCTGGACCTGGGCCAGCTACAGCTTTCGCGGGGGCAAGGGCGTGCCCACGCCGCTGTCGCTGCACGTAGAGCGCGACTGGTTCCACCACGACCTGCTGGAAGAGATCTACAAGGAGATGGGCTTTCGCCCCCAGGACATCATGACCGAGGTTATCGAGCGCATCGGCGAGGGGCGCGAGGCGAGCGACCTCCTCGACGTGCTCTTGGGAGCGCGCCCGGCGGAAGAGGTGGTCCTGGTACAGGATGCCAGCGCCTTCCCGCCGGCGGGAGAGCTTAAGCGTGCCTCCGAGAACCCGCTCCTTAAGCCCATCGGCGGGCACCCCTGGGAGAGCCGCTACGTGCTCAACGCCGCCACCGTGCGCCTGGAAGGCAAGATTTATCTCCTTTACCGGGCCTACGGTGAGGACCAGGTTTCCCGTATCGGCCTGGCCGTCTTTGACCGCGCGCGGCTCATGGAACGGCTGCCGGAACCGATCTTCAGCCCGGCGCTGCCGGAGGAGAGCCGCGGCTGCGAAGACCCCCGGGTAGTGGAGATCGACGGCCGGCTGTACATGATCTACACCGCCTACGACGGGGTGGTGGCGCAGGTGGCGGGGGCCACCATCAGCGTAGAGGATTTCCTGGCGCACCGCTTCGACCGCTGGAAGCGCCTCGGGCTCGCCTTCCCGGGCCTCTGGGACAAAGACGCGATCCTCTTTCCGGAGAAGATCGGCGGCAAGTGGGTGATGTACCACCGGGTGGAGCCCAGCATCTGGGTGTCGTACTCAGACACCCTGCGTTTTCCCTGGCCCAAGCAGAGCCACAAGATCATCATCGGTCCGCGCTCGGGTCTCATGTGGGATTCGCTCAAGATCGGCTCCGGCTCCCAGCCCATCAAGACGAAGTACGGCTGGCTCCTCATTTACCACGGGGTGAGCAACACCATGGTCTACCGGCTGGGCGTGATCCTGGTGGACCTCAGGGATCCCAGCCGCCTGCTCTACCGCTCCCCTAACCCCATCCTCTCGCCGGAGACGGAATTGGAGGTGGGCGAGCGCGGGCGCTCCTGGGTGCCGAACGTGGTGTTCACCTGCGGGGCCGTACCGGGAACGGACAAAGCGATCCTGGAGGACGAGGACGAGGTGCTGGTGTACTATGGGGCCTCCGATACCTACATGTGCCTGGCCAGCGCCCGGGTGGCGGAGCTGATCCCGGAGGAAATCCGTCGGCGGATTGCAGCACGGGCGCAGGGGGCCAAAGTGGTTTAACATGGTTTAACAGCTGGCTGCCCGGGCATCCTGAAAGGGAAAGGGGGGGCAGCTTGTGCCAAAGAAAAACCTCACCTGGAACAGGCAGGACCGGGGGCTGGAGGAGCTGGCGGCCGAGCACAACGACCCGCCGGACCGCCCGGCGCCGCGCGAGTCGCGCTTCCAGGATGCGGGCACCACTGAGGGTAGGGCGCGCGAGGGCGCCCGGCGGATTAAAGGCCACCGTTAGAGGACAAAAGCGGAAAACCGGGAGCAACAAATTTGAGGATTGTGAGCGTAACTTAAGGTGTGATAGAGTGGAGGCAGGAGATGTCTGAAAAAGGGGTTGAGGAGAATGCCGAAAGCCGACCTGGTCTCCCGGTTTCTCGCCGCCCTCATCGATGGGATCGTTGCGGGCGTGCTTTCCCTGGTACCTTTAGTTGGGTTTCTGGCGGGCGGGGTCTACACCCTAACCAAGGACGGTATCATGTACGAGCTGACCAAGAACCCGGAGTACAAGGGGCGGAGCATTGGGAAGAAGCTTCTTAGGCTTACGGTGGTGCGCGTGGACGGCGGCCCGGTAGACCTAAGGGTTTCGGCCAAGCGCAACCTTACCTTGGCCCTGGGCGGCCTCATTGGCATTGTGCCGCTTCTCGGCTGGGTGATCGGGCCTTTCGTGAGCTTGGTCCTCGGGGTGGTGGAGCTGCTCTTGGTCCTGGGCGATCCGCTGGGCCGGCGGCTGGGCGACAAGTGGGCCGGGACGCAGGTGGTGGCGGAGACGGCGACCCTCCCCGCCCGGGCAGAACCGTCCCAGGTGCCGCCGGCCTCGCCGGCGGAGCAACCCCGGCCGCAGGAACTGAAGGCGGAGGAGCGGCCGGAAGAATCCCAGCCGGCCGCGCCGGACGGGTCCGCCCCGGCCGCGCCGCCTGTGGCTCCAGGCGAGGCGCAGGAGGAGCAAAAGGAAGAGGGAAAAGAAGGGCCGCGCGAGTAACACGGGCAAAAGGGAAGACCTGCGTTCCAGCGCAGGTCCTTTCGCTGTGTCACCTGGATAGCAATACGCGACACGGCCGGCGCCGAGCGAGGTGTGCAGGATGGACGACGCTCTTCAGTTGCTCGAGGGTTACGGGCTCACTGTCCTGGAGCGCTACCGCAGCAAGAAAAACCGCGTGTACCGGGTGAGTGACGGCCGCCGGGAGCTGGCGGCCAAACTCTACACCTGTGCCGCTGCCTGCGCCCGGGAAAAAAGCGCCCTCCTCGAGGCGGGGGCACGCGGCATAGCCGTGCCGCGGCCGCTGGCACTCCTACGGGAGGACTTGCTGCTCCTTGAGAAGGTTACGGGGACGAATCTCTGCGATGTCTTGAACCAGACGCTGGAAGCCACCCTGGCGCGCCGGCTGGGTACCTGGCTGGGGGAGCTCCACGCACGCTTCAGACGGGGTGGGTGCACCCTCCTTAAGGGTGATGCCGTCCTGCGCAACTTTCTGGTGGGCGCGGGAGGGCAGCTCTACGGCCTGGACTGGGAGGAGAGCCGGGAAGGGGAGCCGCTCAGCGAGGTGGGCGAGGCCTGTGCCTCGGTCCTTTCGACTGACCCCATGTTTACACCGGCCAAGTACCGCCTGGTGACCGAGCTCCTTGCGGCGTACGAAGAGGCCGCCCAGGCCGGGGCGCTCCCGGCGGTGATCCCGCACGTGGCCGCAGCGCTGCGCCGCTTTGCCGGCTTTCGCCCCCGGCAGGCGGAGCTTCTCTTGGCGCAGGCGGCGGAACTGGAAGTGTCGGGGGCTGGGCTCCTAGAATGTGAAGTCCAGGTACGAAAAACAGGCCCTCAGCTTCGGGCAGAGGTAAAAGAGCGCCAGCACGCCGGCGGTGCCGAGCAGGCTCAGGGCGATGAGCGCGCCGTCCCCCCGGGTAAAAGGACACTGGCGCAGGTAGGTGCGCCGGCGGTAGAGACCGAAGGCACGCCCTTCCATGGAGACGGCCAGGGTGTCCACCTTCTCCAGCGCCGCCACGGTGAGCGGCCAGAACATGTAGCGGGCCAGCTGGGGCAGGGTGGCTGGGGCGGGGCGGTCCAAGGGGATGCCCTTGGCCAGCTGCGCAGCGTACACCGTACCCGCCTCTTCCCGCAGCAGCGGGACAAAGCGCAGCGCCGTCACCAGCATGAAGCCGTAGCGATAAGGCAGCCCGGCCTGCATAAGCGCGTAGGCCAGGTCGCCCGGGTCGGTGGTGGCGGTAAAGAGGTAACTTGCCCCCGTGATGTTAAGCAGGCGCAGGGCCATGGTGAGCCCGCGCACCAGGCCGCGGACGGTTATAGCGAGCTGTCCCGGCGGCAGCACCATGAGGGCCGGGCCTTTTTGGTTAAAGAGGAGCTGGGCGCAGAAAAGGGTGAGGCCGAAGACCAGCACGAAGCGTAGCTTTTTCAGCCAAAAGGCGCCGCCCATTCCGGCACGGGCGGCTGCGGTCGAGGTAAGAAGAAAGAGCACCGCCTGGAACACTGGGTTGGGCAAGGCAAAAACGAGGAGGCTCAAACAAAAAAGTGCCACCAGCTTCGCCACCGGGTTCGCCCGGTGAAGCCACGTGCGGCCGGCGCGGTAACTGAAGTCAGGAAAGTACAGGGCTGGGCACCTCCTTCGGCTGCAGGCGGTACCAGGGGACGAACTCGGCAAAGTCCCGGGCCGCCAGTTGGGGCCAGACTTCTTCGGGAGCGCCGCCGGCGATAAGGCGGCCGGCCTCGAGAAAGAGGACCCGGTCGCAGTAAAGGTCGGCGATGTAAGGGTCGTGGCAGACCAGGAGCACGGCGCCGCCTGCGGCGGCAAAGCGGCGCAGGGCGGCCAGGGTTACAGCTGCGGTGTGCGGGTCCTGGCCGATGAGGGGCTCGTCGAGCAGCAGCACTTTGGGCCGGTAGGTGAGAGCGGCCGCCAAGGCGAGGCGCTTTTTCTGCCCATGGCTCAAGGTTTGCGGAGGCCGTTCCTCCAGACCCTCCAGTTTGAAGGCTTCAAGGAGCGCCTTTGCCCGCTGCCGGCCCTCTTCCTCCGGGAGGCCGAAGTTGCGCGCCGGCAGCAGCAGCTCTTCCCACACCGTGGGTGCAAAGAGCTGGTGATTGGGGTTCTGCAGGACGAGTCCCAGGTGCCGCGCCCGTGCCGGGACGCGCGCCGGCGCCGTGTTGCCCTCGAGGACCACCCTGCCGCGGCGCGGGCGCACCAGGCCCAGAAGGGCGCGCAGGAGCGAGCTTTTTCCGCTGCCATTGGCCCCCATGAGGGCTACCAGCTCGCCCTGACGCAGCACAAAGCTGACAGCGCTCAGCACGGTCCGGCTGCCGTAGTCGAGGCAGAGGTCTTCCACCGTAAGAAGCGCCTTCCCGGGCGCCGCGCTCCCACGCGGACGCCGCCTTCCCGGCGGGAGCGCCGCCGGTGCCGGGTCGGGCAGCTGCACCCCGTAGGCGGCCAGGGCCGGGGCCCACCGGCCTGCCTCGGCCAGGCGGCCGTCGGCGAGCACGCGCCCGCCGGCCAGCACCACCAGCCGTTCCGCGAGGCCGGCCAGGTAGTGCAACCGGTGCTCGCACACAAGGAGGGTGAGGCCGGAAACGGACTGGAGTTCCGCGATGGTGTGAAAGACCTCCCGGGTGGCGCGCGGGTCCAGGTTGCTGGTGGGTTCGTCCAAAATGAGCACCGCCGGCCGGCAGGCCAGGGCCGCAGCGATGGCCACCTTTTGTTTCTCCCCGCCGGAGAGGCCGCTCAGCTTCCGGCCGGCCAGGTGAACGCCCCCTACCGCGGCCAGCGCCCAGCGCACGCGCTCCGCCACGGCGGCGCGGGGAAGGGCCAGGTTCTCCGGTCCGAAGGCCACCTCGTCAGCCACGCGTAAGGTACAAAACTGCCCTTCCGGGTCCTGCTGCACCAGGCCCACACGGGCGGCCAGGCGGTATACACCGGCGGAACGCGGCTCGAGGCCGTTTACCTCGATGGTGCCTGAAAGTTCTGCGCTCTGTCCGTGCGGGATGAAGCCGGTCAGGCAGCGGGCAAGGGTGCTCTTGCCGCACCCGCTCGGCCCGGTAAGGGCGAGAAGCTCTCCCGGGGCGACGTCCAGGTTGACGTCTCTAAGCCCCCAAGTGCCGCCTGGATAGCGGCAGGAAAAAGCGCGAAGGGTGATCATATTTCATTCAACCTTGATACGGGTTACCTGACGCACCCAGTAGCCGCCGGCGTAGCGCGGGGCGATCAGGCGGTAGGATCCGTCTTCTTCTTGGATCAGGAGGGTCTCGTCATCCTTAAGCAGGTCGGGCAAAGGGAATTCCACCGAGTAACCGTCTCCGGCACTCACCGTTACCTTGGTGGCCGCGGCGTCCGGCCGGGCGGCTGTCAAGATCTTTTTGAGCGGCACACCGGTGTAGTCGCGCGGCGCCACGTAGGTGACGCTGCCCTTCAGCTCCGCTGTTACTGTGATGGCCGGGGCGGCAAAACTCTCCGCCCGGTACGTGTAAGGGTGCGCCACCTTACCCTCGACGGCCACGCCGGGCGCCGCCCAAAAGGGCTCGAAGACGCAGGCGTAGTAGAACACGGCGCCCCCGGCGAGAAGAGCGCCGAGAAGGAGGGTTATGGCGAACTGGACGGTGCGGGCGCGCGGGGCGACCGGCCCTGCTGCGGCGGGCCGCCCGTGTTCCAGCAACCCCAGCACCCCGCTGCCCAGATAGCCGGCGAAGATGACGCCGGAGGCGGCCGCCAGGGCGGTCATAAGGAGAATGTACCAGGCCGGGGCGCCGGAAAAGTAAAGCAGCTGCATGAGAATGACCTCGCTGACGGTCCCCGCCGCGCCGGCAACCAGGTAGGTGCCCAGCCCCGGCTCGCGCCGGAGGGAGATCACGGCATCCACCGCCGCCGCCTGCACGACGCACACCAGCACGATGACTGCGCCGTGGGTGCTGCCGGTGAGCATCTCCACCAGTCCCTTAAGGAGGCCGACCGCCGTGACGGCGCCGGGCTTGCGCACCAGCCCGGCCAGAACGATGAACCAGAACACGTGCAGCCCGCCCATGAACTGGCCGGCTCCGAACGGCACGCCGAAGAATTGGTTCACCAGGTTGCCGAGATAGCCCACGTAGGCGCTGAGCACCCCGCCCAGGGCACTCAGGACGGCCATGGTAATGAGCTCCCGCGTGGTCAGGTAATAGCCGCACGCTTTATTCTCCTGCATCTTTTACCACCTCGATCCGCTTGACCTGTCTCACCCAGCGCCCGCCGGCCGAGGGATAGACGTTCCAACCCTGGCCGGGCAGAGAGGTCTGGGCGCAGTCGGTGTTGCTGTAGAGCCCATCCGCCGGGGCCAGCACCAGGCGCGGTCCTTCTTCCCAGTCCGGCGCCAGCCGCCCGTCCTTCTCGTAGGCCAGGAGCATGCTTCCCTGCAACTTAAGCCATTCTTTAGCTGGGTAGAGATTGGCGTAACCGAACTCCTGGCTGTAGCCGTCTTCAGCCACCACCTTAAGCGTCTGGCCGGGCGAAAGGCCGTTCACCGCCTCCAGGAGGTGGGCAAGAGGTACTCCCGTATACTCTCCTTCGCCGCCCCGGTTGCCGAACTGGTTCTCAAAGGCCGCTTTCACCGTAACGGCGGGAAACGCCAGCAGTTCTTCCAGCGTGAAGGAGCGGGTCGCTGACGGCGTGGTAACCGTCACCGTAGGCTCTGTGGCTGCCGGTTCTACCGGTACGGCCTCCACCTTAACTCGACCGCCCGAAAGCTGCACGCGGGTCCAATGGTGAAAGCCGCCGGCCGCCCGCGGCGCGTAGAGGGGCGCGCCGGCACCGCCGGTGGTCACATAGGTTATGCCGTCCTTTTCCCGGCAGGCGAAGAGGTGAACATGGCCGCTGAAGACGGCGATGACCTGGTGCTGCCGGAAAAGTGCATGCAGCTGGGCGGCTTCTTCCGCGCTCTTTAAGGCGTGGTCTTCTCCTGGGCGTGGGTCCCACAGGGGGACGTGAAGAAAGATGAGCTTGGGACCAGGCCGCGCCAGTTCCGCCGCCAGCCAGTCCAGCTGCTCCTGGGAGAGTTCACCGTCGGCGTCATCCAGTCCCAGGAAGTGATATCCGTCCCGGGCAAAGGACCAGCACGGCGGGGAACCGGTCAACTCCGTAAAGAGACGGCGTCCCTGGCCGCGGACATCGTGGTTGCCCGGCACGGCGTAGAAGGGGACGCGCAGCTTCTCAGCCTGCTCCTTAAAGTAGAGGTATTGCTCGCGGGTGCCCGCCGGCGTCAGGTCGCCGCAGTGGACGACGAAGGCCGGACTTTCCGCATTGATCGCGTCGACGACGGCTTCCCAGACAGCGCTTCGGCCCTGGCTATCGCCCACCACGGCCAAGGTAAGGCTGCGGGGGGTGGTGCCGGCACAGCCGGTGGCAGCAAGCAGGCTGAGAAAGAGGAGGGACGCTACAAGCACCAGCGGCCTGCGCAACCGCATCGGCAGCCTCATCTTTGCCCGCCGCCTTTCTTAGGGTTCACTTAGGCAGGTTGGTGAGGCGGATTTCGGCCACCTGCTTGATTCGTTCCTTGTTGCTCTTGAGGCCGGCCCCCGTGAGCGCCAGCGGGCCTTCGTCCGGCGGGAGCAGCTCCCCGTCCTTCCAGTAGGCCAGGATGATGTTCTGGTTGCGTGCCACGTCCTGGGCGGAAAGCTCTGCCATAAAGCCATCCTTGGCCACCACCTGAACGGTGTAACCCTGCTTGGCCAGGTCATCGTTAAATACATAGTGACCGCCCGGGCTGTCGGCGCCGTCCACCATGGAGAGCACCACCCAGAGCGGTACGCCCTTGTACTCGTGTTCTTTGCCTTCTTTATCCGTGTGTTTGTACGTGACGGCGGGGTGCGGGGTGGCGGTGCAGGTGGCCAAGCTTTCAAACGTGGAGCGGTCGAGCTCCGCTTTCTCCACGCCGCTCAGGTTCAGCTTCCACTCCGTGGGCGCCTGGGTCAGGGCTATCTTGGCCACGTTCTTCACCCAGAAATGGCCGTCGGTCAAAGGGGCGTTCCCGCCCACGAAAACGATCCGCGGCAGGTCTTTTTCCTCTTTCCCGTCTGTTTTGTAGGCCAGGATCATCTCCACGCCGCCCAGCTTGGCCGGGGAGCCGTCCTGGTTGTAGGTGAGCAGGTTGCCTTCCACCTGGTCGGCGGTGAAGGTCATGGCGTAGCCGTCAGCTGCTACCACCTGCACGGCCTGCGTCGCCGGGTCCCACTTTAGCTGGGCGAGGAGGTCTTTCACCTTGACGCCGGTAAAGCCGTCGGGGCCGACGATGGTGCCGGTGGACTTTTTGTAGCCGCCCTTGGCGCTTACGGCCGGAAACCGGCTCAAGTCCACCTCGCTGCTCGCCCCGGCCGCATCCACAAGCGCCACTTTAACGCCGGCGGTGGGGGCGGGGGCAGCGGGCTCTTTTTCCGCTGGGGCCTTCCGCCCGCCGGCGCAGCCGGCACTGAGCAGGAGCAGGGCCAGACCCAAGATCAAGACATAAGTTCTTACGCTTTTCCACGTTGACATTTTTCTTACTCCTCCCTTGTTTATGAAATTAAGGCCCGTTCTGCGGAAAGCAGAACGGGCCTTAAGTCCGCTTTTCTCCTTTCCGCACCGGGAGGCAAGCAGGTTTCCCCGCTTACCCTATCGGTCCATCGCCTTAGCTACGCCTTAGGCGGCTGGACTCGGAGAAAAATGGTATAAACTTATATTCTTAATTCGCCAGCGAGCAGCCTTTTCCTTCTTCAACCCCGAATTTTTACACAGAGGGAGGTCTTCCCAGCCTTACGGTTCGCGAGCCAGGAGTTCCCACACCCAAGGTTCGGCCAGCCGCGCTGCCAGCTGGCCACCCCGGCGAGCCGGTACTTTTGCACCAGGGTAAGGCGGGCTGGGAACCCCGGGGCCGCGCCTGTGGGGGGATTACTAAGAAGGCGTTAGGTGGCAAAGGCCCGGGTGCAGGTGCTGCACCCGGGCCTCTCTGCGCGTGGGGGCTAGGAAAGGGATGTTAGGGCCGGGCCTTGGCCGGCTGGGAGACGAGGGCGGGGGCCCCCAGGAGGGCGCTGACGCGCTTGTAAAGGAGGAATGTGGCGGTGGAGGTGAGGGTGCCCTTTATCAGGTTGAAGGGGACGATGGCACTCACCGCCAGGGGAAGGATCTGCTGAGCGGGCACGTTCCAGAGCGGGAGAAAGATATAGATGTCCGCGATGGTAACGGTGGCGGTCATGGCCAGGGTGCCGACGAAAAGGGAGAGGACGGCGCCTTGAAGAGTGTGCACGCGCCGGTACACCAGGGCGGCGGCGAGCACAAGGCTCGCCCCGGTGACGAAGTTGGCGCTCACACCGATGATCCCGGCCTCAGAGCGGCCGGAGAGGAGGAAGACGATGCACTTGATCGCCTCGGCCAGCACACCGGCCGCCGGGCCGAAAGCGAAGCCGGCGATGAGGGCGGGGACGTCGCCGAAATCGAACTTGAGGAAAGTCGGCATGAAAGGAAGCGGGAACTCCAGGTACATGAGGAGGAAACCGAGGGTGCCGAGGAGGGCCACCTTGACCAGATACCGGGTGCCGCGCAGATGGGACATCTAAACCATGACCTCCTTAAAAATTAATCCCCGGAAGAAAAGCCTTCCGGGGAAATGGGCGAACAGCACTACCTTCTTCCATCCGGACTATACCGTCGGCTCTGGTTTCGACCAGATCAACCACCTCGGTGGCTCGCGGGCTAATCCTCACAGGCTGCGCTGGAGGCTTCACCGCCGGTCAGGAATTGGGGGCCCGGCCCCTCACCTTGCCCTGAAGGCCTTCTTCCTTATAGTTTTTATCATACCGAACTATAGCACAGGGCGGGCAAGAAAACAAGGGGGATGGGACGGGACCAGGCCCGTTCTACCTTCCTGAGCGCCGCTGGCTGTTTTTCTGCCCGGCCCAGCGCTTTCTACGGAGCGCTGAAGGGCTGTCCCGGCTTAGGCGAAGAAATCGGTGTTCAGTGTAGGTACCGGGGCGCTGCGCGCCAGATAAGGGCGGAGCCTCCGGTTGACCTCTTCCCAATCGATGTTGGCAAAGAAGGCATCCAGGTAGCCGGAACGGTTGGTGCCATAATCAATGAAGTAGGCGTGTTCGTAAACGTCTAGGACGAGAAGGGGCGCCGTGCGCTGGATGCCGCCCACATTGTGGGCATCGAGCAGAAAGTTGTGCAGGGTGCGGTCGTCAAGGTCGAGGGCCAGGATGCCCCAGCCGCGGGCGGAGAGGCCGAGAGCGCGGAAGTCGCGGGCCCAGGCCTCGGTCGATCCGAAATCGCGCTGCAGGAAAAAGCTTACCTCGCCGCTGGGGGGACCATCGGTCCCGCCCAGGTTGCCGAAATAGAGCTCGTGCAGTTTAACTCCGTTGAGCGCGTAAGTCTCTTCCAACTTCAGCTCGCGGTAGGGGCTGTAGGTGGCGTTGGCCGTCTGCCGATTGACGGTGCGGAGCAGGCTCCAGATCTCGTTGGTTTTATTCACATAACCGAGGTACAGCTTGTAGTGCTCGGTCAGCAGGCGTGCCGAGAGGCCGGGAAGGGAGGTGTAGGGCAGGGGCCGGGGTGTAAGCTGCGCCATTCGGTATTCCTCCTTGGGCGACGGATGTCCTCGCTACGTGTCCTCAATAGCTTACGCACCGCACTTCGGGTCGGTTACAGTTACTTTTGTTAATTACCAGGGGGCCCGGCAGGGATCTCGGCTCCGAACGCGAATATAGCAGTTAGATTGGCAACTTCTAATAATTCCGGCAAGGGGACGCCGGTGGGGGGATAAAGATGCCGGGACGGGTGCATGTGGCGCACACGGTGCTGAGTGAAATCTTAACCTGGGCGCGCCAGGCCCAGGGGCGCGAGATCGGCGGTATCCTCTTGGGCCGCGTGCACCGTGGCCGGGCGCTGGCGGTACGGGTGGAGGCCGCGCTCCTGGCGCAGGGGGCGGACTCAGTGGGGAGCAGCATCCGCTTCACGCCGGAACTGGTGTCGGAACTCAGCGCCCGGGGCCAAAGCGAGTACCCTTCTTTCCAGGTGGTGGGTTGGTTTCACACGCATTGCGGCTTGGGCGCCTTTCTTTCCGGCTACGACATGGCGGTGCACAAGGAACACTTCAGCGAGCCCTGGCAGGTGGCTCTGGTGCTCGATACTGAGCTGGGGCGCGAGGCGCTCTATGGCTGGGAAGGCGGGGCGATTGTCCCCGTGGCGGCCGGCGCAGGAACCTACGCGGTAGGCGAGACGGCCGCTACGGCGGCGCCTGCCCTGCGCCCCCGCTGGCGCCTGGTGAAGCCGCGCCGCCTTCTGGTGGTGCTGCTGGCCGGTGTTCTCCTGGTTGCCGCCCTGGTCGGCCTCACCCGGTTATCCCGGCACGGCCCCGCGGCCGGGGAAGCACCTGCTGCTACCAAGGCCCCGGCCGGTGCAGCTGCGGCACCCGGCGACGGAGAAGGACAAAGAGAAGGACAAGCGGGTGCGGCGGCGGCACCCATCCCCGGGGAGGGCTGGCCGGCGGGTACGGGAGAGATGACCGGTTCGTTGCCGGCACCGGATGCCCCTGCCGGGCAGAAATACATTGTGCGCCCCGGGGATACCCTTTGGGGCATCAGCGAACGTTTTTACGGGCAGGGGGACTTCTACCTGGAGGTATCGCGCCACAACCGGCTCGCCAATCCGCGCCTCATTTTACCTGGGCAGCAACTCATCCTGCCGCCCAAAGAACCGCAGGCGGCGCCGGTGAAGCAGCCTGCCGTCACGCAGGCCCCGCCCGGCGCCTGAGCAGAGCTGCGGCCGTCTTCCTGTTGCACGCGGACGTACATGAGCAGCCGCTCGGTGAGGACTGTGGTTTCGACAGTCAGGAGATACGAGCGGCCGTTTAATTTAAGGCTGCGCCGGTGCACCAGAAAGGGAATGGTTTCCGGGTCGAGGGCGGTCAGGGGGCGGCCGATGAATACGCTCAGCCACTCTTCCACCTCTTTTTTCACCTGCGCCTTAAGCGCGGCGTTGAGCGGAGAGCCCACCCGCACCTCAACCTCGCGCACCACCGGTTCACTGGCCGCCGCCAGGCTTTCTTCCAGCCGTGCCAGGCGGGTTTCCGCCGCCGCCAGCTTGGCCTGCAGCTCCAGCCGCTGGGCGTGCAGTTCATCGAACCAGCGACCGGCCAGAAAATTGTAAAAGAGGTTGCCGAGGAGAAACCCCAGGACAAGGCAGGCCAGCGGCCGTACCAGGCGCGCCATCAGCTTTTCACCAGCCCCGCCACCAAGAGACAGGCCAGGTGGGCGCCCAGAAAGGCCGCCAGTATGTAGACCAGCTGCCGAGCTACCGGCCGCAGCTGGCCGTAAAGCAGCCCTGCCTCCAGGGCCTGGAAAATGGAAAAGGTGCCCTCCAGGGCGACCACAATGGCCCACACCTTGATGCGTTCGGCAAGGTTGAGCATGGTTTCACCGGGCGGCTGCCCGCTGAGGGTGGCGCTGAGCCCGCCCAGGAAGGTACCGCCCAGCACCACACCGAGCGCGATGGAGAAGGTGAAAAAGAGCTGCCGTAGCATGCCACCACCCCCGCCGCTAAAAGTATATGTGGGCGGGGTGGGGTGCAGCCCGGAACTTTTTACAAGGAGCCTACAGCGGACGCTCGGCGTGCCTGCCGAGCAGGCCGGCGATGATCCGCGCTGCGTCCCGTGCAGCCGTCGGGCGGGCAAGTGCGGCGGCCGCACGGCGCATGCCGGCCAGGCGCTCGGGGCTGGCCAGTATCTCACCGACGGCGCGGACGGCTTCATCGACGTTTTCTACCCGCACGGCGGCGCCGGCGTGCACGAGAAAGCGCGTGTTATCCTCCTCCTGGCCGGGAATGGGGCGGATGATCACGAGCGGCAGCTCCCGCGCCAGGGCTTCGGCCGTGGTGAGCCCGCCCGCCTTGCCCACCAGGAGGTCGCTGGCGGCCATCCACTCCTCGATGTTGGTGACAAAGCCGAGGACGTGTACAGGCCGGCGACTGGTGACCGCAATGCGCTCGACCCGCGCCCGCAGGCGCTCGTCGTGCCCCGCTACCAGCACCACCTGCAGGGGGAGCGGGAAGGCGGCCAGCGCCGCGCACAGTTCGTCCGCGGTGGGGAGGAGCCCCTGGGCGCCCACCATGACCAAAACGACGGGGCGATCCGGGGCAAGGCCCAGGGCCCGGCGCGTGGCGGTGCGGTCGCGCGGCACGGCGAAGCGGGGCGAGATGGGGATGCCGGTGACGGCGATGTCGGCTGTCGATACACCGCGCCGGACCAGGCGTGCCCGGACATAATGGGAGCCGGCGATGTAAAGGTCGGTGGCCGGGTGCAGCCACTGGCTGTGCAGGCTTTGATCGGTAAGGACGGTGACAAGCGGCTGGCTTACCAGACCGCGGCGTTTCATTTCCCCCACGATCCGGGAGGCCACCGGGTAGGTGCTGACCACGACGCGGGGCGCGTAGGCGGAAAGGAGCAAGCGGGTGCGCCGGAAAAAGATGCGCGTGAGCCGGCGCTGTACGCGCGACTCCGGCCCTGAGCGGTCGGTGAGGCGATAGAACTCCTTCCAAAGGAGGGGCGCCTTGAGTACGGCCTGGCGGTAAGAGATCTCCACCAGGCGGTTGGCCGTGGGACTAAGCTCCCGAAAAAAGTTGACCAGCGCGCACTGGAGCTCCGGATGGGTAAGCCGGAACCCCTCCACCAGGGCACGCGCCGCCTGCAGGTGTCCGCCCCCATAGGAGGCGGCGAGAATAAGCACATCTACCTTGTCGGGCAACTTAGGTCCTCCTTCGTCCGGCCTCGCCCTTACCCTTGTCTTTGCCTTGTTCTAATTATACTATGAGAGAGAAGCTCTTGTCCGCGTTTTTTGGGTTAACCCTGGTACAGTAGCAACAAGGAGGCAGCGCGTATGGACTGGCTTATGCTTTTTGCCCGCCACCCGGTAATCCCTTCCCTTTGGCACGACCAGGAAATCGAGAAACTGCCGCCGCAGGCGGCGGTGGTGCTTATCTCCCGGGCTTCCCTCTTTGATCTGCCCGCCCTGGTGGCGCGGCTGAAGCACCTGGAGCGGCGCGTCCTGGTGCAGGTGGACCTCCTGGAAGGCTACGGCAAGGACAGGACGGTGGTAGAGTACCTGGCCCGGGGGCTGAAGGTCGACGGCATCATCACCCCCAATGCGGGGCTCATCGAAGCCGCCCGGCGGGAAAAAATCCTGGCCGTCCAGCGCATGTTCCTCCACGACAGCGCGGCTCTCGAGAAGGGCCTGCGGGTGGTGAAGGGGAGCCGGGCGGACTTCCTGGAGCTTTTGCCCGGCCCGCTGGTTCCCGAGGTGTTGCCGCTTGTTCATCAGGAAGTATCCCTGCCGGTTATGGCGGCCGGTTTCATCCGTACTGTGCCGCAGGCGCGCGCCATCCTGGCGGCGGGCGCGGTGGCGGTGGATACCAGCTGCCAGGCGCTGTGGTGGCTCACGTCCGCCGACCTGAACCTGAGGGGCGGCCAGGATGAAAGGCAATTTCCTAGTTATGAAGGAATTCGGGAAAACACGGCGAATACTAAGAGTAAGAAAAAGTTTGACCCGAATGGAACTGGAATAAGGCGCCAGGAAAAGTAGTATATATTTGTGGGGCCGAGAGTTTTAAGAGAGGGCCCTGTAAGCATGCTGAGTCTGCTTACAGCGGTCCTCTTGCGTTTTGTGAAGAAGGAGGGATGTTGCTGCACAAGCGGGAACGGCCGGCCTGTCCAGCCGGAAAAGAGGAGCGGAGAGCGTGGCGTCGTCCTTAACAAGAAGAAGGGGGGCGGGAGAAGATGGCTGAGTACCTTCTTGGTTTTGACGCGGGTACCTCTGGCAGCAAGGGCGTCATCATCACCCGGGACGGCGCGGTGGTGGCCGCGGCGGCGGCCGAGCACGGGGTGGACGTGCCGCGCCCGGCCTGGGCGGAACAGGACCCGGAGGCAGTTTACTGGGGTGACTTTAAGAAGATAGTGAAAAAGATGCTGGCCGACTCCCGGGTCTCTCCCCAGGAGATCGCCGGCATCGGCGTAAGTGGTCTCACCCCGGATATGGCCCCGGTAGACCACGAGGGCAGAGCGGTGCGGCCCTGCATCATCTACATGGACCGGCGCGCCACGGCCGAGTGCGGCTGGGCGAAAGAGCACCTGGGCGAAGACAAGATCTTCGCAGTGAGCGGCAACGCCGTCGACCCGTACTTCGCCGGCTACAAGATGATGTGGTATGCGCGCAACGAACGGGAAAACTACGAACGCACCTGGAAAATGCTGAACTCCCACGCCTACATCATCTTCAAGCTCACCGGCGAAGCGGTCATCGACTACGGTGTGGCAGGTCTCACGGCACCGCTCTTTGACATCAAGAACCTGAAGTGGTCCGAGGAGATGTGCGCGGCCTGCGGCATCGACCCGGCCAAGCTGCCGCGGCCCTGCCCGGCGCACGAGGTGGTCGGCGCGGTGAGCGAGGCGGCCGCCCGCGAGACGGGCCTCGCCATGGGCACGCCGGTTATCGCCGGCGGCGGGGTGGATGCCTCCTGCTCGGCCTTCAGCGTGGGCATGATCGAACCGGGTACCTCGGCCTGCATGTACGGCACCACCCACTGCTGGCAGATCGCCCTGGCCGAGCCCAAGTTTGACCGGCGCTTCATCAACTTCCCGCACATCTACCCCGGTGCTTACGTGGCTCTGGCCGGCCTGGGCACCACCGGGGCCGTCATTCGCTGGTTCCGCGACCAGTTCGGGCAGGTGGAAAAGGAGACCGAGGCCAAGGTAGGCGCGTCGGCCTATAAGATCATGGATCTGGAGGCGCAGCTTATCCCGCCCGGTTCCGACGGCGTGGTGCTCGTCCCGTACTTCATGGGCGAGCGCACCCCCATCTGGGACCCGTACGCCCGTGGCATGTTCTTCGGCCTCAGCCTCTACCACACCCGGGCGCACCTGTACCGGGCCATCATGGAGGGCATCGGTTACGGCCTGGAGCACCACGCCGAGGTGGCGCGCGAGCTCGGGATTATGCCGGAGCGCGTGGTGGCCGTGGACGGCGGCGCCTCGAGCCCGCTTTTTCGGCAGATCGTCACCGATGTCATGAACGTGCCCCAGGACTATATGGCCAAGGTGGCCGGGGCGCCGGTGGCAGATGCCTTCCTGGCCGGCCTGGGCGTGGGCTTCTATAGGGACTTCACCGAGATCAAGCAGTGGATCGAGCTCAGCGACAAGAACGAACCCAACCCGGCGGCGACGGCCGTCTACCGCAAGCTCTACGGCGTGTACCGGCGCCTCTACGAGAAGACGGTCGACGAGATGCACTTCATCGCCCGCCTGGCGGAGGAATAAAGCTAAGGAGTTGACCAGACTTGGCTTCCATGAAAGCAGTCCGGCTTTACGGCGCGAATGACCTGCGCTACGAGAAGGTGGAAAAACCCGCGGCGCCTCCCGGGGGACTCCTGGTGAAGGTAAAGGCCTGCGCCATCTGCGGGAGCGACGTGCGCAACGTGGCCGCCGGCGGCTCGGCCCACGGCTTCACCCTGCCGCGTACCATCGGCCATGAGATCGCCGGCGTGATTGCCGAGGTAGGTGAAGGGGTCCAGGGGTATCGGGTGGGCCAGCGGGTGATCCTGGGCGTGGTCATTTTCTGCGGCCGCTGCCCGTACTGCCTGAGCGGCCACCAGAACCAGTGCGAGGACAAGGAGGCCATCTCCTACCAGTACGACGGCGGCTTTGCCGACTACGTGGCGGCGCCGGAGATCCTGGTGCGCCAGGGTGGGGTGCTCACCATCCCGGAGGGGCTGGACTTTCCTACGGCCGCCATCACCGAGCCCTTCTCCTGCGCCTTAAACGGCCAGGAGCTTTCCCGGGTGGGCCTGGGCGACACGGTGGTGGTGATCGGCGCCGGCCCGGTGGGCAACATGCACGCCATGCTGGCCCGCGCCGAGGGCGCCGCCCGCGTCATCATGGCCGAGCTGATGCCGGAGCGGCTGGCCAAGGCCAAGGAGATCGGCGCGGCGGACATCTTCGTGGACTCCGGCCGAGAGGACCTGAAAGAGGTGGTCATGCAGGCCACAGGCGGGCGCGGGGCCGACGTGGTGATCGTGGCGGCGCCTTCCGGGCAGGCCCAGCTCCAGGCTATCGGCATCGCCGCCAAGCGGGGCCGGGTGAACTTCTTCGGTGGGCTGCCCAAGGGCCGCTCGGAGATCACGCTCGACAGCAACGTCATCCACTACCGCGAGCTCTTTGTCCACGGCACCTCCGACTCCACCCCCATCCACATGAAGAAGATCCTGGACCTGATGGCGGCCGGGCGGCTGGACGCCGAGCGCCTGGTGACGAAGGTGCTGCCGCTTTCTAAGTACCGGGAGGGCTTTGAACTCGCGCGTAGCGGCGCCGCGCTCAAAGTGATCCTGGCACCGGAGGCGTAGGGGCTGGGAAAGGAGACGATGGCACATGGACTTGGGGCTTGAGGGGAAAGTGGCCGTGGTGGCGGGCGGGTCGCGCGGCATGGGCCGCGCGGTGGCCCTGGCCCTGGGCCGCGAAGGGGCAAAGGTGGCGGTAAACTACGCCAAGTCGCCCCAGGCGGCCGAGGATGTGGTGCGCGAGATCAGCGCGCAAGGCGGTACGGCTCTGGCGGTGCAGGGCGACGTCTCCCAGGCGGCTGCAGTGGACGCCATGTTCCGCCAGGTGGTGGGCAACCTGGGACCGGTGGACATCCTGGTGCACACCGCCGGCATCTGGCCCACGGGTAAGGTGGTGGACATTAAAGAGGAAGACTGGCGGCGCACCCTGGACGTAAACCTCACCGGAGTCTTTCTTACCAACCAGTGGCTGGTACGGCATCTCCTGGAGCGCCGGGCGCCGGGGAAGATCGTCAACTTCACCTCGCAGGCCGCCTTCCGCGGCTCCACCACCGGGCATGCCCACTACGCCTCTTCCAAGGCGGGGGTGGTGGCCTTTACTGTTTCGCTGGCGCGCGAGGTGGCGAAGGAGGGCATTCAGGTAAATGCCGTGGCCCCCGGTATGGTCTACACCGACATGACGGCGCCGGTGCTGAAGGACCCGGGCCGCTACCTGTCCCGCATCCCCATCGGCCGCATCGCCGCGCCGGAGGAGATTGCCGACCTGGTGCTGTTCCTGGTGTCCGAGCGCAACAGCTACATGACCGGCGCGACAATCGATATCTCCGGCGGCATGCTGATGCGCTGACGGCAGACGGGAAGATTGCGTTGCCAACGTAAGGAGGTAATGAAATTGGCTCTGGTACCCATGAAGGACCTGCTGGAGAAGGCGCGGGCGGGTAAATACGCCGTGCCGGCCTTCGACGTGAGCAACCTGGAGTTCGTGCGGGCAGTGGCCGAGGTGGCCGAGGAAATGCGGTCGCCGGTTATCTGCATGGTGGTGCCGCCGGATGCCGAGGCGGCGATGCCCTACCTGGTGAGCCTGGTGCGCACCGCCGCCGGGCAGGTTTCCGTGCCGGTGGCTCTGCACCTGGACCACAGCCCCAGCTTTGAGCTCTGCCAGCAGGCGGTGGATGCCGGCTTCTCCTCCGTGATGATCGACGGCTCCTCGCTGCCTTACGCCGAGAATGTGGCGCTCACCAAGAAGGTTGTGGCCTACGCCCGGCCGAGGGGTGTAACCATTGAGGCGGAACTGGGCCACGTGGGCAAGGCCGAGGTTTATGCCGGCGAAGGCGAGGACGAAGGGCATTTGACAGACCCGGCGGACGTCGACCGCTTCGTGGCCGATACGGCGGTGGACGCCCTGGCGGTGGCCGTCGGCACGGCCCACGGAATCTATACCGCAGCGCCCAAGCTCGACATCCCGCGCCTTCAGGCCATCAACGCCGTCTCCAAGGTGCCGCTGGTGCTGCACGGCGGCTCCGGCACGCCGGACGAGCAGGTAAAGGATGCCATCGCCCACGGCATCGCCAAGCTTAACATCTTCTCGGAGCTCTGCGTCGCCCTCGTGGACGGCCTGAAGGAATTTCTCGCCACCAACGAGCGGCGGGCGCCGTGGCCCATGTACATCTACGAAAAGCCGCTGGAGCTGATGAAAGACGTGGTGCGCCGCAAGATCGAGCTCTGCGGGTCGGCCGGCAAGGCCTGATTGGCGTTTAGCATTGGGCACTCAGCCGTCAGAGGCGACCCCGCACTGCTGCGGTGGGGGCAACCCGCCTGGTTGCCCCCCAAGCCGCCGCCCCGGCGTGGCCGGGGTAACTACAACTTGGCCGAAACTTACAAGAGGTGGCAAAGATGAAAGTTCTTTTGGTGGGCGACGACTACATCGGTTCTGACCTGTTGCTGGACGGTTTCGCCCCCTGGCGCGGGTACGGCTGTGAACTGGTGACCTACGACTGGCTGCAGGGCAGCATGGAAAGGCTGCAGTATCTCAACCGCAGGCTGGAGGAGGAAGGGCCGGAGGCGGTGCCGCCGCCCGCGGACATCTTCCCGTTAATCGCGGATGCCGATGTACTCATCATGCAGTTTCTTCCCCTGGGACGGCGGCTCATCGACGCCGGCCGGAAACTTAAAGCGGTGGGCAGCTTGCGCGCCGGCTACGAGAACGTGGCCGCCGACTACCTGACCGAAAAGGGCATCATGTTCTTCAACAACCCGGGGCGCAACGCCGACGCCGTTTCCGACTACGCCGTCGGCATGCTGCTGGCGGAGGCGCGCAACATCGCCCGCAGCCACATGGCCTTAAAGCAGGGCGAGTGGCGCCGCGACTTCATCAACCTACCCTACTCGCCGGACCTGCCGGGCCGGACGGTGGGCATTATCGGCTTCGGCCGGATCGGGCAGCTGGTGGCGCGCAAGCTCTCCGGCTTCGAGGTGCGCCTCCTGGCCTACGACCCGTATGCTGGACCGGAGGCAGCGGCGGCGCTGAACGTCACCCTCACCGACCTTGACACGCTGCTTAAGGAGTCCGACTTCGTCACGATTCACGCGCGCCTCACGGAGGAAAACGAGCACATGCTCGGGGCGCGGGAGCTCGCCCTCATGAAGCCCACCGCCATTCTCGTCAACACCGCGCGCTCGGGGCTGGTGGACGAAGACGCCCTCTATCAAGCCCTGCGCGACCGGAAGATCGGTGGGGCGGCGCTCGACGTCTTCGACCGAGAGCCGCCCGGCAAGGACTACCCGCTGGTTACCCTGGACAACTGCACCATCACCACCCACATGGCCGGCACCACCCGCGATGCCCTGGCCAAGGCTCCGCACCGGCTGGCGCGCGAGCTTGCCAAGCTCTTTCGCGGCGAAGAACCCCGGCCGTGGGTGAACCGGGGCAGGGTGCCATTTAGAGCGTTCAGCACTGGGCATTTAGCGTTTTAAGTCCCAAGCTGTGTATTGCAGCTCCAACGCCCATAGGCAAATGCTAACCCGGGAGGGGAGAAGGATGGCTGAGTACCTCATGGGTATCGACGACGGCCTCACCAACTCCAAGGTCGCGCTCTTTGACCTCGCCGGCCGCGAGGCAGCCGTGGCCGCCCGCCGCTACGAGGTGGTAAACCCCGAACCCACCTGGGTGGAGGGCGACGCCGAGCGGCTCTGGCAGAATACCGCGGACTGCATCCGCGAGGTGATCGCCAAGTCCGGCGTCGATCCGAAAGACATCGCCGCTGTGGGCTTCACCGGCCACGGCAACGGGCTCTACGCGGTGGACGAAGAAGGCAGCCTGGTGCGGCGCGGCATCGGCTCGCAGGACGCCCGCGCCGTGGATATCATCGAGGACTACAAAAAGAGCGGGCGCTACAGCGAAATCAGCGCCATCACCCTGGGCCAGCCCTACCCCGGCCAGCCGGGACCGCTCCTTCGGTGGATCAAAGAGAACGAGCCCGAGGCTTACCGGCGCATCGCCGGCGTCCTCATGTGCAAAGACCTGATCCGGTTCAAACTCACGGGTGAGTTGGTCTCCGAGCTCAACGACATGAGCGGCAACGGGCTCCTTCACTTTAGGGCCGGCACCTACTCGCGCCGTCTCATGGAGCTCTACGGTATTCCCGAGATGTACAGCAAGCTGCCGCGCCTGGCCGTGGCCGGCCACGACATCGTCGGGCACGTGCTGCCGGCGGCGGCGGAGCGCACCGGTCTCGCACCCGGCACCCCCTGTTCAGCCGGGATGATGGACGTGGCCGCCTGCGCCGTGGGCTCGGGCGCCATCGACCCGGGTGTGGCTGCGGTGGTGGCCGGCACCTGGTCCATTAACGAGGTGATCACCGACGAGCCGGCCACCAATGTCATCATGAACATGCACTTCGCCCTGCCGGGGAAGGTGCTGGTGCTGGAAGGAAGCGCCACCTCCGCCATCAACCTGGAGTGGTTTGTCAACCAGCTGGGCGGCGGTGCCGTGCTGGAGGCGCAAAAGCGCGGCATCTCCAAGTTCGACGTCATCAACGCGGCCGTGGCCTCGCTGCCCCCCGGCGGCACCGGCGTGATCTACCACCCTTTCCTGGGTAGCCCCAATGTGCACCCGCGCGGCCGCGCCGGCTTCTTCAACATCGCGCAGGGGCACACCTTTGCCGACCTGGCGCGGGCCGTGTATGAGGGCATCACCTTCATCCACAAGTGGCACATCGACCGCCTGCGCTCCGCCGGCTGCGAGATCAAAAAGGCGCGCCTTTCGGGCGGCGGCGCCAAGAGCGACGTCTGGAGCCAGATGTTTGCCGACGTGCTCGAGGTGCCGGTGGAGGTGGTGGCCGCGACCGAGATCGGTGCCCTGGGCGTGGCCCTCGCCGCCGGCGTCGGCGCCGGGATCTTCCCGGACTACGCCACGGCCTTCAAGGAAGCGGTGAAGATCCGCGCCGCCTTCCAGCCCAACCCGGCCGCTTCCGCCGCCTACCGCCGCCGCTACGCCGAATGGCTGGACCTCATTGACCTCATGAAGCGACACTGGGATAAGTAAAGGCGCGCAAGGTAGCCAGGACCAAGACCAGGTGTTGGAGGGAACAGCTGGTCTTTTTTTTGTCCGCGTTTGAAGGAAAAAGGCGCAACGCGTGCTCCTGCCCCTCTAAGCACAGCCTGTCTTGGAGGAGTAAGCCCGGCCGAAACGAATATAGGGAGAGGAGCCGAGCGCCGCAGGGGCGAAGCGGGGGCTCCTCGCAGTGCCGGCTGGGGCCGGTTGGGCACAATAAGGTCAGCGGCGGACTTAAGGAGGTTTGAACATGCATCCTGGGATCGCAGAACTGGCAGCGGGACTTAAAGAGCGGTTGGTGGCGCTGCGGCGGGATCTGCACCGCTACCCCGAACCGGGTTGGACGGAGTTTCGAACGGCCGGCCTGGTGGTGAAAAAGCTGCAGGAACTGGGCTACGAGGTGTACTACGGCGGCGAAGTGATCAAAGAAGAAGCGATGATGGGCGTGCCGGGTCCGGAAGAGCTCGCCCGGCGGCAGCAGCAGGCGCTGGAGCAAGGAGCCGACCCGGAGATTGTGGCCCGCATGGAGGGCGGTAAGACCGGCGTCGTGGCCGTCCTGGATACCGGCCGGCCGGGGCCGACCCTGGGGTTCCGCTTCGACATGGACGCCAACGATGTGGACGAGGCGCGCGAAGCGACTCACCGGCCGTTCGCCGAGGGATTTGTCTCCGAAAACCCGGGCGCCATGCACGCCTGCGGGCACGATGCACACACCACCATTGGCTTAGGGCTGGCTGAGGTGCTCATGGCCATTAAAGACGAGCTCAAGGGCCGGATTAAACTCGTGTTTCAGCCGGCGGAAGAGGGGGTGCGCGGCGCCCGGGCCATGGTAGAGGCCGGGGTGGTGGACGACGTGGACTACATGCTGGGTATTCACGTGGGCATCTCGCGCCGGAAGGTGGGCCAAGTGGTGTGCGGCGGCCGGGGGTTCCTCGCCACCACCAAGCTTGATGTTACCTTCACCGGCGTACCGGCCCATGCGGGCGGAGAGCCGGAGGCGGGGCACAACGCCCTCCTGGCCGCGGCCACGGCGGCCTTGAACCTGCACGCCATCTCCCGCCACAGCCAGGGCGCCACCCGCATCAACGTGGGCACCTTAGTGGCGGGAAGCGGTCGCAACGTGATCCCCGGCCGCGCGGAAATGAAGATTGAGACGCGAGGCGCCACCACCGAACTCAACGATTTTGTGCGCGAACGCGCCCATAGGATCTTGCAAGGAGCGGCGATGATGCACGCTGTCGAGGTGGACGTAAAGCAAGCGGGCGCAGCGCTCAGCGGCGAGGCCAGCGCTCAGTTGGCCCAGAAGCTGGCCGCCATCGCCAAGACCGTTCCCGGAGTGACCGAGGTGGCCGAGTTCGGCCCGGCCGGCGGCAGCGAGGACTACAGCTATTTTATGGCCCGTGTCCAAGAGCGCGGTGGTCAGGCCACCTACATTATCCTGGGTACGGAAATCGCGGCCGGGCACCACAATTCCCGTTTTGATATCAACGAAGAGGTGCTGCCCCTGGGTGTGAAGTTGCTCGGCGAGGCCGCGTACCAGCTTTCCAACACGCTGCCCCCGACGCGCTGAAGCCGGTCGGTTCCATCGGCGCCGGTGGTGAGTTGCAGAGAGGATAAGGCAACGTGCTGATCAGAGGAGGAGTACCGGTAAATGGAAGAGAAAAAGCTGCAAGCGGGTCAATCGGATAATGTTACTTGGGTTGCCTACGCCGCGCTTATTTTTGCTATTCTTTTCTTCTCGGGGATTTTTGCTTCCAGCCAAGGCTGGCTGAAGGTCCTCGACTTTACTGTGCTTAACGGTTCCTATGGAAAAATCGCCCTCGACGGGGCGAAAACAGCTTTCACTTTCCGCGGCGCGGGAGGGTCTGGCGCGCGCGACGGCTTTATGTTTGCCCTGGAGCTGATGCCGGCGGTGATCCTGGCTCTGGGTGTGGTGTCTGTGGTGGAAGGCCTCGGCGGCCTGCGGGCGGCGCAGAAGCTGATGACCCCGCTTCTTAAGCCGGTCATCGGTATCCCGGGTATCTGCGGTCTGGCCCTTATCGCCAGTCTGCAGAGCACCGACGCCGGCGCTGGGATGACCAAGGAACTGTACCAGAACGGCCAGATCACTGACGACGAGCGGACCGTCTTCTCCATGTTCCAAATCAGCGCTGATGCGCCCATCACCAACTACTTCTCGTCCGCGGCGGCGCTTTTCAGCATCATGCTGACGCCCATCATTGTGCCCTTTGTAGTGATGATGGTTTTCAAGGTCTTGGGCGCCAACCTGCTGCGCATCTACATCAAGGCAACGCAGAAAAAAACCGCTGCCGGGATGCCCCAGGCAGTGAAGTAGGAGGAGAAAAGCATGGCCACAGCGCAAGCGGTGCCGAGCAAACAGAACGTCCTTGACATGTTCGTAAATGGAGCGCGACGTGGTTTCACCATTGCCACCACCAACATGATGCCCAACGTGATCATGGCCTTCGTCATCATTCGGGCCCTCAATGTCACTGGCCTCCTAGACCTCTTGGGCAAGGTTTTCGCACCTATCATGGCCCTCTGGGGGCTGCCGGGGCAGGCGGCGGCGGTGCTGCTGGCGGCCTTTATGAGCATGGGCGGGGGCGTCGGCGTGGCGGCTGGCCTCTACACGGCCGAAACCCTGAGTGCGGCCGACATCACCGTGCTCATGCCCGCCATCTACCTCATGGGTTCTCTTATCCAGTACTTGGGCCGCTGCCTGGGTACGGCGGAGGTCAACACGCGCTACTACCCGCACATCATGGCGATTTCCATCCTTAACGCTCTCCTCTCCATGTGGGTAATGCGGGCCATTCTTATCTTCTTCTGATCCACACCTCGAAAAGCCGGCTCGGATGCCAGCACCCTGTTAAATGCTCTTGGATCGTCAGCAGCTGGCGAGTGGCAGGGAATGCTCCGTAGACGGCGAAAAGAGACAAGAGTCTAAGTCAAAGGAGGCGCTGCGCATGAACGCAGCCATTGCGAGAGCTGTCGAGGCATACCGTGCAGAGATTCTCAAGACGTTTCACGACCTGCACGGCCTGCCGGAGTGGGGTCTGGAGGAGCACAAGACCGCCGCTTACCTCAAGGCCAGGCTGGCAGAGGCCGGCATCGCTGTCCGGGAGCTTACGGAGACGGGCTTTACCGCCGAGGTGGCGGGAGCGGAGCCCGGCCCGAGCGTGGGCCTGAGGGCCGACATGGATGCCTTGCCTTTCAAGAATGAGGCCGGCGAGACGTACTACCTGCATGCCTGCGGGCACGATGCCCACTCTACCATGGGGCTCTGGACCCTTAAGATCCTTAAGGAACTGGGACTGGTTAAACGCGGCCGGGTGCGCGTGATCTTCCAGCCGGCGGAAGAGCGCCTGGTGGGGGCCAAGAACATGGTGGCGGCCGGGGCCGGCCAAGGGCTGGACGAGCTCTACGGCGTGCACATCCGTCCCATTCAAGAGGCGCGGCTCGGCCAGGCGGCACCGGCGCTCTGGCACGGCGGCAGCACGGTAGCAGAGGTTACCATCAAGGGACGGGCGGCACACGGGGCGCGGCCGCACCTGGGCGTGAACGCCATCGACGGCGCGGCGCTCGCCATCCTGGGCATCAACTCGCTTTGGGCCAACCCGGCCCAGCAGTGGTCGGCCAAGGTTACAAAGATCGCCGGCGGTGGGGTGGCGAGCAACATCATCCCTGATAAGGTGGTCTTTACCTTGGACCTGCGTGCCGAGACAAACGCCTTGATGGAGGAGATTGCAGCCAAGGTGAAGGCGGCCTGCGCCGGCGGCGCCGCCGCGGTGGGTGGAACGGCCGAGTTTAACGTCCTCGGTTCTGTGCCGGCGGCCGAGTACGACCAGGAAGCCGTCGCCAACCTGGCGAGGGCCATTGAAGCAGTCCTCGGCCCGGAGGGGCTGCTGGAGCCCATCCACAGCCCGGGGAGCGACGACTTCCACGAGTTCAAGATGGCCGACCGCAGCCTCAAGACGGCTTTCCTGGCCCTGGGCGCGGATGCCACGCCGGGGCTGCACGACCCGCACATGAGTTTTGCCACCGAGGCCCTGCTCACTGGTACCAAGATCCTGGCCCTGGCGCTGGCGCATCGCGTCGCGTAAGGCCGGAAGCAAGAAAAGGGCACTGGTCGCTGGAACCAGTCCCTTTAAGTGTGCCCGCCGCTTTCCGGCCGGGTGAAAAGCCGCCAGGTGCTGAGGCTGAGGGCGATGCCGCCGGCGAGCAGGTTGAGGTAAAAAGTCAGAAGGCGCCACCAGAGGACGTACTCCTTAACCAGCGGGAGCGGCAGCACTCGGCGGAAGATGTAGAGGATGCCGAACTCGCTGGCCCCGCTTCCCCCCGGGGTGGGGGCAAAGGCGGCCGCCAGGTACGCCGCGTCCTGGAAGGCCGCCAGGGCTGGCCAGCTCAAGGTGGGCGCCCGGGGGGACAGGAGGGCCGGCGCGATGGCGAAAAAGAGGAGAAAGTAGAATGCGGCGCAGCCGAAGGAGAGAAACAGCCAGCGTGGACTTGCCGTAAACAGCTGTTCCATATGGGCTTGAAACCGTCGAAGGGCGCGCTGCGCCTGCGGGCGCAGGCGCCCAGGCACGAAACGCAGCACAAGTTCGGCCAGCTCCGGTCGCAGGACAAGGAATCCGGCTGTCGCCAGGACGAGGATGTGGGTGGCAATGCCGGCAAGAAAGAGAGCGGACAACGGCAGGGAAAGCCGCAGCAGGCGCAGGGTGAGCAGGGCGAGCAGTGAAAGCGCCGCCAGCGCTCCCTGGGCGACCCAACCGCCGGCAGCCACAACAGCACTGGCCTCTGTCCAGGTGAGGTCAGCTTGGGTCAAGATGTACGCCACGGCTGGAGCACCGCCGAAAAGAAAAGGTGTCACCAGGGTGACGAAGTTCCCCGCCAGGATCGCCCTGAGCCCGGTGGCAAGCGGCAGCCCTTTATTGAGGGCGCGTGCCAGGAACTTAAGGCGCAGCGCGTCGCAGAGCCAGGCCAGGATGAGCAGGGAAAGAGCTGCCAGGATGCTGCTCCAGCGGATGAGTCTTGAGGTGAGGGGAAAGGTTTCGCCCGGCAGGCGAAAGAAGATGTAAGCGAGGGAACCGGCGCTGAGCGCTACAGAGATGATGCCGCCCAGCAGCATTTTAGTCCTGGCCGTCACGTAACTCACTCCGGTAAACGAATTCTGAGCTTAGTTCGCCATCCGGACCGGCATTCCCTTTTCGGCTGCTTCCTGAACGGCTTTTACTTTTCACCGACCAGCGGCGGCAAGCAGGAAAGCGGCGCATGCGCTGTGCCGTCCGGTGGAAGGCTAGGGGCGCTGAGGCGGTGCGCCGGAGAGAAAGGCGGGTAGTGCTGTGACGGGAAAGCCATTCTTCACGCTTCTCAGGGGAGCCAGGGTCTTTGCGCCGGAAGACCTGGGCCGGCAGGACGTCCTGGTGGCGGGCGAGCGCATCGCTGCCCTCGGCCCGGAACTGGAGGTTCCGGCGGGATGGCAGGCAGCTGAGGTTGACCTTTCCGGTTATTACCTGCTCCCGGGCTTCATCGACCAGCATGTTCACATCGCCGGCGGGGGTGGCGAGGGGGGCTTCGCCACGCGTACCCCCGAGGCGGAGCTTTCCGCCATCACGCGCTGTGGCGTGACGACGGTGGTGGGGCTTCTCGGCACCGACGGTGTCACCCGGCACATGGCGGGGCTCCTGGCCAAGGCGCGCGGCCTGGAAGCGGAAGGCATCAGCACCTACATTTACACCGGCGCCTACGAGGTGCCCACGCGCACCCTCACCGGCAGCGTGCGTTCGGACCTGGTGCTCGTCGATAAGGTGATCGGGACGGGGGAGATAGCCATCTCGGATCACCGCTCGTCCGAGCCACGGCCGGAGGAGATTGAGAAGCTGGCCGCCGAAGCGCGCGTCGGGGGGATGCTGAGCGGCAAGGCCGGGGTGGTGCACCTGCACCTGGGCGACGGGCGGGGCGGGCTGAAGCTGCTCTTTCACATCGTCGATGAATCGGAAATCCCCCTTACGCAATTTGTTCCCACCCACGTCAACCGTAACCCTTGGCTGTTCGAAGACGCGTTGCGGTGGGGCAAGCGGGGCGGCTTTCTGGACATCACCTCCAGCATCGTGCCCACCAGGGCGGTGCCGGCGGCCATCAAGCCCAGCCAGGCCGTTGCGCAGGCGCTGGCGAAAGGCGTGCCGCTGGAACACATCACCATGAGCTCTGACGGTTTCGGCAGCGCGCCCGATTTCGATTCTCACGGGCAGTTGCGAGGGCTCCTCGTCGGTAAAGAAGACTCCCTGCTTGGTGAGCTGTGCGACCTGGTGCAAAAAGAAGGGCTCCCGCTGGAGCAGGCCGCGCAGGTGCTCACCCGCAACGTGGCCCGCCTGCTCCGGCTCTGGCCGCAGAAGGGCGGCATACAGGTGGGTGCGGATGCGGATTTGGCCGTGCTAACGCCGGAACTTACCCTCCACCAGGTTTGGGCCCGCGGCCGGCTTATGGTGGACGAAGGCCGGCCGGTGGTGTGGGGGACCTTCGAGCAGAGCCTGAACGAGTAGAGCAAAACAAAACCCCTTTTACAAGGGGATGCCGGTAGCCAGGAGGTTTTGGGCGAACTCATTACGCGCCAGCTCTTCCTTGGTGTAAATGAACAGGTCGAGACTCACAGGAAAACGCGCGGGTAGGTAGTCTGGAACCCGGTCGAACGGCCGCCGCTGGTCCCCTGCGCTGAGGAGAACGAGCAGATCGACATCACTGTAAGGGGAATGACGCCCTCTGGCCCAGGAACCACAGAGGTAGACTGCCTTTACTTCCTGCCTTTTCTTTAAGCTCGCCACGTACTGACGCAGAGCCCGTCTTACTTCGGGCTCATTCGCCGCGATGATCTTTACAGAAGGCAATGATCTCACCTGCGATTCGGACGGCCTGTTCTGCTTCCGGCCGCGTGTAGAAATCGGTCGGGGCACCGCTCTCAAAGCCGTTCGGGTAACGCGCGGGGATGTAGTGCTTGTCAAGCACCTTGGCCTTGTCCAGGAGGTCCTGCGGTACCGCTTGTCCCTGGGGGAGATTGGCGAGCAGAAGGCTCACAGTGTGGCCCCATGCGTCCAGGTGAAGGCTTTGGAAAAGGGCCTTCACTGCTTTTTCCGCGGCCTGCTGAGCGGCGAAACAGGCCCACTCGTAGTCCCCGCTGGCCAGGGAATTATGGGCGTGCCGCAGGTCGGCCTCCGCCTGCCGGAACCAATCACCACTTCTTTCAGGCATGAGATCGTCCCCCTTTCTCGGTCGGTTAGTCGGCCGGTTCCCGTGCCTTGTTGGTAATATTGTACCACATCTGCATGGACTTAGTGGCAATGTTTCACCCGTTCCGACCCTATAAGCCGGCAACGACAAGCCTGTGCTGATCTGCGTGCCGCCCGGGCGGCCGCCCTCCGGCGCTGTTTCTTTTCCTGCCGACCGTACTGAATTTAGAGTGGCCAAAAGAGTCGTAATTACCAGTTTTATATAGTATAATAACTAGAGATAACCGGCGGGAGGGGAGGAATAGGTATGAAGAAGCTAATTAACCGGGTTGAGGACGTGGTAACGGAAACGCTGGAGGGAATTGAGCGCCTGCATCCCGAACGGGTCCGTAAGCTCCCGGACTTTTATGTTCTCGTGCGGCGCGACGCCCCCGTGGCGGGCAAAGTAGGCCTTATCGCCGGCGGGGGGAGCGGCCACGAACCGGCCTTCTGGGGCTGCGTCGGCCCGGGCATGATGGACGCGGGCGTGCAGGGCGACGTCTTCACCTCGCCCACCCCCGACCACATCCTGGCCGCCCTCAAGGCGGTGGACGGGGGCGCAGGTGTTATCCAGATTTACAACAACTACACCGGCGACATTTTAAACTTCGACATGGCCCAGGAGATGGCCCGGGCCGAAGGGATGAAGGTCGACACCATCGTGGTCAACGACGACGTGGCGGTGGAAAACAGCACCTACACGGTAGGGCGCCGGGGCATCGCCGGCAACTTCTTCGTCCAGAAGATCGCCGGCGCGGCTGCCGCGCGGCTGATGCCCTTCGAGCGGGTGCTGGCGCTCGGGAAAAAGGCCGCTGAGAACCTCAGGAGCATGGGCATGGCGCTCACCTCCTGCACCGTGCCGGCCAAGGGCGCGCCAACCTTCAGCATCGGCGAGGACGAGATGGAAATCGGCATGGGCCTCCACGGTGAACCCGGCATCGAGCGCACCAAGCTGCGCCCGGCGAACGAAGTGGCCGAGCTTCTCGTGAGCAAAGCGGCCGCGGACTTCCCCTTAAAGGGCGGTGAGACGGTGGCCGTCCTCATCAACGGCCTGGGTGCCACACCCCTCATGGAGCTTTACATTGTCGGGCGGGCCGTGGCCGATTACCTCAAGGCGCACGGCATCAAGATCCACCGCAGCTACGTCGGCGAGTTCGCCACCTCCATGGAGATGGCCGGTTGCTCCGTCTCCCTCCTGCGCCTCGACGACGAACTCGCCTCCCTCCTCGACTACCCGGCGGATACGCTGACGTTTAAGCAGGTTTGATGAAGCCTATTACGGGTTTGGCCTCGCATCACCTGCAGCCCGGCCCCGGCCTTGGGAGCCGGGATTTTCCCTTTGTTGGGCATATCAAGCCCTTATCCCTGTGCCGCCTGGAATTATAACCAAGATGAACGATATTGACGCATATAGATTGATAAGGAAATATCAATGACTACAAGTGAACAAATATGAAGGAATTAGAATGTTAACGGCGAATTAAGAAACATAGACCTGGACGAAAGGTCCGGAAAAGAAGAAGGGGGTTTCGGCGAAATGGTGAAGCGGATCCTGGTGGCCGTCCTCGCGCTCTTCCTGTTAGCTGGGTGCAGCCAGCCGGCGCCGACCGGCGGGGGCACACAGGGCGGGCAGGCGGCGAAGAAAGTGGTAATGAATCTGGCTACACCCGACCCGGATAGCTCCTCAATCACTGTGGCCGCGAAAGAGTTTGCCAAGGCTGTTGGTGAAAAAAGCAACGGCAGTATTGAAATTAAAGTCTCGCCCAACGGAAGCCTTTACGGCGGCGATCCGGCTGCGGCTGTGAAGCAATTGGGCGCGGGTTCGCTCGACATGCTGGTTCTATCCACTTCCCTTTACGCTAATTTCGAGCCCAGGTTTACAGCCATTAGTGTCCCTTACCTGTTTAACGACACAAAGCAGCTTGAGGATTACTTAAACAGCGATCTGGGCAAAACCCTGCTACAAAGCCTGGATCAACTTGGGATCAAAGGACTGGGGTTCTGGACACGTTCTTTCCGGCAGATGACCAACTCGAAGAAGCCGATCACGGGACCGCAGGATCTGAAAGGGCTCCGCTTCCGGGTGCCCAACAACCCGCTCTGGGTAGAGTTTTTTAAGGCGGCAGGGGCAGCGCCGACGCCCATGGCTTTCGGCGAAGTGTACAACGCCCTGCAGCTGAAGACGATTGACGGGCAGGAGAACCCGATCGACATACCGATGAGCGCTAAATTCTACGAGGTGCAGAAGTACCTGACGATGTCGAACCACATGGCGGACGGTTGGGTAGTGGGCATCAACGCGAAGAAGTTCGCAGGCCTCACCGCCGAGCAGCAGCAGGCCTTGACCGATGCCACGAAAGAAATACAGGCTTGGAAAGCAGAATATGATGCTGACCAGGATGCTAAAGCGGCCGAGTTCCTTAAGAGCAAAGGAATGGAGATCAACACGCTGACCCCGGAGCAGCAGAAAGCCTTTGTGGATGTGGCTAAGCCCCTCTATCCCAAATTCTCGGAGCTCGTAAAGGACAAGGACTTCTTTGCCAAGACCCTGCAGTTTGTCGGCAAAGCGAGCTAACACAGCTGAGGGGTAAGAGATGGTCCCTCTTACCCCTTTTCTTTCAGGGTATGGTGAGGAAGGAGGGCATGAACTGCATGGGCGGAGCTGCTGCTGAATTGCGGAAAGAAGCGTTACCGCGGGCGGCGACATTCTTCCGAACGCTTAACCGGATCCCCGATTACCTAGCCGGCATTGGCGTCGGCGCGGTCATTGTGACCGTTGCAATTCAAATCCTCGGCCGCTGGGTTGGGCGTCCAGCCCCTTGGACTGAGGAAGCAACGCGTTTTTTGTTCGTCTGGCTTGTGTTTTTGGGCATCGGTTCCGGATTTCGCCAGGCTGAATCCGCACGGGTGACGGTTTTCCTCAACTACCTTCCCGCCAGCCTACAAAGGCTGGTGCCCTGGATCTATATCCTCAGCACAGTCGGCTTCTTTGTTTTCATGTTCATTACCGGTGCACAGCTGGTTTCCCAGCAGGTGCGCATGCGCGAATTAGGTTCGGCCTTGATGATTCCGATGTGGTTGGTGGGGATTTGCGTGCCGGTTTCGGCGCTTATGGGCTTACTCGGTGTCGTTGAGTCCGTCGTCTTGCGGCCGGAGCTGATTGGCCTAAGGAGGGCGAGAAAATGAGCATTACCCTCCTCCTCCTTTTTCTCGCCCTGACTGTAATCGGGGTGCCGCTGGCCGTGGCGCTGGGGATAGCATCTGCTCTTACCTTGGTGGCTTTCACGGACATTCCTTTAAACCTGGTGGCGCAGTCCATGTTCAGTTCTATGAACAACTTTATCATGGTGGCGGTGCCCCTTTTTGTTCTGGCCGGCATGCTCATGGATGAAGGGGGAGTAGCGGAAAAAATCTTCGACTTTGCGAATGCCCTCGTGGGCTGGGCACCGGGCGGCTTGGGTCAGGTTACCATAGTCTCGAGTGTGATCTTTGCCGGCATGTCCGGCTCTTCTGTCGCAGACGTGGCCAGTGTGGGTGCGATCAGCATCGGTGCCATGAGAAGGAATGGCTACCCTATTACCTACGCTACTGGCCTGTCTTTGATCACCTCTACACTGGCTACTATTGTACCTCCAAGCATTCTAATGGTTGTGGCCGGATCGGTGGCCAATGAATCTATCGGTCGGGTGCTTATGGGCGGTGTTGTGCCCGGCCTCATTATTGCTCTAAGCTTTATGGTTTACAATCACGTGTATTGTAGCCGGCACGGCATCGGCAAGCGCATCGCTTTTGACTGGCACAACCTTGTGACGAGCAGCCTGCGCGCTATCCCCGCCCTCCTTGTACCTGTTATTCTGATGGGCGGTATAGTGCTCGGCTACTTCACACCAACCGAGGCGGCCGGGATCGCAGTCATCTACACGATAGCGATCGCCCTCCTGGTCTATCGTAGCATCACCTGGACCAAATTGCCTGGTCTCTTCTTCCGCACAGCTAAACTTACCGGTACTATTCTCTTCATAGCTGTGACAGCCAAGGTGGCCGGGTGGATTTTTGAGTATGATGGCCTACCTGTGCGGGTGGCGACTCTTTTGACTAATGTCACGACCAGTCCGCTCATGACCATGCTGCTCATTTTCGGGTTTCTGATCCTGGTGGGCATGTTCATGGACGCGACAGCAGCGATCTTCATCCTTGTGCCCATTCTGCTTCCCACCGTCAAGACGGCCGGCATCGATCCTGTGTACTTCCTGGTCATGATGGTGATCACCCTGGCTCTGGGGCTTATCACACCGCCGGTGGGCGTCTGCTTGTACGCGGCCAGCAATTTGACGGGCCTTTCCTTGGAAGATGTTACACGGCACACGCTGGTGTGGATCGCAATCATGGTTTTGGCCATTTTGCTTCTAATATTTTTTCCTTCTCTGGTGCTTACGCCTCTCAGTTGGCTAGGCATGTAGCGAGTGATAGGAGGAATGCAGTTGCTTGCGGCACAGCGGCGTGAGGAGATACGGAGTGCCTTACAGCAGAAAGGTTGGCTTTCTGTCACTGAACTAGCCCAAATCGTGGGGGCCTCGTTATCAACCATCCGGCGCGACCTTATCGAGCTCGAACAGGCAGGGGTGCTGGTGAGAACACGAGGCGGCACCTGTTTGGCCGGCCGGCTGCCGGAAGAGATGAGCGAACACGTGCGGGCGCAAAAACACGCCGTAGAGAAGAAAAAAATCGGCCAGGCGGCGGCCAGACTGGTGGAAAATGCCGGCAGCATTATCCTTGACGCAGGCACGACCACATTGGAGGTGGCGCGGGCGCTCAACCCTGTGCAGCCGCTGCGCGTCATCACTGATAGTGTGGAGATTGCCTATGAACTGCGGGACAAAGAAAACATCGTGGTTATTGTCACCGGCGGCATCATGCGCCCTCATGCCTACAACCTTTTCGGTGGAATGGGGGAACAGATGCTGGCGGGAATGCATGCCCAGATCTGCGTTATGGGTGGCAGCGCCCTTAGCCTGGAAGAAGGGCTTACCAAGCACGACATTGAGTCGATGCCCATCCGCCGTAAAATGGTGGAGATCAGCCGCCAGTTGATAGCCGTGGTGGACTCGAGCAAATTCAGTAAGACAGGGCTGGCGAGCGTCTGCCCGGTGACGCGGATTAATGTGCTGGTCACCGACAGCGGGATTGACTCTGCCTTCCGCTCCGCCATAGAGAAAGCCGGCGTGCAGGTGATTGTCGCTGAGTGACCATCTAAGAAAAGGAGCTGGTTATGTTGTTGTTGGGGAAAGAAGTACGTCTCAACCGCTTGCTGGATCCTGAATCCAAACGTTTTGTAGGTATTACCGTAGATCACGCCATGGCCCGCGGGGTATTGCCCGGTTTGGTCAATATCCGTGAAACAGTGGCCAAGGTGGTTGCCGGGCGGCCCAACGCCGTTACCATGCACAAGGGCATTGCCGAAACGGTTTTTCCCCCGTATGCGGGCCGGATCCCCCTCATTATGAAGGCGACCACCTTTGCGCCTTACCATGCTGACTATGATACGCCGGTAGCCGATGTAGAGGAGGCGATACGCCTGGGGGCTGATGCCATTTCCGTGGGCGTTATCGTGGGCGGGCCCGAGCAGGCACGGCAGCTGAGCCACCTGGCGCGCATCAGCAAAGAAGCTGCGGCGGCCGGCCTGCCGCTCGTGACCCATATCTATCCGCGCGGTTCGCAGGTGGCGGACCCTAAGGCCGCCGGTGCGGTTGCCTACGCCGTGCGCGCTGGGGCAGAGCTGGGCGCCGATATTGTAAAAACCAACTGGACAGGCTCTGCCGACTCGTTCGCCGACGTAGTTGCCGCCTGCCCTGCTCGGGTAGTCATTGCCGGCGGTTCGCCGGGTAACGACCTGGAATCGTACCTGCGCATGACTTGGGAAGGTATTCAGGCCGGCATGGCGGGCGTGACTTACGGCCGCTTCGTTTGGGAAGATGCCAACCCGGCGGCGGTGATCGCAGCTTTAAAAGCCATCGTACACCACGGGGCGTCGGTGGAAGAAGCGCTCCAGGTTTACCGTGAGGCGGCCGAGCAGAAATAGGGGGTACTTTCTTCATGCGTGCGTTAGTGTTCTACGGCCCCAACCAGCTGGAACTCGCGGAGGTCCCCGTTCCCGAGCTGGGCCCGGGAGACATTCTGGTTAAGGTGGCGGCCTGCCTCATCTGCGGGACAGACCTTAGGATTTTTCGCGGCAAGAAGACGAAGGGTGTACGCACGCCCTCGATTCTAGGCCATGAATTCGCCGGCACGGTTGTGGCCGCCGGGCCGGACGTGGGGGAATTCCGGCCAGGCGACCGCGTCGGAGTGGCTCCCGTTATTCCCTGTCACACCTGCGCCTACTGCAAAAAGGGACGCGAAAACGTCTGCGCCAACCGAACGGCGCTTGGCTACGAGTACGAGGGGGCGTTTGCGGAGTATGTGCGTATTCCTGCCGCCGCCGTCCACGGAGGGAATGTCTACCGGCTTCCCGCAGACCTGCCGTTCGAAGCGGCGGCCCTGGCCGAGCCCTTGGCCTGTTGCGTCAACGGGCAGAGGAACTCCCAGATCGGCCTCGGCGATGCAGTTGTCATCTTGGGGGCCGGGCCTATTGGTCTCATGCATCTCGCCCTGGCCAAGGCGGCTGGCGCCGGCCGGGTGATTGTGAGCGAGCCCAACGATCAGAGGCGAAGTATGGCGCTGGAGCTCGGGGCGGACCTTGTAGTAAACCCCGAGGTAGAGGACCTGAACGGTGTTGTTAAGAACGCCACGGACCGGCTCGGCGCAGACGCGGTAATCCTGGCCATCGGTATTCCGGCTCTGGCCGAACAGGCACTCACCTTGGTTCGCAAGGGGGGATCGGTCAACTTCTTCGCCGGTTTCTCGGTGGGTGACGCAGCGTCCATGGATGTGAACCTGATCCATTACAATGAGCTGAAGATTACAGGCACGAGCGCTGCACGCCGTGAAGACTACGGGCTTGCTTTGCGCCTCATCGGTAAAGGGTTAGTGGACGCCGGTCGCATCGTAACGCATCGCTATCCTCTCGACCGCGGCTGGGAAGCGTTCAAACTCGCGGAGTCCGGGCAGGGCATTAAGGTGGCGATCATCCCGTGAGCTCCCCGTTAATCGTGGGACTGGATGCGGGGACGAGTAGCGTCAAGGCCTGTGTATTCCAGGTTTCGGGCGAGCCGATTCGACAGGCGGAGGCGGAGGTGGCCCTAAGCGCTCCGCGTGCCGGTTGGGTGGACCTGGATTTGGATCTTTACTGGCAGGCTGTGACCAAGGTTTTTCGCCGAGTAACGGATGGTTTAGGGGGAATGGCCGGGCTGGGCTTGAGTGTAACCAGCCCCACTACGGTCCTTTTCACCAAGGATGGCCGGGCTGTTCGGCCCGGTATCCCATACCTGGACAATCGGGGGTTTAACGAAGTAGCCGACCTAAGCGCAGCCCTGGGCGGCGTACCGGCTTTTCAGGATTATGTGGGCAACCGCCCCATTCCTTCCACCTGTTCGGTCGGTACAGTACGCTGGATTAAGCGTGAGGAGCCGGAAAGCTGGGAGAGAACAGCCAAGATTGGGTTTCTGAATACTTTTTTGGCAGAGAAGCTGACCGGAGAATTGTCAGTCGACCCCACCACAGCTTCATATTCAGGCCTGGTGCGCGTTTCGATGCCTGACCGCTGGGACGAACGGTTGACCGATCTTGCGGGCATACTTGTTCACCGATTGCCGCCGATTAGATCACCCTACATGTGTGCCGGAGCGGTAACGAAACAGGCTGCCGGGGAGACCGGGCTTCCTTCCGGCCTGCCGGTGGCGGTGGGTTGTGCGGATACAGCGGCGGCAGGCTTTGCCCTAGGACTTAAGCAGCGCGGTGATGCTTTTGAAAGTGCCGGGACGTCTGATGTCCTTACCTTCTGCCTGGAAGAGCCAGAGTTCCATCCGGCATTCCTAAACCGGGCCCATGTTCTGCCTGGACGCTGGTTAGCCCACGGGGCCATGTCGACGGCGGGCGGAGCAATAAACTGGCTGCGCAGGCAGATTTTCCACGAGTTGGCGACTCCGGCCGATCTGGAACGGGAAGCCGAGAAATCTCCTCCCGGGGCAAACGGCGTCGTTTTCTTGCCTTACCTTGCAGGGGAAAGGAGCCCAATTTTTGACCCCGCTGCCCGCGGCCTCTGGCTGGGCCTACGTCTCGGCACTGAGCGGGCCGACTTGATCCGGGCGGTGTACGAAGGAGTGGCGTTCGGACTGCGGCAGATTTACGAAAGAGCGAAAGCCCGCTGGGGGTTTGAGCTGAGCTGCCTTCCTTGTGTGGGCGGTGCAACCCAAAGCCGGTTGGGTTTACAGGTGCGGGCCGACGTCTTAGGAGTAACGTATAAAGCCCTGGCATTCCAAAATGCCGCTGCTTACGGGGCCGCATTGCTCGGCGGTATAGCCGGTGGAGTTTTTCAGGGCCCGCTGGACCCTAACCTCCCTCCTCTAAGAAGTACTGTACGGATATTTACTCCCCGGCAGCGCAACCGAGTAGTCTACGACACGCTGTTTTCTGTTTTTGAGGGTTTATACCCACGAGTTAAAGAGGCGATGCATGCTCTACCGTAGCGAAAAGCCCGGCCTGGCCGGGCTTTTTTAATCGCTGAGGAGGGTGCGTATTTGCTCTTGGAAGGCCGTGAGGTCGGTGCGCAGGGCCGTGAGGGTGAGGGGGAAGTCCGTCAGGAGGCCGCGGAGGCGTTCGCTGTCGAGATTAAAGCCGTAGACGTTGCGAAAGACGTGACGAAAGGCGCGGTACTGGTCGAGTTTAGCGGCGGTGGCTTTGCGGATGACGGCGGGGCGAAGCTCCGGCACGGCGAGCGTCATCTGCTTCAGCAAGGCAACGTGCCAGGCTGGGCCGGAAGGCAGAGACTCATCGATTTCGCGCGCAATCACCTCGAAGATGTTCTCCACGGCTACGTAAAAGTCGTGGAGAACAGAACCGAGGGCGCGCAACTGAAAACTATCGCCGGAAGCGCCGGAAGGAAAAGCCGGGAGCTTTCCTGACGGTGTTGCAGCGAGAAACCCGTGGGCCGCCAGTTCCTCTTCCAAGGCGGCGATGTTGTTCAGCTCGGCGGTGATCTTGGCTTGAACGAGCAGGAACTCTTTTTTAGTCATAACGGTACCCCCTCCCTCTCGACGCGCTGGCGCAGGCTGGGATGGGCGGTCTCGGCGAGGATGATCTGCAGGGGAAAGGGCACGGCGAGGTGCTCCATGGCGGCCAAGGCGGCCCAGTAGTTGGCCGACCGCGGGAAGCCGACGGCGAAAAGGTCGATGTCGGAATGCTCGTCGAAGCGACCCCAGGCCAGGGAACCGTACAGATAAACGCGCTTTACGCCATAGTCTTTTTTCAGCCGGGCTGCGATGATGCGCGCCCGCGCCAGGGCCGCTTCGCGCAGTCCCTGCTCTTCTTCCGCTTTCCGAGCGGCGCGCCGGCGCCAGGTTTCCCGAGCGCGTACCGGATCAAACTGTACCTCCATGCCCACCACCCTCTCCTCGGCTCCATCTTGGCACCATTCTAACACAGCTTGGCGGCCATTACCAGTACCTGCCATTAACTGGGGGCGTAGCGGAAGAGTGACCACAGGTGCTTTCAAAGCTCCCCGGCCAGGAGCTTGCTTATGAGCTGGGCGACGCCGTTTTCGTTGTTGCCGGCGGTGACGTACTGCGCCTGGGAGCGGACGGCGGCGGGCGCGTTGGCCATGGCCACGCCCAGGCCGGCGCCCCGAAGCATCTCGAGGTCGTTCAGGCCGTCGCCTACGGCCACGGTGGCGGCGAGAGGGATGCCCAGGAGCTCCGCCAGGCGTTCCAGCGCGCGGCCCTTGGAGACTCCGGGGGCCAGCACCTCGAGGAGGTTCGGGTGCGAGGAGGTGGTGCGCACGGCCGCCGCCAGGCGCTCATGTACCCGCTCCGCCGCCGGCGCGAGCTCTTCCGGCTCGCCCAGGAAGTCGAACTGGCTTATGCCGCCGGCCACGTAGGCGGCCAGGTCAGGCACCACCACGGGCTCAACCGCTGAGTAGCCCAGGTAGATGCGCGTCCAGGTGGTGATCCTTTCCACCACCAGTTCACCGGCGGCATAGGCCTGACAGGAGAGCTCAAGCTCCCGGGCGGTCTGCACCAGTTTTTGCGCTGCCCCGCCGGCGATCATCTGGTGAGCGAGAACAACCCCAGCGGGGGTCATAAGGAGCGCGCCGTGGTGAAGGATGAGGGGCGCCGTAAGGCCCAGGCGGCGGGCGTAGGGGAGGGCATCGGCCAGGAGGCGCCCCGTGGCCAGGGTGACGGTGAGCCCGGCCGCCTGGGCCGCCTTTACGGCCGCCTCGGTTTCCAGGGTCAGCCGGCTGTCGTCGGTGAGCAGGGTTCCATCCAGGTCCAGGGCGAGCAGACGGTAGCGCAGGGGGCTCATCGGTTATTCTCCCCGGGAGCGAAAAAGACTCCCCACAACCTGTCCTCCGGCGGTATCGAGAAGGGTTTTTCACCGCCCGGTGTGCTCAGGAGACAGCCTTCTTCACCCGGCGCCGCCCGGCCAATGGCAGCCGCCGGGATGCGTGCCCCCACTGCCACCCGGCGGCCGGGAGCGCCTGCCGCCGGGAGAACAACCCGCTGGAAGAAAGCGTCGTTTACCCTGCCGATCATTCTGTGCACCTCCGCTCTTTCAGCACTTCCCCGGCCGGGCTCGGAAAGCGGCGACGAGCCTGCGGGCTGCGTCCTGCGGGTCCGGCGCGGCGACGACGGCGGAAACCACCGCCAGGCCGTCAACGCCGGTGGCGGCCACCGCCGCGGCATTGGCCGCGTTGATCCCGCCGATGGCCACCACAGGGATCTTCACCGCCGCCTTGATGGCCTTGAGCGGCTCGAGCCCGATGGCTTCCCCGGCATCGGCCTTGGTCCCGGTGGGAAACACAGCGCCCACGCCCAGGTAATCGGCCCCGTCCGCTTCGGCCTGCAGCGCTTCCTCCACGCTGGAGGCGGAGACGCCGATGATCTTTTCCGGCCCCAGTATCTGCCGCGCCAGGCGGCAGGGAATGTCCTCCTGGCCCAGGTGTACGCCCTCGGCGTCCACGGCCAGCGCCACATCCAGCCGGTCGTTGACGATGAGCGGGACGCCGTAGCGGCGCGTCACGGCAAGGAGCGTCTGTGCCTCCGCCACCATCTCCCGCCCGCCGGCCTCTTTTTCCCGGAGCTGTACCAGAGTGACGCCGCCGCGGATGGCTTTTTCCATCACCTCCGCCGAGCTGCGCCCGCCCGCCAGGCGCCGGTCGGTAATGGCATAGAGTTCATAGTTAACCTGCATACCTTCCCCTCCCTTGAGTGTCCGCCGGGACGGCTTCTGCCGGCCGGGTGGCCGCACGCGACAAAGGCCGCAGGGGAATGCCTGCGGCCCAACTTTCCCCGCCTTCCCTACGCTGGCATTACCCAGATCAGGTGTAAGGGTTGGCCTTCCGGCCTCTCAGCTCTTGGAGCTCCCCCAGCGGAACAACACGGTATTCGGTTGGCTCACCTAAGTGTTCGTCACGCGCAGCCGGATTCCTGCCCGCTGTACCCGAAGAGAGGCTCTTCGAAGCTGGGCACAGACAATCTGAGTACTTGCATTCTAAACCCTGCCGTTAGCCGACGGCACAGTTTCCGGAGCTCGCATGTAGGAGGGTACTTCCTTACTCCAACGGTGGTTCGCCGGTCCTAAGACCGTGCCGACGGACGGCTACTTCAACGGAGCACACTGCCAGTACTGGCCGTTGCAGTAGGCCAGCGGCCGCGCCTTGGCCGGGTCGATGCGGCCGCGGGCGTCGAGGACGGTCTCATCGGCGTGCACGGCCACAATTTCCGCGAGAAAGAGGTCGTGGCTTGGGAGTTTCACCACCTGCTGCACGCGGCACTCCAGATTCACCGGGCACTCGGCGATAAGCGGCGCCTTGACCTTTTGCGCCGGCACGGCGGTGAGACCGGTGGCGGCGAACTTGTCGCTGGTGCGCCCTGAGGTGCTCCCGCACACCTCCACCGCCTTCAGCTGGTCGGCCCGAGGAATGTTGACAACAAACTCACCGGTTTGGCTGATGAGCTCGTGCGAGTAGCGCGACGGCCTTACGCCGATTCCCACCATGGGCGGCGTTGAGTTTACCACCCCGGCCCAGGCCAGGGTGACGATGTTTTTGGGACCCGCGAGCCCGCCGCACGAGACCAAGACCACGGGTACGGGATAGAGCAGAGTCTGAGGAGTGAGCTGCTTCTTCATTGCAATCTCCTTCCAGTTTGATGCTTTAAATCATGCCCATACAGTCAGTCGGCTCTCGCTTCCTCTTCTGAGGATTTGCCGACGTAATCGATAGTTTGCTCACGCGTGAGCACATGGCGCACAAAATTTCCTTCGCGCTCGAGGCAGAGATCGAGTTCCTCCGGTGAGTAAGCCAAGGCTTCCACCGGTTCCATCACCTGGGCTGCTGCCTTTCCTAGTACTTCCCAGCGACGCCAAGCAGGCATGCCGGAAAAATCCGGGGAAACCACCAACAGGTCGATATCGCTCCCTTCTTTGGCTTCACCGCGGGCCCAGGAACCGAAAAGCATAGCCCGCTCCACTTGGATGCCTTGCGCAGCCAGCGCGGACAAGAAGGCTTGTACTATCGGAGTGACGATGTTTGGTCCTTGAGGCATTGTATCACTTCCCTTGCCTTGACTAGGTAATCCCGAGCCAACTCTTTAGGGTAGCGTTTAATTGCTTCGTCAAGAAGATCAGGGTAGCGGGTACCAACTCCGGCCATGTTTAGGACGGCAAGGAACTCCACATGTTCCGGGGTTAGCGCTGGCTGCGCGAGTTTAGCCAGCGCAAGAAGGTTATGCGTTTTCGGTGGCGTGTCACCTGTACGTTCTACGACAAGAGCCTTAAGCGCCTTTTCCACGAGATCCCTGAAAAACCCGGTACTCCTTGACACTTCTCAAGCCTGAGGTTTGCCACATAATGGTAGTTGGCGTGTATCTAGGTGCTTAAGTCACTCCCGATTTCCCTTGATATTCCTGGCTTTGAATGTTTTGTCACTACATTCAGGCCGTAGCCAGCTGAGCCGCGATTCTTTGCGCCATCTTTTTGACGTTCAGGCAGATAAAAGTCAGAAAGACCTGGATAGCTACGCGGAAACGACCCCGATAGCGGGCTCGTGCCATGCCGTGCCAGGTTTTGGCCTCGCCGAATATTCTCTCGATTGTTCTTCTGATGCGCATTGCAATTTTGATGCCTCGCGGTCGGTTAGCGAGGACTTCCGGTTTTACGTAGGCTCTTTTCCGGGTTTCGGTTTTACTCAGGCAGGAGTTACGATACGGACAGGCGGCACAGTCCTTTTCCGAGAAGTAATAGGTCAGCCCACCGTTCTTGTGAGGGGTACTGCCAATGGCCTTCTTGCCCGCTTTGCAACGGAGAACCTTTGATTTTGGGTTGTACTTAAAGCCTTGTTCCTCAAGCCTGTCTTTCTTTGTGCGATTAGGAATGTAGGGTTTGATATTGCTTTCAACCAACTCCGTTCGAAAAGTGGAATCATCGTAACCCTTGTCAGCAGCCAGTCGGGATGCCTTCAACTCCCTTTCTTCCAAGGCCGCTATCATTTCCTTGGCGGGTTCAAGTTCCGCTTCGTTGCCTGGAGTAACCTCCACAGCGGTGACAATGCCCGTCTCATCGCAAGCCGCATGAACTTTGTATCCCAAGAACGGTTCGTCTTTCTTCTTAAAGCCCCAGCGAGCCTCCGGATCACTGAAGCTGGCTACACCCTCACCGTTCAGAACGGCGGCATAAAGAGCGCACTCTCTCCCCACAGACTCATCAGTAGTACAGTCTCCTACGGCTGCCAGGAATTTCTTGCCCTGCTCGATCTCGGCAGCGAGAAGCTCCGTGTGGGAGGAATAGTCGGCATCAGGCAGCGGAGCAGCTAGATTTTGCAGTTCTTCCGCCTTGGCAGCGTCGACGCGCGCCAGATTCCTAAGTACGCGCTTACGGCCTTCCCGCACCAAACTCAGGGTATTCTTGACGGCAACGTGAGCTATCACCTTGGTCCCATCAATAATCGTCCAGTGGCCGCGAAGGCACTTCTTAGCTTTCGCTTCTTCAACGACCCGCTCGAAAAGCTCACGGAACTTCTCTTCTCCCAAGCGTTTGCGGAAGACCACCAAGGTAGTATCATCTGGAACTATGTCGTCCCAGCCAAAGTCGCAGAACCAGCGGTAGAGCACGTTGTACTTGAGCTCCCGGCACACCTGTACATCGGAAAGGCCCGCCCAAACTTCCAAGAAGAGTACCCTGAACAGGGACTCCGGGGGATAGCTGGGTCGCCCGTTCACCGGGTCATATAAGTCCGCGACCACTCCCGTTACAAAGGAAAAATCGACATTCTTCTTTATTTGTACCAAAGGATGGTCCTCGGGGATCATCCGGGAGAAGATGTGGAGGTCGAAAAAGTCCTGCTGGCCGTCTTTTGATTTGAGCACGGGCGATCACCTCAAAATAGCTCTCTTATAATGCTTATTTCAACGCCAGCTCTGCATTTTCCTGCTATATCCTCTAAGAAATAGTATTAGTATCTACTGCTTTTTCAGAGACCTCTTCCACCGCAAGTTGACACATGAAGGCGGTGTAAACATATCTTCCAGTTTGCCACATGGCTTCAGCGGTCCCAAGGTCGTAATCAGCCTGTTTCAGCCGCTCGATTGTTTCCGGAAGCATACAGGATTTGCCGCCTCCCTGTAAAACCATGGTACCACGTCCCCCGGGGCAAGGCAAGCGATAGGCCGCGTGCCCAAGAAAAACGGCCCTGGTCTCGAACGGTGACCAAGGCCTGAGAGACGTTACAGTGCTCGTTTTTCGAACTTAGCCCGCATAAGCGGTTTGATGCCGCCGGCGGCGAGAATGTTGAGGACGTAAGCGGAGAGTCTTTCTCCCCGGTACTCTTCACCGCGCGTGAGGTTCTGAACTGTTCCTGTTTCCAGGTTCACCTCGAGCTCGTCGCCCTCCTGCACCCGGTTGGCAATCCCGGGGCAGACGAGGAGCGGCAGACCAAGGTTGATGGCGTTGCGAAAGAAGATGCGCGCGAAGGACTCGGCAACCACCAGACTCACCCCGGCGGACTGGAGAGCGATGGCGGCGTGCTCGCGGCTGGAGCCGCAGCCGAAGTTGGTTCCCCCTACCACGATGCCGCCGGGCTGAAAGCGCGTGCAAAAAGCAGGGTCTGCTCCTTCCAGCGCGTGGCGCGCGATGGCGGCCGGCTCGGTCAGCTCCAGGTACCGCCCCGGGTAGATCTGGTCGGTGTCGATGTTGTTGCCGAACTTGTAGGCTTTACCACGTATGATTTTGTCCATGCTATCGCCTCCAATTGGGTCAGGTCTCGCGCCCGGCGTAAGAATCGTAGTCTACCTGCCGGCTTGTCACCCAACGAAAGTCGTACTTAAGCAGCGGATCTGTTCAGGCGCAAACCTGACGCTTTACCTCTTTGGGTCAGGTCTCGCGCCCGACGTAAGAATCGTAGTCTACCTGCCGGCTTGTCACCCAATGAAAGTCGTACCTAAGCAGCGCGTCTGTTCAGGCGCAGACCTGACGCTTTACCTCTTTGGGTCAGGTCTCGCGCCCGACGTAAGAATCGTAGTCTACCTGCCGGCTTGTCACCCAACGAAAGTCGTACTTAAGCAGCGGATCTGTTCAGGCGCAGACCTGACGCTTTACCTCTTGGGGTCAAGGTAGCGGCGTGGGTCGACCAGTTTCCCGGTAAGGGCGGCGGCCGCGGCCGTGGCCGGGGAAGCGGAGTAGATCCTGGCCTCAGTGCTGCCCATGCGCCCCGGAAAGTTGCGGCTGCTGGTGCTCACGCACACCTCGCCGGGGGCCAGGATGCCCGCGTGGGCGCCCAGGCAGGGCCCGCACCCCGGCGTGGCGAAGGTGGCCCCGGCCGCCAGCAGCGCGCGCAGGTAGCCGGCCCGCTCGGCTGCCAGGAGCACCTCGGTGGACGCCGGGGTAACCACCAGGCGGCAGCGCGGATTCACCCGTTTCCCGGCCAGGATGCGCGCCGCCGCCTCGATATCTTCCAGACGCCCGCCGGTGCAAGTGCCGATGAACACCTGGTCTACCGCCGTCCCTTCCACCTCCGTCACCGGCACCACGTTGTCGATGCTGTGCGGGGCTGCCACCTGCGGTACCAGTTCGGCCACGTCGAAATGGTACTCAGCGCTGTAGCGGTAGCCGGGGTCGGTTTCCGGCACGATGAATTCCCTCGTCGTGCGGGCGCGCACGTAGGCCAGGGCCTTTTCGTCCGGCTGGATGTAGCTCGTTTTTGCTCCCATCTCCACCGCCATGTTGCAGAGCACCATCCGCCCGGCCACGCTCAGGTCCGCCACGGTGGAACCGGCGTACTCGACGGCCTTGTACACGGCCACGTCCTGCTTGAGCTGGCCGATGATGTAGAGGATCACATCCTTGGCCATAACACCGGCTGGGAGCCGGCCGTCGATGGTGATGCGGATCACCTCCGGCACCCGGAACCACAGCTCCCCCGTAAGGAGGATGGTCGCCAGGTCGGTGGCGCCCACGCCCGTTCCCAGGGCGCCGAAGGCCCCGTGGGTGGTTGTGTGGGAGTCGGTGGCCACCAGGATCATCCCCGGCCATACCAGCCCCGCCTCCGGCAGCACCTGGTGGCAGACGCCGGCGTTGATGTCGAAAAGATGCTCAATTCCCTGCGCGCGGACAAACTCACGCATCGCCTTTTGATTGGCCGCCGACTGGATGGTGGGTGCCGGGGCGTAGTGGTCCAGCACAAAGGCTGCGCCCGCCGGGTCCTTTACCCTCCGGCCGCCCATTTCATGAAACGACTTGATCACCTGCAGATAAAGGTCGTTGACCTCCGCCAGGTCCACCTTCGCGGTGACTATCTCCCCGGCGGCTACCTCCTCCCGCCCCGCATGGGCCGCGAGGATCTTCTCCAGAGCATGCATGGGCACTTACTGTCATCCTTCCCATCGATTTCAGTTTATCCGGGAGCAGGCTCAGAGGAACAAGCTGGCAATCCAGGTTGCGAGAAGACCGCCTAGAGCCATAAACACGTTGCCTACAGCCAAGGTTCTTAGTCCCATGGCGGTGTCGAAACCGCTCATCTTAGTGTAAACCCAGAAGAAGCTGTCGTTCACATGGCAGATGAGGCGCGCGCCGGCGCCGGAAGCCAGTGCGATCAGAATAGGCGAGAGGCCGAGCTGGTTGGCAATGGGGAGGCAGAGGGTGGCTGCCGTAACCACTGCCACGGTCCCCGAGCCTTGAATGGTTTTTAAGAGTCCGGCAATGAAGAAGGGTACCAGGATGAAGGGCAAACCGCTGGCGGCTACCGCTTCAGCCACAGCTTCACCGGCGCCGGAAGCCTTGAGTACGGCACCCAGGGAGCCGCCGGCAGCGGTGATAAAGATAATCGGACCGGCAGTAGAAAGGGCGTCGTCCATTACCTTCAGCACCGCTTCTTTGCCTAACCGCTGACCGAGGAGGAGCACGGCCACCAACACACCGATGCCCATAGCAATATTCGCGTCCCCGATGAAGGCCGCGAAGCTGCGGATAGCGTTGCCTTCAGGCAAAAGCATGGCTGCGGTGGTGTTAAAGAGGATGAGGATCATCGGTGTAAGTAGGGGAATGAACGAGGCAGAGCCAGTAGGAAGCTGTGTCTCACCGGCGTCCTCGTGCGGGATGTCGGGAATAATCGTTTCTACGTGCCTGGCGAGGTAAAACTGAGCAAAGGCCCAGCCGGCGAGCGTCATCAATAGGGCGGCGAAGGCTCCCCAGACGATCATCTGCCCTACGTCGATGCCCAGGAGGCCGGCTACGGCCAGCGGCCCCGGAGTAGGCGGAACATAGACGTGCGTAGCCAAGAGGCCGCCTGCCAGCGACACGGCCAGGACCGGGAACGAAATGCGGCTCCGGGCGGAGATCGCTTTGGCCAGGGGCGCTAGAATAACATACCCCACGTCGCTGAAAACGGGGATGGAAATAAGATAGCCGCTCATGGCCATGGCCAAAGGTGAGTTTTTCTGGCCTACCAGGGCCACAGCAGAGCGGGCCATTTTTTCGGCAGCACCCGAATCCTCCAGGTACTTGCCGAGCATGACACCGAGAATAATGACGATACCGATGCTGGAAAGGGTCTTGCCGAAACCGTCGGTAATGGCTTTGATCACCTGGGCGGCAGGCATCCCGGCCAGGAGGCCGATCACCAGGGCCGAGACGATGAGGGCGACGAAGGCGTTAATCCGCGCCTTTAGAGCCAGATAGAGTAGAACAACCAGGCCGATAAGAAAGGCAATCTCAACCGGCACCATATGCTGTCCCCCTTCTTAAGCGTGGCGCCTTACAACTTCCCTCCTCCCGGCGCTTAAACTTCGAGCTGTTACTAAGCAACTTTGGTGCCAAGGTCGCCGGAAAAAGTCAGGGCCGCCGTGAGGCAGCCGCAACGGGCACGCAGGTTGTCGGAGCGCGGCCAAGATGCGCCCGCCCTGCTGTTGCACGTTGTGTTGCCGCTGCGCAACATGCAACACCGGCGGGCTGATCCGCCCCCGGCCGGAAAAAGGATCCTGACGCTTGTAGTGCAGGTGGATTTCCTCGACGGTGCGATGCAGGTGACGGAAGTAGCGGAGGCTGCGGTGGATGAGCACAGCGACCGGATGGCGCTGCGACCGGTCTGGAGCGCGAGCGCGCCGTTTGCGGATAAACGAAAGGCCCGGGAATCTTCCCAGGCTCAGCACAAGGCCGGCGGTTTTTGGTATAATTGGAGTGGACAGGTCGAACCTGCCGATTCGGGGATAGGAGGCGCCCCTTCTCTTCGGCCGTGGGGCAGGCGGCCCGGGGAGAACCCGGGAGAGGGGGTGCCGCAATGGAACTGCACATCGGACCACTCGAAATCGTCATCGCACTGCTGGTGGCCATCGTGCTCCTGCGGCTGTACTTCCAGCACAGATCAAGAAAATAGCCCGCTCGTGAGCGGGCAAATCCCATAACCACTACCCCCGGGTCGCTATGCCCTCCAGGAGCAGGAAGTCTTGCCGGACTTCCTGCTCCTATTTTATACGGAGAGCCGGTGGAAAGCAAGCGGCAGGCCGAGGGAGGAAGCAGTGAAACCCCGTATTGCCGACCATCTGAAAGGGAAACCCGGGGCGCCTCGGGAAATTCCCGTTTTCGCCGGCCCCACAGGGCCACCGGGGGCTGGCGGCCGGTGTGGTTGCCTTGGCCGCGCTGGGCGCATACCGCGGGAAGATGCTTTGCAACGGTATCACGGCCCTGGGCTGGACCGCCGGGCTTTTTTGAGGCGGCGCCAGAGGGTGGTGCGGTGGATACCCAGGAGCCGGGCGGCCTCCGTCTTGTTGCCGCCGGCCTGGGCCAGGGCCTCCGCCAGGGAAGCTGGTAGTTCGCCCGGTGCCGGGGTGCGGGCGGGGGAGGTTCCTGCAGGGCTGCCGGCAAGGTCCAGCAGGCGGGCGACGACCGCGGCTCTTACCGGCGGCTCGGGGGTCAGCGCAGCGAGGCGCTCGCAGAAGTTCTCCAGCTCGCGCACATTGCCCGGCCAGGCGTAGTCGGTCAAGAGTTTAAGGGCTTCCGGGGTGAAAGCGATGGGGCCCCTCCCCGGGGGCAGCCGACGGGTGAAAAAGTGGTCGAGAAGAACGGGGATGTCGGCGCATCTTTCCCGGAGCGGGGGAATGTTAAGGCGCAAAACGTTAAGCCGCCAGTAGAGGTCGGCTCGAAACAGCCCTTCATCTACAAGCCCGCGCAGGTTCTTGTTGGTGGCACAGAGGACGCGCACGTCCACCGGGATCACCCGGTCGTGCCCCAGCCGCATTACCTCGCGCTCCTGTAGCACGCGCAGCAGCCGGCCCTGCAGCCGCAGCGGAATTTCCGAAATCTCGTCCAGAAAGATGGTTCCACCGTGGGCCAGCTCGAAAAGGCCGGGCTTTCCCTTGCGGTTGGCTCCCGTAAAGGCTCCTTCCACATAGCCGAAGAGCTCGCTTTCCAAGAGGTTCTCCGGCAGGGCGGCGCAGTTTACGGCGACGAACGGCCCGCTCTGCCGGCGGCTGGCCCGGTGTATGCTCTGGGCAAAAAGTTCTTTGCCCACGCCTGTCTCCCCGGTTATGAGGACTACAGACTCGGTACGGGCAAAGTCCTGCGCCGTGCGGATGGCCTGCTTGAGCGCCGGGCTTTCGCCCTTGATGTCGCGAAAACTAAACTTGGCCACGTGCCCCTTGCTGTAAATCTCACGCCGCACCTTGGCCTCCATCTGCTGGATACGGGTTACGTCTTGAAAGGTGGCCAGCGCGCCGGTCACCCGGCCGCCCACGCGGATGGGGACACAGTTCAGCAAAACCTTGGCCTGCCCCAGGTCCAAGAGCTCATTAACCTGCTCTTGGCCGGAGACAAGAACAGCCGCCAGCCGGGCCGACGGCAGGACGGCCGCAGCTTTTTGGCCCAGCGCTTCGCCGGCGCTTACACCGCTCAGCCGCTCGGCCGCCGGATTAAAGACGGTGAGGAGCCCCTCGCCGTTCACTGCGGCGATCCCCTCGTGCGCGTAATCCAGGATGGCCTTAAACTGCTCGGTCCGCTCCTTTTCCAGGTGACGGGCATAGGCCACGCGCCCGGCCTCGCGAAAGGCCTGGAGGAAGGCGGCCTGGCCCGAGCGGAGCAGCACGGCCGGTATCCCTTTCTGCCGGGCCAGCCGCGTGGTTATCACCCCGCCCAGGAGTACGTCGGCACCGGCGGCCGCGGCCTGGGCGATGGCTGCGGCCGTGTCCTCTTCCCTTTGCAGAGTAAAGCAACAGATGTCAAGGTCCAGAAGCGGGGCAAAAGCTTCCAGGTCCAGCAGCATGTTGGGAAAGGCCACTACCCCGATCCGCGGTCGCGCGCGCCCGGCCAACTCACGCGCCTGGGCCAGGGCCCGGGCCATATCCTGGCCGGTGACGGGTAACTCGACGATGGGCGTCTTGATGCCGGCCGCTTTGAGGAGTAGGGCGGTTCCACCCCGCGTGACAATGACCTCTGCCCCTTCGGCCTCCAGCCGCCGGGCGACAGGAAGTGCCTGGCTGAGGAGGCCTTCCACGACGCGCACCCGGCCGGCAAACTGCTGCAAAACCTCCCGCGCCACGGCGGCCATCTCTGCATCCGGCGCCAGGAAAACGACTGCCATCGCCCTTTCCCCCTAAAGAGAACCCATAAGAAGCCCATGAGTTGTGTCGCTACACTTCAATTGTACCACGCGCAGGGCTGAGCTGCAGCAAAAACGCCCGGCGGCGGTGCCGGGCGGTGTTTTCGGGGAAGCAACTGTTGTGGTGTGGAATGTGCGCCGTAACTACGGCGTACCGCCGGCGGCAGCCGTCGGCCCGGGTGTTGCAGTCGGCGCCGCCGGCGGGGCGGCGGGGCCGCCCATTTCTTCAAGCAGCCGGCCGAGTTCCTCCAGGGCCCGGCCGAAGGTGCCCCAGTCGCCCTGGCGGGCGGCATCCTTGAGGCGCTGGTAGGCCGCGGCGGCCTGGCGCGTGAGGTCCGGTGCGGCGGGCGCGGTGGGCGTAGGACGCGTCGCCGGCGGCGGTGCCGTGGGCGCCGGGCCCACCACTACCTGCCGCAGGGCTTCTTCCAGGGTGGGGGCCATAGCCAGGCGGTCGCCTTGGGCGGCCACCACGCGCTTCACCTCGGGCAGGCTGTTGGGGTTATCGGCCTGGATGTAGATGGGTTCCACGTAGAGGACAGAATCGCGCAGCGGGATCACCAGGAGGTTCCCCCGGATCACACGTGAGCCGCGCTGGCCCCAGAGTGTGAGTTCGCGCGAGATGTTCGGGTCCTGGTCGATGCGCGATTCAATCTGCATAGGGCCGTAAACCAGCCGGTCTTTAGGAAAGCGGAAGGCGAGGAGTTCGCCGTAATGCCCGGGATCCATGCGCGCCGCCAGCCAGCCCACCATGTTCTCTTTGTTGATGGGGGTGAAGGGCTGCATGAGGATGAACTCCTCTTTCTCTTCGTCCGGGAGCCGCATGATCACGTAGTACGGTTCCACAGGCTGCCGGTTTTCCCCGAAAACCTCGGTGGCGATGTTCCAGGCGTCTTCGTTGTTATAGAAAACGCGCGTGTTCTTCATGTGATAGCGGGTGTAGGCGCCGGCTTGTACGGTAAAAAACCCTTGGGGGTATTTGAGGTGCGGCTTCAGCTCGGCCGGCATCGCCTCCAGCGGCCGCAAGAGCCCGGGAAAGGCGCGGCCGAAGGCCCGGGCGAGCGGGTCGCTCCTGTCCGCCAGGTAGAAGGTGGTGGTACCGTCGTAGGCGTCAATGGTCGCCTTGACGGAGTTGCGCATGTAGTTGATGCCGGCGGCCCAGGCGGGTTTGGTAATGGGCTGCGAATAAGGGTAGCGGTCGGAGGTGGTGTAGCCGTCGATGATCCAGTAGAGGCGGCCGCCCGCGATGACCAGGTACGGGTCGGGGTCCCAGGTGAAGAACGGGGCGATGGTGGAGACGCGATCGAAGATCTCGCGGTGCAGGATGATGCGGCTTTCCCCCGTCACCGAACCGGAGACCAGGAGTTTGAGGCTGGCCTGGTGCAGCGCAAAGAGCAGGCGGTTGATGCCGCCCAGGGAAATGCCGGCCCTGCCTTCGTAAACAGCCTCCACGTTGTCCTCGCCCAGGGGGTAGTCGAACTCCTTTTCCCGGCTCTTTACGATCACCGGGCGGGTCGTGAGGCGGCCGAAGTAGATCTGCGGGCGCTTGATTTGAAGCGCGGGGAAGTCGGACTGCGGCGGGATGTTGCGCACGATGAGGTTGGGCAGGCCCTCGGGGGTGGTTTCGTTCACCGGGGCGGCCACTGCACCATAACCGTGGGTGTACTTGAGCAGCTGGTTGACCCAGGTCTTAGCCTGGGGCGTCAGGGCCTCTTGGGACAGCTCGCGCCCGGCCAGGAAGACTTCGGTCAGGCGGCCGTCCAGGGTGTAGCGGTCCACGTCCACCTCGGGGAACTGGTAGTACAGGCGGAAGGCCTGCAGCTGGTTGAGGACGGTTTGCGCCGGGCGGAAGTCGTTGATGCGGATGTTTTTTACGGTGCCGGGCTCGGCCTCCAGATCGGCCCAGGTGAGCTCCGCCTTACCGGGGTGGGCGAGCTCCTTCACCCGGTCCAGGGCAAAGGCCCGGCGCGTGAATTCGATGTTGTTCTTGAGGTACGGCTCTTCCAAGGCGATCTCGTTGGGGGAGACCACCAGGCCCTGCACCAGCGCCGCCGCCAAAAAGCCGAGGACGCTCAGCGCCACGGGCGCGAGCGCCGCCCGGGCAAAGCGCCGCACGTCGCCGCGCCTCAGCGCCCGCCAGGCGAAGAAAAAGGCGATGATGACCACAAGCGAGGCGATGTAGTAATACGGGCGGGTGACGTGGATGTCTGTGTAACTGGCGCCGAAGGCCACGCCGCGCGGCGAGTACACCAGGGAGAACAGCCGCAGCTGGAAGCTGAAGAGGATAAGGACCAAGAGGCCCAGCACGTACTTGCCGAATCGCGCCAGGAGAGGCTCCCACTGCCCGGCGCGCCAAAGGTCGGTGGTAAGAAGGAGCAGAAGTTCCGCTCCGGCGGTGAGCAAAAGGATAAAGCTCAGGTAGTGGTAAAGGCTTTCAAGGAGCGGAAGGGTGAAAACATAAAAGGCGACGTCGCGGCCGAAGACGGGGTCTTTCACGGCGAAGGGCACCCGGTTCAGAAAGAGCAGGATCCCCTGCCAGTTAAGGCGCGTCATGGTCACGGCCACGAAGAGGGAAAGAACCCAGGTGACCAGGCGCAGCACCCGGCTGATCTGCCAGGGGTAGAAGAAGCGCTCAAAGAACATGAAACTGCTTCCGGGCAGGGAGCGGTAGCTGCGGGTGAGGGCGGAGGTGAGAAGAAGATAGGTGAGTAGGAAAAAGGCAGCGCCTACGCCCAGCTGTACTGCCAGGGTCCGGCTGAAGATCCCGGTGTAACCGGTTTCGCGGAACCAGAGGAAAGCCACCCAGAGGCGTACAACCAGCGGGAGGAAGATTAAGACCAAGACTGCCAGCAGCCCTGCTCCCAAGCGGCGTTTACTCACTGACATCACCACCGGTCCAGTTTTTCCCCAGCAGTTACAACTTCGGCTCGGGGTAGGGAAACTCCTTCCCGGCCGCGGTAAATTGCCCGGCTCCGGGTTCTACGCCGCCGTCCTTCTCCGGGGCGAGGGCGGCGGAGAGGGCGACGCGCGTTTTCTCCCGGCCTGCGGGCGCAGTGAGAACGGCGTGGAGACGAGGCAGGGCCGCCCTGGCCGCCTGCGCGCCGGCGGCCAGGGCGAGCGGGATGCGGCCGGCATCGGTCCAAGGCATGGGGGGGACCTGCGGCGCTATGACCACATCGGCCTGGGCAAGGTGCGCCTGCGTCACCTGGCGCTCCAGAATGCTCATGGTCTGCCAGAGGATGTCCACCAGGGTGCGAGGCACGCGCGCCCCCGGCGGGGTGCCCAGGTCCACAGCCACCACCACCTCGGCCCCCATGGCCCGGAGCACCGGAACGGGCACGTTGGCCCGGAGTGCCCCATCCACCAGGAGGCGCCCCTCCACCTCCTTGGGTGGGAAGTACCCGGGCAGGCTGCTGGAGGCGCGCAGGGCGGTGGCCAGATCACGGCCGGGCAGGAACACGGTGGCCTCCAGATCGTGCTGCCGCGGCGGGACCTGGGTAAAGGCCACCAGCTCGCCGCTGGCAATATCGGTGGCCAGCACGACCAGGGGGAGCTTCAGGTCTTGGAAGGTGCCCCCGCGACAGATAAAGCGCAGGAAGCGTTCAAAGGAACGCGCGTCGATGAAGCCGTGCGGCAGCTTCAGGAGCAGGCGGGCCAGGCGGAAGCGTCCCAACAGGCTGCCGCTGCTCCCTGCGATCACCGGCCCTAAAGGGAGCGGGCGGAAAAGGTCGTGCAGGGCTGAGGCCCGCAGCCGGGTGACCTGCCGGGCCAGTTCGGCCGGGGGGTAACCCAGGGCGTAAAGGGCGGCCACGATGCTGCCGGAGCTGGTGCCGGCGATGACGTCCGGGGCCAGGCCGGCGGCAGAGAGCTCGGAAAGGACGCCCACGTGGGCTACACCGCGCAGGCCGCCGCCCCCGAGTGCCAGTCCAAGGCGACGGTTCATTCTCTCCCTCCTTTGCGGCTAGTATGCCTGTGGCCGGTCCGGGACATGCGAGCCGGCGGGAGACGAGGAAGAAAAATTCGCGCGCGCGAGGAGGATTTTCTGAATCGACAGCGAATAAACTTAATAAAAGACTTAAAGAAAGTCTTTGTTAAAGTTCCAGATAAAAGGGGGCGGGAGACGGGGACAAACGGGGGCTGCATGCGTTGTGCGGATGGGTCAAGAAGGGTAGAAGGGGGAGAAAAAGGTGCGTACTTACCTGAAGCGTTCTTTGGCGATCCTTACGGTGTGCCTCTTGGTGCTTACGCTGACGGCCGGCTGCGCCCCAAAACCGGCGGCCGAGACGCCCAAGGAGCCTGCGCCGGCGGCGGATAAGCCTTTTGCCGGCAAAACCCTGAACGTGATCTACATGGCCCAGGCCGGCTACCAGCCGCCGGTGTTCGAGGCGCGCATCAAGGAGTTTGAAGACAAAACCGGTGCCAAGGTGAACCTGACCTTCGTTAAATACGACGAACAGCACGAGAAGATCGTGACCTCCGCGGCCGCACCTACCGCCACCTACGATGTGATCTCACTTGACCTCATCTGGACGGCGGAGTTCGCTGAGAAGGGCTTTGTTCTGCCGCTCGACGACCGGATCGCCAAGGACATCAAGAAAGACGACATCGCCCCGGCCATCTGGTCGGCCTTTGAGTACAACGGCAAGACCTGGGCCATGCCGTTTTTGGCCAACTTCCAGCTCTTCTTCTACAACACCGAGCTGCTGGAGAAGGCCGGCTACAAGGAGCCACCCAAGACCATGGAAGAGCTGGAAGAGATGATGACCGCAATGAAGAAAAAGGGCATCGTCAAGTACCCGTGGTCCGACTCCTGGAACCAGAAAGAGGGCCTGGTCTGCGAGTACGTCTGGCTCACCGGGGCCTACGGCGGCGACACCTTCGATGCCCAAGGCAGACCCAGTTTCAATCAGGGTGCCGGCGTCAAGGCTCTCGAGACCATGGTACGCTGGCTCGATAAAGGCCTGGCCGATCCCAACTCCCTGGTGCAGGACGAGCCCATGGCCAAAGACGCTTTTATCTCCGGCAACTGCGCCTTCAACTCCAACTGGACCTTCCAGTACGGTCTCATGAACGACCCGGCCAACTCCAAGGTGGTCGGCAAGGCCAAGATGGGGCTGCTCCCGGTGGCGAAAGACGTCTTTAAGGCGGGCAGCTACGAGACCGCTTCCGTATCCGGCTTCCAGGGCATGGCGGTCATGGCCAACACCAAGGAGCCGGACCTGGCCTGGGAACTGGTGAAATGGATGACGGCGCCCGAGTTCCAGGCGCAGCACCTGGAAGAGATGCCGGTGTGGACCTCCGTGCAGCAAGACCCGGCCACGCTGGCCAAGGACCCGGTGATGGATGTGAAGTCCAAGGAGATCGCCGCCGTGCATCACCGGCCGAAGGTGGCCAATTACCCTGAGGTTTCCTCCATCATGCAGAAATACATCCACCTGGCCCTGGAGAAAAAGATGGCGCCGCAGGCCGCGCTCGACCAGGCGGTCAAGGAGATCGAGGCGCTGCAGTAAGGTAACGGGGGAACGGGCCGGTCCCGTTCCCCCTGCGCTTCCGGCCCGGCGCAGGAATAATCTTCCGCGGCGGCGAATGCTGGAGAAAACGTGCCGGAGGTTGAATGCCAGTGGTTGGACTTGAGACAAGCATCAGGCGTAAGGAGCGCCCTGTTCTCTTGGGGCGGGAGCCACCGGCCGGCCGGCTGGCCTGGCGGCTGGTGAGCCCCACCCTGCTGGTGGTTTTTCTGGTAAGCCTTTTACCGCTCGTCCTCGCCTTTGCCCTCAGCTTTACCGAGGCGCATGTGGTGCGCGGCGGCATCGCCTGGCGCTTCATCGGCCTGGAAAATTACCGCTACTATCTAGGGAACCGCGCCTTTTGGGAGTCGCTCAGGGTGACGGCCTTCTTCACGGTGGTCTCCCTGGCCGTGGAGCTGGTGCTGGGGATCGGCATGGCGCTCATCCTCAACCAGCCTTTCTTCGGCCGCGGTTTGGTGCGCGCCCTCATCCTCATCCCCTGGGCTCTGCCCACGGTGGTCAACGCCCGCATGTGGGCCTGGATTTACGACGGTCACGCCTACGGGGCGCTCAACGGTCTGCTCCTCGCCCTGGGCTGGATCAAGGAGCCGCTGGTCTGGCTGAGCACGGCCGTGCCCGGGGCGCATGTGCCCGTGCTCGGGCCTTTCCTCAAGTGGGTGGGCGACAGCACCGCCCTTAACATGATCCTCATCGGCGACACCTGGAAAGTGACGCCGCTGGTGGCGCTGCTCGTGCTGGCCGGCCTGCAGACTATTCCGCGGGAATACTACGAGGCGGCGCGGGTGGACGGTGCCACGGTGTGGCAGCAGTTCCGGCTCATCACCCTGCCGCTTCTTAAACCGGTGATCCTGGTGGTTTTGGTGCTGCGCACCATGGAGCTCTTCCGCGTCTTTGACATCCTCTACATCATCATGGCCAACACCATTAAGGTGCTTTCCATTTACACCTTTGAGGAAGGCATTGTCTTCGGTCACCTGGGACGGGGCTCGGCCCTCTCCTTCCTGGTGGGCCTGGTGATCCTCCTCCTCGCCTTTGTCTACATTAAACTTCTCTACTCCGAGGAGGTGCGCTAGATGCGCCGGCCCCTGACTTACTATCTGACGCGCGGCCTGCTTTACTTTGCGGTGCTGGTTATGGTGGTCTGGACGCTGGCGCCGGTGAGCTGGCTCTTTATCTCCAGCATCTCCACCCACGCCGAGCTGCTCTCCACGCCCGTCCACTGGGTTCCGCAGCAACCCACCTGGGAAAACTTCAGCAGCATGTTCGACCCCGGCCAGGATACCGGGCGGCGCTTTCTGGCCGCCTTCAGGAACAGCATGTACATTGCCGGGTCGGTAACGGCGTTTTCCCTGGTGGTGGGGACGCTCGCGGCCTACGCCCTGGCCCGCCTGCCCTTTCGCGGCCGCAACTCGCTCATCATGGGCCTCTTGGCGGTGCGCATGCTGCCGGTGATCGCGCTGGTGATCCCCTTCTTTGTGCTCATCATCCGGCTGGAGTACGTCATCCCCATCTTTTACGACCGCTGGTGGACCCTCGCCATCTTGTACAACGCCTTTATCCTGGGCTTTGTGGTCTGGATCATGCGCGGGTACTTCCTGACCATACCCGTGGAGCTGGAGGAGGCGGCGCGCATCGACGGCTGCACGCGGCTGATGGCGCTGCGCCTGGTGGTGCTGCCGCTGGCGGCGCCGGGCCTGGTGGCCACAGGCATCCTGGCCTTTCTCCTGGCCTGGGATGAGTTCCTCCTCGCCCTCATCTTCTCCAAGACCACCAACGCCTTAACGCTGCCGCTCTACATCACGCAGCTCGGCAGCCAGTATATTACAGCCTACGAAAGCATCGCCGCGGCGGGGGTGGCGGCGGCTTTGCCGCCTGTTGTTCTGGCGCTTCTCTTCCAGCGCTGGATCGTCTCGGGCCTTACCGCCGGCGGCGTAAAGGGGTGACAGCGTGCAACAGAAACGGCGCCGGACCTATACCGGCTCGACGACACTGCTCAAAGAACTCAATCGCTCCCTGGTCCTGGAGGCGCTGCGCCAGCAGGGGAGCCTCTCGCGGGCCCAGCTGGCCGGGCTGACGGGACTTACCGCGGCCACTGTATCCAATATTGTGGAAGAGCTCATGGCGGAAGGTTACGTGCGCAGCGAGGGCCGCGGTGCGTCGCAGGGCGGGCGCAAGCCCACGCTGCTTTCGCTCGCGGCCGGGGCGCGGCAGGCGGTGGCGGTGGACGTGGCGGTGGACCGCGTGACGGTGGCGCTCACCGATCTCCTGGCCCGGCCCCTGGCCATGGAAGTGCTCCCTTCCCCGGCCGGCAAGGCACCGCTGGCCGTGGTGCAAGAGGTAGCAGCGGCGGTGGCGGGCCTGGTGGAGCGGCGGCGTTGCCCGCCAGTCCTGGGGGTGGGGGTGGCCTTTCCGGGGCCCACGGACGTGGAAACCGGCACCGCCCTCACCGCGCCCAACCTGCCCGGCTGGGACCACGTGCCGCTCAGGGACCTCCTGGCGGAGCGGGTAGGGCTCCCGGTGTACGTGGAGAACGATGCCAACGCCGCCGCATTGGGGGAGCGGGGCTACGGGGCGGCGCGCGGGGTGCGTCACCTCATCTTCCTCCTCCTGGACCTCGGGATCGGCGGCGGGTTCCTCTTCGGCGGCGAGATCTACCGCGGCTTTCAGGGAGCGGCCGGCGAGGTGGGGCACATGATCATTGACATCAACGGGCGCCGCTGCGGCTGCGGCAGCACGGGGTGCCTGGAGACGGTGGCCTCCGGCATCGCCCTCACGCGCCGGCTGGCCGAGCGGGCGGGGAAAGAGGAACGCGAGAAACTCAGCCTGCTGCTCGATGCGGCCCGGGCGGGGGATGCCCAGGTCCGGGCGGATCTCAGTGAGGCCGCCCGCTGCATCGGCGCGGCGGTGGCGAGCTTGGCCAACACCTTTAACCCAGAGATGATCATCCTGGGCGGGCGTCTGGCCGTGGAATACCCGCCCCTCTTCGACCTGGCCGTGGAGACGGCACGGCCGCGGCTGCTTCCTCTCATTCAGCACCATACCCAGATCGCCCTCACCAGCCTGGGCCGCAACGTCTGCCTGGTGGGCGCCGCCTGCCTGGTGCTGCAGCGGGTCTTCCGGCCGCTGCGCCTGGCCACGACGGCGCCCTGAGCCCGGCCGGGGGCGGGCAAGGGAGGCTAAGACATGGAGCATTACGTTGTCGGTATCGATCTGGGCGGGAGCAAGATAGCGGCGGCCTTGGCCGCCGCCGACGGCCGCATCCTGGCGCAGCAGCGCTGCGCGACGCCGGTGAACGGCGGCGCAGCGGCGGTGCTGGCGGCGGTGGCGGCCCTGGTGCGGCGCCTGCTGGCGGAGCATGGCCTGGCGGAAGCGGACCTGGGCGCCGCCGGCCTGGGCGTGCCCGGCATGGTGGAGCGCGAAAGCGGGCTGTGTCGCTTCTCTCCCAACCTTTTTTGGCACGACGTGGATATCGCCGGCTTTTGGCGGGAGCATTTCGCCTGTCCCCTGGCGCTGGACAACGACGTGCGCCTGGGGGCGCTGGCGGAGCAAAGGTGGGGGGCCGGCCGCGGGGCACGCGACCTCATCTTTGTGGCCCTGGGTACGGGCATCGGCTCCGGACTTATCCTGGGCGGCGAGATCTACCGCGGCAGCCGGGGGCTGGCGGGCGAGTTCGGTCACATCACGGTGACGCGGGACGGCCCGCGCTGCAACTGCGGCAACCGCGGCTGCCTGGAGGTGTACGCGGCCGGGCCGGCCATCGCCCGCCGGGCGCGGGAGGCCATGGAGCGCGCGCCGGAGTCGCTCCTCTGGCGGCTGGCGGGCGGCGACACGAAGAAGGTGACGGCGGAGCTGGTGTCCCAGGCGGCCGACCAGGGCGACGAGCTGGCACGCTGGCTCTGGGAGGAGACCGGCGAGTACCTGGGCATCGGCCTGGCCACGGCGGCGACGCTGCTCAATCCGGAACGGATCGTGCTGGGGGGCGGGGTGGCCCAGGCGGGAGAGAAGCTCCTGCGGCCGCTCAAGCGCACCCTGGCCGCCCGGACGATGACGGCATCCGGTGTCACCTACCCCGTGGTGCCGGCAGTGCTCGGGAGTGCCGCCGGCGTGCGGGGCGCCGTGGCGGCAGCGCTTAAGCTATGCGACAGAAGGGGAGAGGGGCATGGCCCGGGTATACCTGGAACACATTGAGAAGAATTTTGGCTCCACGCGGGTGGTGAAGGACCTCACCCTGGAAATAAAAGACGAGGAATTCGTGGTGCTGGTGGGGCCGTCGGGCTGCGGCAAAACCACCACGCTCCGGCTCATCGCCGGGCTGGAGGAGGTTACCGCCGGCCGCATCTACATCGGTGACCGGCTGGTTAACGACGTGGCTCCCAAGGACCGGGACATCGCCATGGTGTTCCAGAACTACGCGCTCTACCCGCACATGAACGTCTTTGAAAACATGGCCTTCGGGCTGAAGCTGCGCCGCCTGCCGCGGGCCGAGGTGGAAAGGCGCGTGCGGGCGGCGGCCGAGCGGCTGGGGATTGTGCACCTTTTGAGCCGCCGTCCCCGGGAGCTTTCCGGCGGCCAGCGCCAGCGGGTGGCCCTGGGCCGGGCCGTCGTCCGCCAGCCCCAGGTCTTTCTTATGGATGAGCCGCTCTCCAACCTGGATGCCCGCCTCAGGGTGGACATGCGGGCCGAACTGGCGCGGCTGCACCGCGAGCTCAAGGCCACCATCGTCTACGTCACCCACGACCAGGTGGAGGCCATGACCATGGGCGACAGGATCGTGGTGATGAAGGATGGGGTGGTGCAGCAGGTGGCCGCACCCCGCGCGGTGTATGAACACCCGGCCAACGTGTTTGTGGCGGGCTTCATCGGCTCGCCGCCCATGAACTTTTTCACTGCTGCGGTGACAGGCGGGCGGCATCTTACCTTTGCCGGCGGCCGGGCCAGGTTCGGCTTGACGGAGGCCCAGGCGACCGCCCTGGCCGGCCGGGAGCAGGTGATCCTGGGCATCCGGCCGGAGGATCTCCGGGCGGAGGTGGACTTTGTGACGGCCCACCCGGAGACCGCGCTCGAGGCCACCGTGGAGGTGGTGGAGCCGCTGGGCGCCGAGACGTTGGTCCACTTCAGCCTCCACGGGGCGCAGCTGATGGCGCGCCTGGGCGCGGCCGCCGCGCTGCGCGCGGGCGAGCGCCTGCACCTGGCGGTGGCGCCGGAGCGCCTGCACTTCTTCGACGTAGAAACAGAAAAAGCCCTGCCGTAAAGCAGAGCCTGCACAGATCAGCTTACCCCCTGCGGGAGTTCCCCGCGGAACGCAAAGCGAAGCTCTTCCCACTTGGCCCGCTCAGGGCTCGACCTGCCTCCTACCGCCGCTCCGCTGTTTCGCCCTCGAGGTGGTGATGGGCCAGGGCGCCGGTGTCTTTAAGGCCGCTGCCGGTGACGATAACGGCGACGCGGTGCTCGGGCCGCAGGGTGCCGGCGGCGGCGAGCCTCCGCACGGCGGCCACCGGGGCGGCGCTGGCCGGCTGCACGAACAGGCCCTCTTTCTGCGCCAGGAAGGCCTGGGCGGCGATGATCTCCTCGTCGCTTACGGCCATCACCGTGGCGCGGCCCTCCCTTACTTTACGCAGGATGCGGTTGCCACTGGGCGGGAAGGGATTGGCGATGGCGTGGGCGATGGTGTCGGGGTTGGGGAAGGGTTCAATCTTTTCTTTGCCTTCTGCCGCGGCCCGCGCGATGGGCGAGCAGCCGGCGGCCTGCACGCCGATGACAAAGGGCGCCTTCTGAATGAGCCCCAGGGCCACCAGTTCTTCGCAGCCCTTGATGACAGCGGCCATGTTGCCGCCGCTCGAGACGGGCAGCACGATGAAATCCAGGGGCTCATAGTCGAGCTGGTCCAGGATCTCGTAGGCCAGCGTCTTTTGTCCCTCAATGCGGAAGGGATTGTCCGAGCTGATGAAGTAGATGCCGCGCTCCTTGCCGAAGGCCAAGGCATGGTAGTATAGACTGCCGTAATCCCCGGTGCCGCGGGTGAGGTGGCAGCCGTAGATGGCGATGGGACCCAGCTTGCTCTCGGGGATGTCGGCGGCCACGTAGACGAAAGCCTCCAGCCCGGCGCGGGCGGCGAAGGCGGCCACCGAGGCGGCCATATTACCGGAGGAAACCGTCCCGACGCGCTCAAAGCCGAGCTGCAGGGCTGCCTGAACGCCCAGGGATGTTCCCCGGTCCTTGAAGGACCAGGTGGGATTGACGGTTTCGTTTTTTAAGTAAATTTCCCCGATGCCTGTTTCTCTTTGCAGGTGAACCGCCTCAACGAGCGGCGTGCCTCCCTCGCCCAGGCTGAGCTCAGGCCTGAGATTCGGGAAGGGAAAGATGTTGACGTTGCGGGCGATAAAGCAGGGCTCTTCCGTCAGCCGGGCGGGCGGCGTGAGGGTTTCGTAGCGCACTTCCAGGGGCTCGCCGCAGTCCGCGCAGCGCAGGTCGGTGGCCAGCGGGTGTTTTTTCCCGCAGCCGGTGCAGGCCAGATACGGCAAAGGGATTCCTCCTTTCAGTCTTTACCCAGATTATACCACGGCGTGGGAAGTTTTGGGGAGGAGAGGGAGGATATACCTCCTACCCAGCGAATATAATACTCGATGTAGCTTTTCGTCGGTAGGGATGCACTAGAGGAGGTTTCCCCATGCAGACAGACCTTTCAGCGAACGCCGGATTGGCCCTAACCCTGGACGGGACAGAGCTTAAGTTCGGCCGGGGCATCGCGCCGGTACAGCCTCAGGTACGACTGGCCGGGGACATGAAAGAGGTGTTCTACGCTCCGGCAACAGTGGACCCCAAACAGCAGCTTTACTTCATGTACCGCGATGTCCACCAAAACGGGGATGAGGAGCTTATCCGGCGACACGGCCTGCGCTATGACATTACGATTATTCCGCCCGCCCTGCTCGGGCCTGAGTATGTGAAGACAGCCGGCCATTATCACCCACCGGCCCCGGGAACGAAAAAGAGTTTCCCCGAGGTGTACGAAGTGCTGCACGGTCAGGCGCACTACCTGCTGCAGCGCCTGGACCCGGAGACGCAGGAAGTGGAAGAAGTGGTGCTCTTTGAGGCCGGGGCCGGGGACAAAGTGGCCATCCCACCCAACTGGGGCCACGTTACCATCAACCCGAGTAATGAGGCCCTGGTGATGGCCAACTGGGTGGCCGCCGGCTTCACCTCACTCTATGAACCGATGGCCAAGCTGGGCGGTGCCGCCTACTACGAGGTGCGGGTGCAGGGCGAGTCCACCTTTGTGGCCAATCCGCATTACGACTATGTCCCCCACCTGCAGCGGCGCCTGGCGCGCCAGTACCGGAAGCTGGGGCTCGTAAAGGGGACTCCCCTCTACCAGGCGTTTATCGAGAACCCGGAGACATTCTGTTACCTCACCGATCCGGAAAAGTACCCGGAGTAAAAACGGCCGGGCCGGCGGCTCGATTCTCATCCATCGCTGTCGGCCGCCTGCGGCATGGGCGTTGCCTTGCCGTCCGTACACCGGAGCCCCAGAGACGGGAAAGGTCGGGGTGCGTGGGGAATGACTGCGCGGCGCTGGAGTTGGGGTTGTGGCCTTAGTTGAACGTTAAAGTAGGTAGGGGGTACGAAAAACCATGGAAAAGATCGCTGTGCTCACCAGCGGCGGTGATGCGCCCGGCATGAACGCCGCCCTCAGGGCGGTGGTACACCAGGCGGCGATGCACGAGGTGCAGGTGATCGGTATTTCCCACGGTTACGAAGGCCTACTTAACCGCGAATTTGCGCCCCTGGATTTAAGCTCCGTCGATGACATCATCCAGCGCGGCGGCACCATCTTAAGAAGCGCCAGGAGCGAACGCTTTAAGAGCGAAGCCGGCCAAGAGCAGGCGGTGGCCAACCTGCGGGAGGCGGGGATAGAGGGCCTGGTGGTCATCGGCGGAGAGGGGTCCTACCGCGGGGCACAGGCCCTGGCCGAGCGCGGGATCGCCACCGTGGGCGTGCCTGGCACCATCGACAACGACATTCCCGGGACCGATTATACCATCGGTTTCGATTCCGCCGTGAACACGGTGGTCGAGGCCATGAACAAGATCCGCGACACCGCCACCGCCCATGAGCGCACCTTTGTGGTGGAGACCATGGGACGGAAGAGCGGCCAGATCGCCTTAACGGCCGGTCTCGCCGGCGGAGCCGAGTCCATTCTTATTCCCGAGGTACCGTACAACTTGGACAACGTCTGCCAGCGCCTCAAGTGGAGCGCTGCGCGGGGGAAGGTGCACAGCATCATCCTGGTGGCCGAAGGCGTCGCCTCCGGCTACACCATCGCCCAGGAGGTAAAGAAGCGCACCGGCTTTGATACACGGGTGACCGTGCTCGGGCACCTGCAGCGTGGCGGCGCCCCCACCGCTTTTGACCGCATCCTGGCCAGCCGCCTCGGCGCCCAGGCCGTGGAATCCCTGCTCGAGGGCGGCAGCGCGCTCGCCATGTCCTATGTTAAAGACGAGGTCCTGGCCGTTCCCTTCCGCGAGGTCTTCGCCGGCAAGAAACAGATCAACCGCTCCCTTTACGACCTCGCCGCCATCCTCGCCATCTAATCCGGGGTCAGGTATCAACTTTTCAAAGTTTGTATCATATCTGCGAAAGGTCCTGTTCCCGTGCCATCCCCGCTGCGCAAGCCGGCGCCGCCCGCAGGTCATGCTGCGGGCGGTTTCAGTGCGCAAAGCTGCGCCATAGGTGCCGGGAAACGGCTGCGGGCTATTCGCTCCGTAGGGTTACGTAACCAGAGGCGCGCAGCTCCTCGATGAAGCGGCGCGCTTCCCTGAGCGTGTGGCGGATGAGGAAACGGGAGGCCGGGTCGGTGTAGCGATTGAGGAGATCTTCCTGGAAGCGAATGAACTCCAGGGTGAGATTGCGGGCCACCATGGCCAGGCGCCGGGCCTCGGTGGTGAGCGCTTCGGGGGGCTGGCCGGGGACGGTAGCAGCTTCTCTAAGCCGCCGCGCCGATTGCTCGAGGGCCCGGTAGTCGCGCTCGAAGCGGGCCAGGGCGGCGCGGTCTTCGGCGCTGACGTTGGGCAGGAAAGCTCTCAAGAGCACGGCGTGTTCGCGCTGGTCGCGAGCCCAGAACTGGAGCTCCGTCAAGACGCCTTCCAGGGTGGGCTGCGGCGGTGGCTGGTTTTGCGGTGGTAGGGTGGGCTCAATGGCGCTGAGCTTTTCGGCAAAGTGTTCCGTCTCCATGAGCATGTGCTGCAGGAGAAGCGCCAGGTCGGTCTCGGGGTAGATGGTCACCAGCTCGCGCAGCAACGCGCGGAACTCATCGTTGCCCCGGCTGGCATCGCGCGCCAGGGCGGCCGCGGCCGTTGCCACCTCACCGGTTTCTTCGTCGGGGGCACGCTCGAGGCGGACGCGCAGGTTCTCCGCCCGACGGGCGATGTCGTCAAAGGCGCGCTGGAGACGCCGGAGTTCGCGCGCATACCTTTCCTGCAGATGGGGCAATACTGAAAGCAGTATTTGCGGATGCTCGCTTTGAATCTCCGCCCAGAACTCTATGGTGCCGAGCTCTTCCAAAAGGAGGCTCTTGGGCGGCTGTGCCGGCATGAAAATCCCTCCTTTCCAGGGCTTTCACCCGCATTTTATGCGGTCTCCGGCAGCCATGTGCAGCAGCGCCGGGGTAAGGTATAATGTTAGCAGAGAAGGGAGAGGGGAAAGCATGGCACTGGGTGAAGACACGGTGCGCCTTAAGCTTAAGATTGGGGAAAACGGGGACGAGGTGCGGGACTTCGCCCGGGGGACAACGCTCCTAAACCTGAGCCGCGAGTACGAAGGCCGCTTCCCTTCGCCGATAGTGGCGGCCCGGGTGAACGGCGAACTGCGGGAGCTTACATATCCACTGACCGAAGATGCCCCGGTGGAGTTTCTGGACCTCGGTTCGGACGACGGCCAGCGCATTTACGTGAGGAGCCTTTCTTTTTTGCTCATCCGGGCGGCGCAGGACGTGCTGCCCCGGTGCCGGGTCAGCATTGAGCACTCTTTGGGTAACGGCCTCTACTGCGAGCTCCACGGCGAGCGGGCCCTCACGGAAGAGGACGTGGCGGCACTCGAGCAGCGCATGCGCGAACTGGTGGCGGCTGATCTACCCTTTAAGAAAACGCAACTCTCGCTCGCGCAGGCCAAGGAGCTCTTCCGCCGCCAAGGGCAGGAGGACAAGGCAGAGCTTCTCGATTACCGCAAGAAAGACTACCTCAATGTCTATGAGCTCGCCGGGCGCTACGACTACTTTTACGGCTACATGGTGCCGAGCACGGGCTTTTTGCGCCTGTTTGCCCTGCGCTTTTACCTCCCCGGCCTCATCCTGCTCTACCCTAACAAGTATAACCCGGGCGCCCTACCGCCCTACCGCGACCAGCCCAAACTGGCCGCCGTCTTTCGCGAGGCCGAGCACTGGGGTGAGATCCTGGGAGTAGGAAACGTGGCCGCGCTGAACCGGCTCATCGCCGGCGGCTACGGCCCGGAGCTGGTGCGCATCGCAGAGGCCCTGCACGAGAAAAAGATCGCCCAGATCGCCGACCAGATCACCCAAAACCGCGAGCGCATCCGCCTGGTCCTCATCGCCGGGCCGTCTTCTTCCGGCAAGACCACCTTTGCGCAGCGCCTTTACATCCAGCTGCGCGTCAACGGCCTGCGGCCGGTGACCATTTCTCTTGACGACTACTTTGTGGACCGCGAGCACACCCCGCGCGACGAAAAGGGCGACTACGACTTTGAGGTGCTGGAGGCGCTGGACCTGAAGCTGTTCAACCGACAGCTGGTGCAGCTGGTCCAGGGCGAAGAGGTGGAGGTGCCGGTGTTCGACTTTAAGCGCGGTACGCGCACCTGGGTGGGCCGGCGCCTCAAGGTGGAGCCCGGGCAGCCCATTCTCGTTGAAGGCATCCACGGCCTCAACGAGAAGCTGACCGCCTCCATCCCCAAGGACAAGAAGTTCAAGGTGTACGTGAGCGCCCTCACCCAGCTCAACGTCGACCGCCACAACCGCATCCCCACCACCGATACGCGGCTTCTGCGCCGCATCGTCCGCGACAGCAAGTACCGTTCCGCCCAGGCGGAACGGACCATCCTGCGCTGGCCCTCGGTGCGGCGCGGCGAAGAGCGCAACATCTTCCCCTTCCAAGAAGAGGCCGACGCCATGTTCAACTCGGCCCTGGTGTACGAGCTGGCCGTGCTCAAGCGCTACGCCGAGCCCCTGCTGGCGGCGGTGCCGAAGGAAAGCCCGGCCTACAGTCAGGCCAAGATCCTTCAGAAGTTCCTGGCCTACTTCCTGCCGCTCGACGCGGCGGCCGAGATCCCCCGTACCTCCATCCTGCGGGAATTCATCGGGTTCTAGGGGTGATGAAACAGCCGTCTTGGAACTCTTGACTACCTGGGGGAAATTGTGTATTATAGGTCTTGGTTGTTAGCACTCTCCATTAAGGAGTGCTAAAAGTTACGAAAGGAGGGCCAAGAAGTATGCTCAAACCGCTCGGCGACCGAATTGTGGTCAAGGCCATCAGCGCCGAGGAAAAGACCAAGGGAGGTATCGTCCTACCTGATACGGCCAAGGAGAAGCCCCAGGAGGGCGAGGTTATTGCCGTCGGCCCCGGCCGGGTGCTGGATAATGGCCAGCGGCTGGCTCCCGAGGTTAAGGTGGGCGACCGCGTGATCTACGCCAAGTACGGCGGGACCGAGGTCAAGCTCGACGGCGAGGAGTACCTGATTCTTCGCGAGAGCGACGTTCTGGCCGTTGTCGAAAAGTAAGCAAGGGAGGCGAGTTACATGGCGGGTAAACAACTGGCCTACCGCGAGGAAGCCCGGCACGCGCTGGAGCGCGGTGTCAACGCTGTGGCCAACGCGGTAAAGGTTACCCTGGGGCCGAAGGGACGCAACGTAGTACTTAGTAAGAAGTTCGGCTCCCCCGTTATCACCAAAGACGGTGTGACGGTAGCCAAAGAGATTGAACTTAAGGACCCGTACGAGAACATGGGGGCGCAGCTCTGCCGTGAGGTGGCCTCCAAGACCAACGACGTAGCCGGCGACGGCACCACCACCGCCACCGTTCTGGCCCAGGCGATTATGCTCGAGGGCATGAAGAATGTGGCGGCCGGCGCCAACCCCATCTTCCTCAAGAAGGGCGTGGACCGGGCGGTCCAGGCCATTACCGACGAGATCAAAAAGAAAGCCATCCCGGTGGAGTCCAAGGAGAGCATCGCGCACGTGGCCTCCATCGCCGCCAACGACGAGGAGATCGGCGGCCTGATCGCCGATGCCATGGATAAGGTGGGCAAAGACGGGGTCATCACCGTGGAGGAGTCCAAGAGCCTCACCACCACCGTCGAGGTGGTCGAAGGCATGGAGTTCGACCGCGGCTATGTCTCCCCCTACTTCGCCACCAACGCGGAGACCATGGAGGCGGAACTGGAGGAGCCCTACATCCTCCTCTTCGAGAAGAAGATCTCGGCCATCAACGACCTCCTGCCCGTCCTGGAGAAGGTCGTCCGCACCGGCAAGCCGCTCCTCATCGTTGCCGAGGACGTTGAAGGCGAGGCCCTGGCGACCCTGGTGGTGAACCGCCTGCGCGGCACCCTCCAGTGCGTGGCCGTCAAGGCGCCCGGCTTCGGCGACCGCCGCAAGGCCATGATGGAGGACATCGCCATCCTCACCGGCGGCAAGTTCATCTCCGAGGACCTGGGCATCAAGCTCGAGAACGTGGAGCTGGATTCCCTCGGCCGGGCCAAGAAGGTGAAGGTGGCCAAGGAAAAGACCACCATCGTCGAAGGCTTCGGCAAGCAGGATGATATCAAGGCCCGCGTGGCCCAGATTAAGAAGCAGATCGAGGAGACCGAGTCCGATTACGACCGCGAGAAGCTGCAGGAGCGCCTGGCCAAGCTGGCCGGCGGCGTGGCGGTGATTAAGGTCGGCGCGGCCACCGAGACCGAGCTCAAAGAGAAGAAGATGCGCGTCGAGGACGCCCTCAACGCCACCCGGGCGGCGGTTGAGGAGGGCATTGTCCCCGGCGGCGGCACCGCCATCCTCAATGCTGTGAAGGTGCTGGACGGCCTTACGGCCGAAGGCGACGAGGCGGTGGGCATCCGCATCGTCAAGCGGGCCGTTGAGGAGCCGCTGCGCCAGATTGCCGAGAACGCCGGCCTCGAGGGTTCCGTGATCGTCAACCGGATTAAGGAGTCGCCGGAAGGCGTCGGCTTCAACGCCGCCACCGAAGAGTTCGTGGACATGGTGAAGGCCGGTATCGTCGACCCGGTGAAGGTGACCCGGACCGCCCTCGAGAACGCGGCCAGTATCGCCTCGCTCCTTCTCACCACCGAGTGCCTGGTGGCCGAAATCCCCGAAAAAGAAAAGACCCCGCCCGTGCCGCCCGGAGCCGGCGACATGGACTACTAAGCCAGCCAGGTTCGAAAGCCCGACCCCGCAAGGGGCCGGGTTTTTGTGTTTATTCCTGGTCGCAGCTGCGGTTACAATGGGTCACAGCGTTGGAGTATGCCGTGTGTAAAATACATTGACTTAAAACAGCAACAAAATTATAATAGTCATAAAGAAAGACATGACACCGGAGGGCGAATTGTGAAGCAAAAACTTATTTTCTCCACACTATGGGAGCAACTGTTTGAGTCGATCAAGGACGCCATCTTAGCCAATCAGTACCGCCCGGGCGAGGAACTGCCGATCGAGAAACTGGCGGCGGAATACGGCGTCAGCAATACACCCGTGCGCGAGGCCCTGGCACGGCTGGCGAGCGCGGGTTTGGTGCGGATTGTTCCCAACAAAGGTGCCGTTGTGGCTCCCATTACGGAAAGCGACATCCGCGATGTCTGGGAGGTGCGTAAGCTCTTGGAGCCCCACTTGGCGGAAGCGGCAGTGGAAAAGTGCAACTTTGAGGAATTGTTAGGCGTCATTGCCGGACTCCAAAACGTACTGGGCCGCCCACAGGACTTTGCTGCTTACTCGCAGGTGTCCTTCGAGGTGCACGCCCTCTTTTACAAACACCTGAGCAACAAGCTGCTTCGGGAGGTCTTGGAGCGGGTAAACCTGCACTCCATCCGCATCCGCCACTACGTAGAGGGAAGCGAGGATCCGCTGCGCTGCGAGGTGATACGCCAGGTTACCCGGGAACACCTGGACATCGTCGAAGCGCTGCGGAGACGTGATGCCGAAGAGGCCGGTCGGAAGATACTTCAGCACCTGAGTGCGGGTGAAAAGCGTCTCCTGCGTGTTTTGCGCGCCCGGGAGCAGGAAGCGCTGCCGATGGCTGAGGCTGGAGCGTCCCCCTCTTCCATGGCACACTGACCTGAGCCGGGAGTACGGGTATGTGGGCGCACTTCAACATTGCCGGATAAAAATATAATGTAGCCAAGGAGGTGGTGCCGGCGGGAGAAGTTGGGAAGAACGTCAAGGGGACGTCGTGGGGTTGGGGAAAGAACCGAGAGCGGCACGTGCAAGGAAGAGGGAGGGTAGCTCGGATGAAAAAAGCCTCGGTGCTTCTGCTCGTGGTGGTGCTCAGCATCGGTCTTGCCGGCTGCAGTAAGCCGGCTGCGCCGGCGGGGGAGAAACCGGCGGCGCCCAAGTATCCCGAAAAGCCTATCACCTTCCTGGTACCTATGTCGGCGGGCGGCGGCAGCGATATCATGGCTCGGGCGATCGCCAACGTGATGCAGAAAGAACAGCTCCTGCCGCAGCCCCTGGTGGTAGAGAATAAGCCGGGCGGCAGCGGCTCCATCGGTTGGAGCTATGTGGCCGGCAAGATCGGCGACCCCTACATCATCAGCACGGTAAGCTCCAGCTTCTGGACCACGCCGCTGGCCGGCAATTCGCCGGTGAGCTACAAGGACTTCACGGCCATATCGGCCCTGGCCATGGATCCCTTCTTACTTATGGTTAAAGAGGACTCGCCCTACAAAACCCTGGATGACATGCTCACGGCGGCCAAAGCGAAACCCGAGGGCTTGGCGGTGAGCGGAGCCAGCGGCCTGTCGGACGACCGGGTTTGCACCGGCCTCCTGGAGAAACAGGCCGGGGTGAAGTTCAACTACGTTCCCTTTGAAGGCGGCGGCGACGCCATGACATCGCTTCTCGGCGGTCACGTGCAGCTGTGCTGGGCCAACCCGGGTGAGGCCCTGAGCCAGCTCGAGGCCAAGAAGGCCCGCCCGCTGGCGGTTACGAGCGACCAGCGTCTGGCCAAACTCCCCGATGTTCCTACCTTTAAGGAGCTCGGCTTCGACACCGTTGTCTTCCACCAGTTCCGGGGCATCGTCGCGCCGAAGAATATTCCCGAAGAGGCGCTGAAGGTGCTCGAGGAGGCCTTCAAGAAGCTGAGCGAGAGCCAGACGTGGCAGAAAGATTACATTGAGCCCAACATGGTAACATCCCGCTACCTGCCGGCCAAGGAGTTCGGCGACGCCATCGTAAAACAGAACGAGCTTTACACCAATATCTTCAAAGAGCTTGGCCTGCTGAAATAGCAAGCGGGGCACCTGTCGGGGAGGGACGGCGGTCCCTCTCCGGCAGGTGGCAAGGGGGAAAGATAGATGAAACGCGCAAACCAGATCTCCGCGCTGGTACTTCTCGTGTTGGCTCTTTACATCGGCCTCACTGCATTAAGTCTGGGTTATATGGAGAAGAACGTGCCGGGACCGGGCTTTACCCCGTTTTGGATCAGCGTCTTTTTGGGTGTCTTCAGCCTGGGCATTCTCTGGGAGAGCAGGAGCCTGCCCGGCACAGCGGTATTCTCGCCACGGGCGCTCAAGGTGCTGGCTGTCCTGACGGTTGTGGGCGCCGTGACCATCGTGCTGAGTTATGTTCTCGGGCTGCTCCTCAGCTTGACCTTCCTGGCCGGCTTCATCATCCGCTACCTGGGCGGTTCTTGGAAGCAGACGGCGCTTACCACCGTGGCGGTGGGTGTGTGCTTCTACTTCTTGTTTGTGCGGTTCCTTATGGTGTCTTTCCCGACCGGGCTGCTGGGGATTTAAGGAGGCGGGCGGCATGGAGACAATTGCACTGCTGCTGAAGGGCTTTGCCGTCGCCACCCAGCCCCCGAACCTCCTGGCGTGTCTGGTGGGTGTGGTGGCCGGCACCATCATCGGCGCTCTCCCCGGCTTAGGACCCTCCACCGGCGTGGCCGTGCTCTTACCCATCACTTTTGGCATGAACCCCGTAACGGCTATCGTCATGCTGGCCGGGATTTACTACGGCGCCATGTACGGCGGCGCCATCGCCTCGATTCTCATCAACACGCCGGGTGACGCCGCGGCGGTGATGACCTGCATGGACGGCTACCCCCTGGCGCAAAAGGGTCGGGCCGGCCCGGCTCTGGGGATGGCGTCTTTCGCTTCCTTCATCGGCGGCACCGTTTCTGTGATCGTCTTCACCTTCCTGGCACCGGCCTTGGCGCAGGCCACGCTCTGGTTCGGGCCGCCCGAATACTTTGCCTTGATGGTGATGGGACTGTCCACCGTTTCAGGGCTTACAGGGCGGTCCCCCTTCAAGGGCATGGCTTCCATGCTGGTGGGGTTGGCCCTCTCCTGCGTGGGGACAGACCTCGTAACCGGCCTGCCGCGCTTCTGCTTCGGCCGGATGGAGCTCTACAGCGGCGTCGAGTTCATCACCGTGGCGCTGGGGCTTTTCGGTATCGCTGAACTCATTAACCTGGCTGCCGGCGAAATGCAGCAGCTGAAGCGCGCCGAGGTGAAACTGAGTTTCCGCAACCTTCTTCCCAACAAAGAGGACTGGCGGGTGTCCTGGCCGCACATCCTGCGCAGCACCGGCATCGGCTTTTTCATCGGCATGCTGCCGGGAGCGGGTGGTACCATCGCTTCTTTCATTTCCTACTCCACCGCCAAACGCACCTCGCGGCACCCGGAGCGGTTCGGCGAGGGGGCCATCGAAGGCGTGGCGGCGCCGGAAGCGGCCAACAATTCAGCTTCGGTCGGTGCGTTCGTACCGCTCTTGGCTCTTGGAGTGCCGGGTTCGGCCACCACGGCCGTGCTCATGGGCGCACTTATGATGTACAACCTGCGGCCCGGCCCGCTCATCTTCGAGCGTGCCCCCGAATTTGTCTGGGGTTTGATTTCCTCTATGTACGTCGGCAATGTCATGCTGATGCTGCTGCTCCTCCTGTTTATCCCGCTCTTTGTCAAGGTGCTGGACATTCCCAACCACACCCTGGTGGCCTGGGTGATCGCTTTCATCCTGGCCGGTTCGTTCGGCCTGAACAACAGCCTCTTTGATGTGGGTATTACGGTGGCCTTCGGTGCCATCGGGTACGCGATGAAAAGACTGGAGTACCCGGCGGCGCCGCTGGTGCTGGCCCTGGTGTTGGGCAACATGATGGAGAATTCACTGCGGCAGTCGCTGCTTTTGTCCCACGGCAGTATGGCCATCTTTGTCACCCGGCCGCTCTCGCTGCTGATCCTTCTGATCTCTGCGGCGGCGGTGCTGGTGCCGGTGCTGCGCAGCGTACTCAGGGCCAAACCGGCTCTCCAAGAATAGGCACGCAGAAGGAGTGGTCAGTCCATGCAGATTCGTGAAGACCTCTGTACAGCCTGCCGCCGGTGCGTCCCTTACTGCCCGGTGGGGGCGATTCGAGTGGAGGAACCGGACCGGGTGTACATCGACCAGGACCTGTGTGCCGAGTGCGGCACCTGCCTGCGGATGGCCGGCTGCCCCTCTGGGGCTCTGGAGGAACCGGCGGAGGTGTACGAGAGGCCGCGTTCGGTGCGCAAGTTCTTCTCCGATGCCATGGCCACCCATAAAGAGACGCTCCTTCCCGGCCGGGGCACTGAGGAAGTCAAGACCAACGACGTGACGGCCCGGGTGAAGCGCGGCGAGGTCGGCATCGCCATCGAGATGGGGCGGCCGGTTCTGGGCGCCCGGATGACCGATGTGGAGAAGGTGACCATGCGCCTGGCGCGCCTGGGCATTCACCTGGAGGAGAACAACCCCCTTTCCCACCTCCTGGCGGACCCGGCCCAAGGTACCCTGCAGGACTGGGTGCGCAACGAGCGGGTGATATCCTGCATCGTGGAGTTCGCCGCCCCCGCCGACCGGCTGAAGGAGCTGCTCCTCACCATCAAGGACCTGGCGCAGGAGGTGGATACCGTCTTTTCCCTGGACCTGATCACCCGTTTCGCCGAAGACGGGAGCATCCCCGTCCTGCCGGTGCTGCAGGAGCTGGGCATCCACTACCGGCCGAACTCCAAGATCAACCTGGGCCTGGGTCGCCCGCTGAGGGAGGAATAAACGTGACGCACTCTTTACACCGCCGCGGCAGCATTGAGTCCTTAAAGAAGGATTATGTACTCCTTTTTACTCCAGCCGCGCGCATCAACCACGAGGGTTCCCACGAAAAGCTGCGGGAGATCATTGACATCATAGCGGAGGCCGGGCCCACCAACATCGGCTCGTATGAGGTACGCAATATTTACGACGGCTCTACCATCCAGGATATCCGCGACAACCTGTACAAGGCCAAGGTGCCGCGGGTGCGCTGCTGCTTCTCCAGCCGGGAAAAGGTACTGCAGGTGCTGAAAAAGGTCAAGGAACGGGACTACGGCATCTCCGTAACGGTGAGCGGCCTGACGGACGAGGTCCTGAAGATGGCACAGGAGTTGGGTTGTAAGCCGCATTCCATCAACCTGTCGCTGGGGGTCTGGGGGCGGACGGAACGGCTGCCTGTGGAAACTGTAATGGAGATCGTGACCATGTGCGGCCACGGGATGATGGCGCAATCCCTGGTGGAAAAACAGCTCGAGCTGGTGAAGAAGGGCCGCAAGACGGCGCGGCAGGCGGCCGAGGAGCTGGCCCGCCCCTGCACCTGCGGGATTGTCAACGTGGACCGGGCGGAGGAGATCATCAACCATTACCTGGCACAAGAGAAACAGGCGGGGGCCGCCGGCCGCTGAAGAGCACGGGGAGGGAAAAAGATGCACGACTTCACCCTGCAGCGCTATGCGCGCATCCCGGTGGAACTGAACAAGGAGGGCGTAAGGGAAGCGGTGGTCATCACCGACACCGGCGTGGAGCCGGAGGTGGCGCAAGCCCTGGCCGCAGCGGCCTATGAGCTGGGGCTGGAGCCGACGATAACGGTGATGGTACGCCGGCCGGTGCACGGCCTGGAGCCGACCCAGGTGATCAGCTGGGGGATCCTCGGTGCTGAGCTCATGCTCTTCGCCACCTCGACGGGTTTTGCGCACACCACTGCAGTGCGCACGGCGCTGAAAAAGGGCTGCAAGTACATCGGCATGCCGGAGATCAGCGTGGCCACGCTCACCGGCGGCGCCGCCACGGCCGACTATGCCGAGGTGGGGCGCATCACGCGGGAGGTGGCGGCGCTCCTGACCGCCGGCTCAGAGGTCCGCATCACCAGCGACCGGGGGACGGACATCACCTTTTCCATCGCCGGCCGGCCCTGCTTTGAGCTCTCCGGCGTCTTCCGCCCCGGTACCATCGCCTGCTTCCCCGACGGGGAGGCCGCCATGGCCCCGGTGGAGGGCACGGCCGACGGGACGGTGGTGGTGGACTCCTCGCTGCATCAGATCGGCATGCTCAAGGAGCCGGTTGCCTGGCGCTTTGAGCGCGGGCGGGTGGTGGAAGTAAAAGGAGGCGATGAGGCCCGGCGCCTGGAGGCAATCCTGAAGGTCCGCGGCGACGCCAATTCCTGGATTCTCGGGGAGTTTGCCGTTGGTACGAATCCCTGCGCCCGCCACGGCACCACCGTCTCTGAGGACAAAAAACGCCTGGGCAGCATCCACCTCGCCCTGGGCGACAACCTCACCCTGGCGGGGCAAAACGAAAGCGCGAGCCACCTGGACGGGGTTCTCGCCGCGCCCAGCCTGTGGGTGGATGGGAAGCTGGTTATTGACCGCGGCAGGTTGATTCTTTAGCGAAGGCCAAAAGGTGGGCCGGGACCGAGGCGGTTCCCGGCCCTTGATTTGTCCCGTGGTTGAGTTGCGCAATCAACCACTTTGTTCAAAAAAGAGGAGGATTTCTAATATAGAAGGAGAATATACCAATTAATACCAGAACGTAATACATGAAGCAGGATATGAAATACATTAGTCATAAGGTTCCATCATTCGAGCCCATACCTGCGGCCCCGGTCGGCACAGAGGTACGGGAAATGGACCTGGTACCTTTCACGAAAGGTGGGCACTTAAGTGCGAGTTGAGCTGCTGTATGGAAAAGGCGGCACGGTACCGCTCAATGTACCCGATGCTAATCTGGCCGGGATTTACTCTGCTAAGGAACGTCCGCCGCTGACCGATCCCCGGCGCGCCGTCCAAGCGGCCCTTAGGAACCCGGTGGGGGCCAGGCCGCTGGTGGAAATCTGCCGGGGCAAGAAAACCGCCTGCGTCGCCATTACCGACGCTTCACGACCCAATATAGAGCGGGTGGTGATGCCGGTATTATTGGAGGAGCTCGAAGCGGGCGGAATGCGCCGGGAAGATGTTGCCATCCTGGTGGGCGTTGGTTCACACCCGCCGGCCACGATGGCAGAGCTGGAGGCAAAGCTGGGACCTGAGATTGTGCACAACTATCGCATTGAAAACCACGACTGTTATCGGAGCCCGGTGGACTATGTGGGAACCACGTCCTTGGGTGTGCCGGCGGAGGTTAATACCCTCTTTACACGGGCGGACCTCAAGATTGCCGTAGGAACGGTGCTCCCCCACCCCTTTGCCGGTTTCAGCGGCGGGCCTAAGATGATGGCGGTTGGGATCGCCGGCTGCAGAACAATAGGGGCCTCCCACTCGCCGGCGACGATAAACCACCCGCAGTGTCGCTATGGTAACACGGCCGGCAATCCGTTTTACCAGTCCGCCCTCGAAGTGGCGCAGATGGTCGGCCTCGATTTCATTGTGAACGGGGTTACACGCGAGGACGACGGCAGCCTGGTTCAGGTGGCGGCCGGCGAGGTACAGGCGGCCCACGGCCAAATAGTCGCCGGCTTGCAAGGGGACTTCCTGGTGAACATCCCGGAACCGGCCGATATTGTTGTGGTTGCCACCGGCTACCCCAAGGACGGCAACATCTACCACATCAGCGCGCTGGGCGTCTGCGCCGTGGCCGGAGCGGCGGTGGGACGTTCCTGCGTTCGGCCCGGAGGTGCAATTATCGCTGTTTCACCCATGGAGGAAGGAATCTACAACGAAGTTTTCTACAACACCCTAAAAGAAGCAGCCACCCCCGATGAAGTGATGGCGCGGGTAGAAAGCCTGCCTGAACGCAAGCCGGGCCACCACCGGGCGTACGGCGTGGCACAAGTGCTCAAACAACACCGAGTGATCATGGCCCAGTCGAAGATGGACCCCGAGCAAATCAAGGCCATCCACATGGAAGCTGTAGCAAGTGCCCAGGAGGCACTGGACCGCGAACTTAAACGCTACGGTGCGGCGGCCAAAGTGCTTGTCCTCAACGGCACCCACCGCATGGTGATTTCCGTGGGCCAGGGAGGGTAAAGGCAAAACCCGCCCCGGGAAAGGAGCCGCAAGTCTGTTAGAGGGGAGGGGGGTGAAGAGCTTGCTTTAAAGAGATAAAGGTGGCCAGCGGGGCGGAGCAACAGAAGATGTTGACTGAAGGAGGGGACAGGGGTGCGGAGAACCAAGCTTTTTCTAACAGTTCTGGTCAGTGTGCTCATTGCTGCACTGGTAGCGGGGTGCAGCAGTCAACCGACGGCCCAGGAGCCGGCGGGGCAGGAGAAAAAGGGGGAAACGACGGGGGAGCAGTATCCGAATAGACCTATTCAGTTGATCGTCTCCTACGCCGCCGGCGGCGGCACCGATGTCGGGGCAAGACTCCTGACGCCGTACTTGGAGAAAAAACTGGGACAGCCGGTTACGGTGGTTAACGTCACCGGAGGCGGCGGCTGGGTGGGCTGGACCCAGTTGGCTCAAGCCAAGCCCGACGGCTATACCATCGGTTACATTAACATTCCGAACATGATCATCGGCTACCTCGATCCGGCTATGAAAAGAAAGGACAATCTCGAAAGCTTTGCTCCCATTGCCAATCATGTGTTAGACTACACTGTGTTTGCCGTCCGCAAGGACAGTAAGTTTAAGGACATAGATGAACTGATGAACTATGCCAAAGCGCATCCCGGCGAGCTAAGTGCCACCTCTACCGGTATTGGCAGCGACGAACACATCTCCTTGCTCGAGCTTGAAAGAAAAGCCGGCGCCAAGTTCCAGATGGTGCAAACCAAGGGCTTTGCCGAGTGTCTGACCCAGGTGCTGGGTGGTCATGTGGACGTTCTGCTGGGCAATGTCGGGGAAGTCGTTGGGCCGGCCAGGAACGGAGACATCCGCGTTCTTGCGGTGCTGAGTGAGGAGCGGTCCAAGTACCTGCCGGACGTTCCCACACTCAAGGAAAAGGGAATTGACGTCGTAAGCTTTGCCGCCCGGGGCATCGCCGCGCCGGCCGGCACGCCGCAAGAGGTGATCGATAAGGTGGCTGAGGCGATTCAGGAGGCGCTGGAGAACCCCGAACATCAAAAGAAAATGGAAGAACTCGGCCTGGCGCTGAAATACATGGACGGCGATGAGTACCAGGGCTTCCTCAAAGCGCAGGAGCAGCGGATTAAGGATCTGATGGGCTGGTAAGGTCTGAACGGGGGTGGGCCGCCGGGGCCGCCCCCTCTCTTCCAGGGGGAGTGTTTATGAAAGTGCAAAGCGATTGGGTGATCGGCGCCGTAATCATAGCCTTCAGCGTGTGGTTGTACCGCATCGCCGACGACTTTCCGCAAGGAACGGACGCCTTTCCCAAGTTACTGTTGGGTGCATTGATACTCTTGGCGGGTATGATGTTTGTACAAAGCTTGAAGCGGCCACGGCAAACTGAAAACGTAAGCGAAGGGAAGACGCAAGCCGCTTTTCTCCCTCCCGCGGTAACCTTTCTGGCATGCCTGGCGTTTGTTGTGCTAGTGCCGGTGATAGGGTTTTTCGTTTCAGGGGTGCTTTTCAGCGCCGGCGTGATGTTTTACTTGGGGGTCCGGCGCCTCAGCACGTACTTCATCGCCATCGGCGGTGTCATGCTTTTCATTTATTTTCTGTTTATCATGGAACTTCGCGTCCCGGTACCACACGGGTTGCTATTCTAGATAGCGGGTGAGAATGATGGAAGTCACGCTGCTTCAGGTGATCAAGCATGTTTTATCCTTCCAAAGTCTGGCGGCAATAGCGATCGGCGTCATCGGCGGGATGGTTGTCGGGGCCTTGCCCGGTCTGACGGCGACCATGGGTGTCGCCCTCCTCGTCCCTGTTACCTTCGGCATGGACCCCGCGGCGGGCATTCTTATGCTGATGGCCATATACACATCGGCCATCTATGGGGGTTCCATTTCTGCAATTCTCCTGCACACCCCGGGGACTCCGGCCTCAGCGGCCACCGCTATTGACGGTTATGCTCTTACCCAGCAGGGGAAAGCAGGCACCGCCATCCGGATCTCAACGTACTCTTCCATGGTCGGCGGGCTGATCAGTTCATTCTTCCTCCTCCTTTTGGCACCGCCCCTTTCCATGATATCGCTGAAGTTCGGCCCTCCCGAGTATTTCCTCCTGGCGCTGTTTGGCTTGTCGGTCATCAGCAGCCTGGCTTCGGGCTCACTGGTGAAGGGCTTAATCTCTGCAGTGTTCGGCCTCTTGGTAGGGACCATCGGCGTAGACGTAAACACAGGCTTCCCACGGTTCACCTTCGGAGTTACTTCTCTAGAGTCCGGGGTTTCCTTGGTACCGGCCATGATCGGGCTGTTTTCCCTAAGCCAGGTTTTCATTATGAGCGAGACGGCGCGGCAGGAACAGCACCGCGCGACGAACGAAATCCGTGATTGGCGTTTTCTCCCCCCGTTGAGCGAAGTTAACGCCGTTAAGAACACCATTTTGCGTTCCTCAATAATTGGGGTCATTATCGGCATGCTGCCCGGGGCCGGCGGCGACATAGCCTCCTGGGTGGGGTACAACGAGGCGAAACGCTTTTCGCGGCATCCGGAGAAGTTCGGTCAAGGTGCCATTGAGGGTGTTGCCGGTCCGGAGGCCGCTAACAACGCTGTAACCGGAGGCGCGCTCATTCCACTCTTCACGCTGGGCATTCCTGGGAGCGCCACTGCGGCGGTTTTGTTGGGCGGGCTGATGATTCACGGCCTCATCCCCGGACGCGAGCTATTTACCAAATACGGCGAAATCACCTACACGGCCATGGTTGGCTTTATCTTGGCCAACATTCTCATGGGTGTAGCCGGCATGCTGCTCGCACGCTATGTGACGTACGTCACCCAGGTTCCGGCACGGGTTCTGGCTCCTGCCATTGTAACCTTGTGCGTTATAGGTTCTTTCGCCATTGGTAACAACATGTTCGACGTTTGGACCATGGTTTTCTTCGGGGCTGTTGGTTACTTGATGCGCAGGTATGGGTTCCATCCGGCACCGGTAGTCCTAGGTCTTATTCTCGGCCCCATGGCCGAACTGGGGTTCCGCCAGTCGTTGCTCTTGGCTAAAGGGTCGGTTCTCAGCTACTACTTATCCCGGCCGATCAGTGTGATTCTGCTGGTGCTCATTGTGGCGTCTTTGGTATCGCCGGTTGTTCTGGAGCGCCGGATGCAGACGCGGGCAGGCGCATAGGGGACGGTTGCGGTAAGAGGTCTCCTTCTGGAGCAGAAAATGTTATAGGGCACAATAAATTTTGCTTATGCTTCCCGCTCGGGTTGCGGCAGGGATTTCGGAAAGGAACGAAGAATCATGATGCACCAGATAAGGCGACATTGCACTGACATTGTGAAGGGGGTGACAACTTACAGGGACAGGACCTCTCAGCGGTACGAAAAAGGTCGGGAGGGGAGCACATGAAGAGAAGTACGGTCCTCAGCATCCTGTTGCTTTGCCTTGTGGTCGCCCTGAGCGGTTGTGCCGGCGGGCAGGGGGGCCAGGCACCGGCCGAGCAAGAGGGCGAGAAGGCGCCGGCCCCTGCGGCTCAAGGAACCAAGATGATCCTGGCCACGGGTGGAACGGCGGGTACCTACTACCCGCTGGGCGGTGCCATGGCGCAGATCTGGAACAGCAAGCTTGCCGGGTATAATGTCACTGCCCAGGCTACGGGCGCTTCGGTGGAGAACCTGAAGCTTTTGGACAAGAAAGAAGTCGAACTGGCCCTCACTCAGAACGACATTGCCGAGTACGCGGCAAAAGGTATTGAGGCGTTTAAAGACAAGCCGCTCAACAGTGCGCGCGGCGTCGCCACCCTGTACCCGGAGGTAATCCAGATCATCGTTCCCGCGGACAGCCCTATTCAAAGCATCAAGGACCTTAAGGGCCACAAGGTTTCGGTGGGTGCGCCCGGCTCCGGCAACGAGGCCAATGCGCGGCAGATCCTTGAGACTTTCGGCCTTACCTACAAAGACATCGAACCCTTCTACCTTTCTTACGCCGAGTCCGCCGACCAGTTCAAGGACAATCACATCGACGTGATTATGCTCACCACCGGTGCTCCCAACGCCGGCATTCAGGACGTTTCAGCTGTAAAGAAGATCCGGGTGCTTCCCTTCAGCGCTGAAGACGTGGCCGCCTTGCAGGCCAAGTATCCTTTCTTCAGCCAGTTTACCCTCAAGGCCAACACCTACCAGGGGCAGACCGCCGATGTCAATACCGTAGCTGTCCAGGCCGTGCTGGTGGCCAACCAGGACCTGCCTGACGACGTGGTTTACAACCTGACCAAGGCGTTGTGGGAGAACAAGGATGCCTTGGCGCAGGCCAACGCAAAAGCCAACTACATGGATCCCAATAATCCTGCCAAGGCAATCACCATTCCGCTTCATCCGGGAGCAGTCAAGTACTACCAGGAGAAAGGAATGAGCGTCCAGAAGTAAGGCGGCCGGCTCAGACTGAATATGGAGGGAGGCCGGGTAGAGCAGGCTCTATCCGGCCTGATCTATGAATAAACACCTCTGGAATATTATGGCAATAGGATGCGCCTGTGTCCTGGCGGTGTGGACCATGCTGCCTGCGCCCAGCCTGGACATACGGCAGCGAGACTCCCAGGAGCTTTTCCTGGCGCTCCCGATACACTACAATGAGCCGTTTACCATCTGGTACCTGCACTCCATCGCCCGCCGTCCGGTGGAAGAAAAGCTGCACCTGGCGCCCCAGGGTGCGCTGGTTGTGGACGCAACCATCTGGGACATGAACGGAACGGGGCTGCCGTACGGTCCCGACCCCGGCATGAAATTCGAACTAAAGGACGGCAAGTACATTCTCACCAATATGAACCGCGTTTTCCCTGAGGTGGTAATGGCGATAGGCTGGGTGGCCGAGCACAGGCTCATCTATCAGGGCCGCAGTCTGCCCCTGGCCAGGCTGGCACCCCCGGGCACGGCGATTCGCCTGCAGGTCGGCCGGCACCCCCGCTGGGTTCTAGCGTACAACCACCTAAGGTGGCTGCTGTTGTCGCAAAAACCGGCACCCGCACAAAAGGGGGTTGAGTGATGGAGGAGTTTAAGGAGCTTACGGAGAAAGACATCGAAGAAGTACGGGCCAAAGTCGATATGGAATCCAATTACCGGCGGCTCGCAGGGACGTGGGCCCGGGTCATTCGCTGCCTGGCCGTCGCCATGTCCGTGTATCAGCTCTATACCGCGGTGTTCGGTGTGCTGCCGGCACAGCTCCAGCGCACCTGGCACCTGGGCTTCGCCCTGGCGCTCATCTTTCTTCTCTATCCTAGTAACAGGAAGAGCCGGCGGGCCTTTGTGAGTATGTATTGGTTGGATGTGGTGCTGGCGCTCTTGGGAGCCGGAGTGAATCTCTACTGGATCATCAATTACCAGGACATTCTCATGCGCGCCGGCGACGCCACAAAGCCGGACCTTGTCGTAGGTGCAATTGCTGTTCTTCTGGTCCTGGAAGCAGCTCGGCGCATTGTCGGGCTACCGATCACGGCCATCGCCGCCCTCTTTGTGCTCTATGCGTACGTGGGTCCATACCTGCCGGGCTTTCTTTCCCACCGCGGCTTTTCGGTGGAACGTATCATCAGCCACATGTTCTTCACCACCGAAGGGATATTGGGCATTCCTTTGGGTGTATCCTCCACCTTTGTTTTCCTCTTCATCCTCTTTGGGGCCTTCCTCGAGAAGACGGGCATCGGGCAGTTCATCATCGACCTGGCCAACGCCGTGGCCGGGCGGGCGGTGGGCGGTCCGGCCAAGGTGGCGGTGATCGCCAGTGCCATGCAGGGGACGATTTCCGGCAGCTCGGTGGCCAACGTGGTTGGTACGGGGAGCTTCACCATCCCTTTGATGAAGAGCATCGGCTACAAAGCCAATTTCGCCGGTGCCGTCGAGGCGGCGGCGTCCACCGGTGGACAGATTATGCCGCCCATCATGGGGGCGGCGGCCTTTCTGATGGCCGAATTCACGGGGATTCCTTACGCCCGCGTGGCCCTGGCGGCCGTTATTCCCGCGCTGCTTTACTTTACAGGCGTCGGCATCGGTGTTCACCTGGAGGCGCGGCGCACAGGACTGACCGGGCTGCCCGAAGAGCAGGTGCCGCGGCTGGGCAAGGTCCTGCGGGAACGGGGTCTGCTGCTTATTCCCATCCTGGGCCTGATCGTGATCATGGCGTCGGGCGCCACCCCCACCAAGGCAGCGCTCCTGGCCATGGTTCTGGCGATCCTTGTCAGCTCCATCTCGCCCAAGACGCGCCTCAAACCGAAGGACGTCCTGGATGCCCTGGAGCAGGGGGCGCGCGGGGCTTTGGGCGTGGCTGCGGCCACGGCCGCCGCCGGCATGATCATCGGCTCGGTCACCCTGACCGGTCTGGGACTTAAGCTGGCCAACGGGCTGGTGACCCTGGCGCACGGCAACCTGCTTCTCACCATGTTCTTCGCGATGATCGCTTCGCTGATCCTCGGTATGGGCTCGCCCACCACGGCCAACTACGTCATCACCTCCACCATCGCCTCACCGGCTTTGATCCACCTGGGGGTTCCACTCCTTGCTGCGCACATGTTCGTGTTCTACTTCGGCATCGTGGCCGACCTGACTCCACCGGTAGCCCTGGCGGCTTATGCAGGGGCGGGTATAGCCAAGGGTGAGCCGATGGCGACGGGGGTCAATGCCACCAAGCTGGCCATCGGCGCTTTCCTGGTACCGTATATCTTCGTCATGTCACCGCAGCTGCTGCTCATTAATACCACTGTCTTCGGCGCCCTGCGTGTGGCGGTGGGAGCGGTCATCGGTATGTTGGCCTTGGAGGCGGCGGTGCAGGGCTGGCTGCTCAAGCAGGCGGGCCTGCCGGAGCGCGCCGCCCTGGCTTTAGGTGGTCTCATGCTTATCGATCCGGGGAGCTTGACTGACATCGTCGGTTTGACGCTCTTTGTGGTCATCTATCTCCTGCAGCGCGGCAGTGCGCGCCGGCAGGGCATAAACTACGTTCTTTAGCAAACGAGGCCTTGCGGAACCAGGAATCAGCCTGGTGAAGGGCGAATGGTTTTCTTAGGGAGGGTATAACTGTTGCCGACGATTGTACACATGGATCGCATCAGCCCGGAACTCAAGGAGATCTTCCTGGCGGTTTTGCCGCCGGGCTTCCGGCTGGTTACGCCGGAAGAACCGCAGTGGGAGGTGGAACTGACGGCCACGCGGTACCTGACGGTGAATACGGCGCCGGTCACCGCGGCGGTGATGGACCGGGCGCCGCGCCTCAGGCTCATTCACAAGCTGGGTGCGGGCTATGACAACATCGACGTGGCCGCGGCCAGCCGGCGCGGGATCATCGTGGCGCGCACCCCGGGGGCGAACAAGGTGTCGGTGGCGGAGCTGGTGTTCGGCCTGGCGCTCAGCCTCTACCGCCACCTGCCGGCCCTGGCGGCTGAAACGCGGGCCGGGGAGTGGAACATGTGGCGGCACCGTCCCTACTGCTATGAACTGGCGGGGAAGCGCTTGGGCCTGGTGGGCCTGGGGGACATCGGCCGGGCGGTGGCCGAGCGTGCCCTGGCCTTTGAGATGGAAGTGGTTTACTACCGGCGGCACCCGCTCCCGCCGGAGGAGACGCCCGGCATACGTGCGGTTTCGCTTCCCGAGCTCCTCAGGACCAGCGACATCGTGAGCCTTCACATCCCGCTTACGGCCGAAACGCGGGGGCTGATCGGTGCGGCGGAGCTCAGGAGCATGAAGCCCAGCGCCATCCTCATCAACACGGCGCGCGGCTCCATTGTGGATGAGGCCGCCCTCCTCACCGCCCTCCGCGAGGGTTGGATCGCCGGTGCGGCGCTGGATGTGGTGGCGGAGCCGCCGCTTCCGGCGACCAGCCCGCTTCTTGCCCTGCCCAACTTCCTCTGTACGCCCCACGTCGGCGCGGCCACGCGCGACGCCGACACGCGCGTCCTTAAGACGGCCTATGCCAACATCGAGCGGGTGGAGCGCGGCGAAGAGCCGCTGAACGTGGTCAACCGCCCGGCGGTCCAAGCCTAGTGGCGTTTTGCGCCGCCGGCGGCCGGCGAACTGCATCGATGATATATTGACGGAGAAGAAAAACAACTATACAATGTAGCCGAGATAAAATTAGGAGGAAGGTTGCGTGCAGGGTAGGATTTTCTTTCATTCACTGCGCGAGCAGCTTTTCCAGGCGCTCAAGGAGGCCATCCTGACCAACAGGTACCGACCGGGCGAGGAGCTCCCCATCGACAAGCTGGCGGCCGAGTTCGGCGTGAGCACCACGCCGGTGCGCGAGGCATTGGTGCGCCTGGAGGGGATCGGCCTGGTGCGCCTTATCCCCAACCGGGGCGCGCAGGTGACCTCGATCACGCCGGCGGACGTCCGCCACATCTGGGAGGTCAGGCGCCTCCTCGAGCCCTACGCGGCGCGCACGGCCGCCGAGCGCTGCTCGGTAGAGGAACTGGATGCTTTGGAGGATAAGCTGCAGCGCGTTCTGGCCCGGCCGGAGGAGTTCGACCTTTACACCGAGTCCGACCTGGAGCTCCATGAGCTGTTGGTGAAACACCTGACCAACGGCGTTCTCATGGAGATCCTGGATCGGGTGAAGCTGAGTTCCCTCCGGATGCGCTACTTTTCCGAAGAGAATATCCCTACCCTGCGCCGGGAGGTGATCCAACAGGCGACGCGCGAGCACCTGGCCATAGTTGCTGCGCTGCGGGCGCACGATGCGGCGCGGACCGAGAACATGGTCTGCCGGCACCTGGTAAATGGCGAAAAGCGTACCCTCCTGGGCCTGGAAGGACGGCTTCTTGAAGCCTAGGGAGGTGAGGCGGGAGCAAAAGCGGGCCCGTCAGCAGAGGGAAGAAACGGAGGGAGAAACGGTGGACGGCTCATTCAAGGTTGAGATCAACAGCAGGTGGTGCAAACACTGCGGCATCTGCTTAGCCTTCTGCCCGCAGAAGGTCTTTACCTGGGACGAGAAACAGCGCGTCCTGATCAGCTATCCGGAAAAGTGCACCGGATGCCGGCTGTGTGAGTACCGCTGCCCCGACTTGGCCATCGAAGTGCGCAAAGCGGAGGAGGAGTCCCATGAGTAGCCAGCTCATCCAAGGCAACGAAGCCTGCGCCTGGGGCGCGTTGAAGGCCGGGGTGAAGTTTTGCGCCGGTTACCCGATCACGCCTTCCACGGACGTGGTGGAGCTCCTGGCGCAGGAACTGCCGAAGGCCGGCGGGCGCTTCATCCAGATGGAGGACGAGATCGCCAGCATGGGCGCCGTCCTGGGGGCTTCGGTGATGGGGGAGAAAGCCATGACGGTCACCAGCGGCCCCGGTTTTGACCTGATGCAAGAGAACATCGCCTTCGGCGCCATGGCGCAGCTGCCCTGCGTGGTGGTGAACGTGCAGCGCAGCGGCCCCAGCACCGGCGGCGCTACGCTCCCGGCCCAGGGCGACCTCATCCAGGCCAAGTACGGCACCTCGGGCGACAGCCCCCGCATCGTCCTCTACCCCAACTCCGTGGAAGAGATCTACCGGATGACGATTCAAGCCTTTAACTATGCCGAGCAGTACATGACCCCGGTGATCCTGCTCATGGACGAGATCATCGGGCACATGCGGGAGAACGTGGACCTGGAAGGCGTAGGAGATGTAGAAATCGTGAGCCGCCGACGTACCGACGTGCCCCCGGCCGAATACCGTCCCTACGCCGCGGATGAAACGGGCATCCCCATTTTGATGCCCTTTGGCAGCGGTTACCGCTATGTGGTGCAGGGGATGCATCACGACGTGAACGGCATGCCCAACACCGGCGCCGCCAACGTGGACGCCACCATCCGGCAGATCAACGGCAAGATCGACCGCCACAAAGAAAGGATCTGGCTGTGGGAAGAAAAAGAGACAGAGGACGCCGACATCCTTCTGGTGGCGGTGGGCTGTGTCTCCCGCTCGGCGCTGGAGGCGGTGCGGCAGGCCCGGCGCCAGGGGCTCAAGGTCGGGCTTTTCCGTCCCATCACCGTCTGGCCTTTCCCGGAGGAGCCGTTGGCCCGGGCCCTGGCCCACGCCCGCGCCGTGCTTGTCCCGGAGATGAACTGGGGCCAGCTCATCCACAAGGTGAAAGAAGTCAAGCCGGACGCGGTCAAGGCTGTAGGGCTCAACAAGTACGACGGCACCCTGATCATGCCGGAGGAGATTCTGAAGGTGATCGAGGAGGTGCGCGCATGAGCTGGAAGGATTACATTAAAGAGGACATGTTCCCGCTCTTCACCTGTGCCGGCTGCACCCACGGCACGGTGACGAACGCCTTTGCCCGCGTGGCGGATGAACTTAAGCTCGACAAAGACAAAACCGTCATCGTCTGCGCCATCGGCTGTGCCGGCCGCATTCCCACCTTCCTCGATTTCCCCGTCCTCCGGGTGACGCATGGGCGCGCCCTGGCCTTCGCCACGGGGATCAAGCTTTCCCATCCGGAGATGAAGGTGGTTGCCCTCATGGGCGACGGCGACGCCCTGGCCATCGGCGGCAATCACTTTATCCACGCCGCCCGGCGCAACATTGATATCACGGCCATTGTCTCGCGCAACGAGATCTACGGCATGACCGGTGGCCAGTACGCGCCCACCACGCCGCCCGGCGCCCGTGCCACCACCGCTCCCTACGGCATGCTGGAGCCGGCCTTCGATACCTGCAAAATGGCCGCGGGTGCAGGCGCAACCTACGTGGCCCGCACCGATGCCTACCACGTGCAGCACCTGCAGAGGACCCTGAAGACGGCCCTGCAGCACAAGGGCTTCGGCGTGGTGGAGGTGCTCACCAGTTGTCCCACCCAGTTCGGCCGGCGCAATAAGGTGGCGGATCCGGCGAAGATGCTGGAGCGGATTAAAGCGCTGACCGTGACGCAGGCCCAGGCTGAGCGGATGACGCCGGAGGAGCTGGAGGGTAAGTTTGTCATCGGCGAGTTCGTCAACACCTCGCGTCCGGAACTGACCGAGATCTATGCCCGGGCATTTGCAGGAATGGGGGTTTAGGCGATGCGCGACGTGGATAAAGTGGAGATCCGCTTGAGCGGTTCCGGTGGGCAGGGTGTGGTGCTGGCGAGCATCATCTTTGCCGAGGCCCTGGTCGCGGAGGGGTACAGCGTCATCCAGACCCAAGCCTACGGTGTGGAAGCCCGGGGCGGTGCCTCCCGCGGTGAGGTCCTTTACGGCAAGGTGAAACCCAATTACCTGAAGGTGGAGCGCCCCGATATCCTGGTGGCCATGACGCAGCAGGCCTGCGACCGCTACCTTCCCAGTCTTAAGCCCGAGGGAACCCTGATTCTGGATTCCTTCTTCGTGGAGAAGCTGCCGGAGCGCGCGGGCGGACGTACCTTTGCTGTACCGCTCAGCAAGATCGCCATCGACGAGCTCGGCAGCCCTCTCTACGCCAACATCATAATGCTGGGGTTTATGAACGGTGTAACAGAGCAGGTGGCGCCGGAACACTTGGAGGCGGCGGTGCTCAAGCGGGTGGCGCCGGCCTTTGCCGAGGCCAACCGCCGGGCGCTCCACCTGGGCTATGAAAAGGCGCGCGCCGAACTGGGCCTTTAGGCGGCAAAGCGCGCAGCGAGGAGCTGAACTTAGATGAAGCTGTATGAATACCAAGCAAAAGAGCTTTTTCGCGGCTACGGTATACCTACACCTCACGGGCACGTGGTAAAATCGCCGATGGAACTTAAGGCGGTGCTCTCCCGTGTAAGCTATCCGGTTGTGGTTAAAGCGCAGGTCCTCGTGGGTGGGCGGGGTAAGGCGGGCGGGGTCAGGTTCGCCGACACCCCGGAGGAGCTGGAAAAGAGCGGGACGGCACTTCTCAGGGCGACGCTCAAGGACGAGAAGGTTACGGCCCTCCTCCTGGAAGAAAAGGTGCCGGCGACCGAGGAGTACTACCTGGCGGTAACCCTGGACCGGGCCCGGCGCCTGCCGCTCATCATGTTCAGCCGTTCGGGCGGCATGGACATCGAAGCGGTAGCGCGCGAACACCCCGGGGCCATCGCCCGGGTGCACGTTGATCCCCAGATGGGCCTGAGGGGTTTTCACCTGGAGCAGCTCACCAAAGCGGGCGGCCTGGCCGATCCGGCCGTGAAAAAGGGCGTGCAGCGGGCGGCCCGGGCCCTGTACCGCCTGTGGGACGAAAGCGATGCCGCCCTGGCGGAAATCAACCCGCTCATGGTGCTGGCCGATGGTTCGGTGGTGGCGGCCGATGCCAAGCTGGAGGTGGACGACAGCGCCCTCTTCCGCCACCCGGAGCTCGGCGCTTTCCGGGCGGAGCTACCGGAGAGCGAGCTTGAACGGGAGGCGCGCGCCACGGGCTTCCTCTACATCGATGTGGACCCGGCGGGCAGTGTGGGCGTAGTGAGCAACGGCTCGGGCATGATCATGTCCTGCATCGACTGGATCGCCCGTCACGGCGGCCGGGTGACCTGCGCTCTCGACCTGGGCGGCGGGGCCACCGCGGACCGGGTGGCGCAGGGGATCGACATCCTGCTCAAGAATCCCCGGGTAAAATCACTCCTCATCAGCATCTTCGGCGGCATCACGCGCTGCGACGAGATAGCGGGCGGCGTCCTCAAGGCCGTTAAGGAGCACGCCTACCCGGTGCCCATCGTTACCCGCCTGGAGGGTACCAATAAAGAGAAAGGCTTGGCTCTCCTGAAAGAGGCGCGCCTGGCCGGCGTAACCGTGGCCGGCACCCTGTCCGAGGCGGCCGACCGCGTGCTGACGGCACAAAAGTTAGGGGGACGTGGGGCATGAGCATACTCATCGATGAAAACACGCGCCTTCTGGTACAGGGGATCACCGGCCGGGAAGGTCACTTCCATACGGCGAGGATGCTGGAGTACGGCACCAACGTGGTGGCCGGGGTGACGCCCGGCAAGGGAGGCACCTCCGTGGAGGGCGTGCCGGTCTTCGACACGGTGGCCGAAGCGGTGGCGGCGCGGCAGGCCAACGCCGCGGTGCTCTTTGTGCCGCCCCAGGTGACGCTGGATGCCATCTTCGAGTCCCTGGCGGCCGGCATAAAGACCGTAATCACCATCGCCGAAGGTGTACCGGTAAAGGACATGCTGCAGGTTTACCACTATACCAAGCACCTTCCCGACGTGCGGGTCATCGGGCCCAACTCCTTCGGGGTCATCAGCCCGGGGAAGGCCAAGGCCGGCTTCATGGCGCACGAGATCTACCTGCCGGGGCCGGTGGGCCTCATGTCCCGCAGTGCGACCAACTCCTACGAAACGGTTCTCGCCATGACACAGCGCGGCATCGGCCAGTCCACCTGCATCGGCGTGGGCGGCGACGTCATCCCCGGGTCGGCCTTCCGGGACCTGCTGCCCCTTTTTGCAGCGGACCCGGAAACCAAGGCCGTGGTCCTCATCGGTGAGATCGGCGGCGCCGATGAAGAAGAAGCGGCGGACTACATCAAGGCGCACATGACCAAACCGGTGGTGGCCTACATCGCCGGCCGCAATGCGCCCCCCGGCAAGAAGATGGGCCACGCCGGCGCCATCGTGGGCGCAAGCGGCGTGGGCAGCGCCCAGAGCAAGATCGCAGCCCTCACGGCGGCCGGCGCCCACATCGCCGACAGCCCGGGACAGGTGGCGGAAATACTGGCCAAGATCCTCTAGGCAGGAAAGGAAGGACGGTACATGGCCGAGTTCAAGGTGGTACTTACCGACAACATCTTTCCCGATCTTAACCTGGAGCGCGACATGCTGGCGGCGGCCGGCGCGGAACTGGTGCTGGCCGATCCAGAGCGGGATCTCGCCGAAGAGCTGAAAGACGCCGACGCCGTGATCAACACCTATGCTAAACTGCCGGCGTCGGTAATCGAAAAGCTTGAACGCTGCCGCCTCATCATCCGCAACGGCATCGGGGTGGACACCATCGATGTGGCCGCCGCTTCGCAGAAGGGCATCATGGTGGCCAACATACCCACCTACTGCCTGGAAGAGGTGGCCACCCACGCCACGGCCCTCATCCTGGCCTGCAACCGGAAGGTTGTTTTTCTGAACGGCAAGGTTAAAGCCGGCATCTGGAATGTTAAGCTGGCGATTCCCATACAGGCGCCGGAAGCGAGCGTGGTGGGGCTGGCGGGCTTCGGCCGCATCCCCCGCTCCGTGAGCCGGAAGGTGAAGGCCCTGGGGTTCGATGTCATCGCCTACGACCCGTATGTGGCCCAAGCCGATGCGGACGTCTACGGCGTGACCATGGTGGATTTCTCCACGCTCCTGGCCAAGTCCGACTACATCTCCATCCACTGCCCGCTCACCGCAGAGACGCGCGGCATGTTTGATTATGAAGCCTTCCGAAAGATGAAGCGCAGCGCCTACCTCATCAACACCGCCCGCGGGGCCGTGGTGAAGGAGAAAGACCTGGTGGCGGCCCTTAGAGACGGCCTCATCGCCGGCGCCGCCCTGGACGTGCTTGAGACGGACGGCATCGCCCCGGATCATCCTTTCCTTGAGATGGAAAACGTCATCCTCACGCCGCACGCCGCCTGGTACAGCGAGCAGTCCATCCTGCGCCGCCGTACCCAGACGGTGGAGGAGGTAATCAAGGTCCTTAAAGGCGGCGAGCCCACCTCGTTTGTCAACCGGAGGAGCATCGTGAGGTAGCTGCAGGCAGCGGAGCGCATTCACGGTGCGCCGGACCGCCTGCCGGGGTAAGGATGCAGGAGAGAGGAGAATTCCCATGGTTAAGATCGGGCTGTTTGATTCCGGGTTGGGCGGCCTTACCGTGGTGCACGAGGTTCGGCGCCGGCTGCCGGGGGCGGGCGTAGAGTTTTACGGCGACAACGGCCGTAACCCGTACGGCCCGCGCCCGCAGGCGGAGATCGTCAAGTTCTCCCGCCAAATCCTGGACTTTCTCGCTGGGAAGGGGATTGACCTCGCGATCATCGCCTGCAACACGGCCACGGCGGCGGCCCTGGCCGAAGTGCAGGACGCGTACCCCTTTCCTGTGCTGGGTGTGATCGAACCGGGGGCGCGGGCGGCCTTGGCGGCGAGCAAAAGCCGCCGGATCGGCGTAATCGGGACGGAGTTTACCATAAGAAGCGGCGCCTACACCCGCGCGCTGCAAGGTTTGAGCCCCGGGGTGCAGGTACTGGGGCAGGCCTGCCCGCTCTTTACCCCCCTGGTGGAGCAGGGCAGAACCGCCGGTCCGGAGCCCGAGGCGGCGGCGCGCGCGTACCTGGCGGCCTTCCGGGGGAGCGGCATCGATACCCTCATCCTGGGTTGTACCCACTATCCCGTGCTCATCGACGTCATCCGCGCCCACCTGGACCCCGGTGTCACCACAGTGGACCCGGCGGTGGAAACCGTGGCCCAGGCCAAGCTGCTGCTCGGTGCCGAGGCCACGCTGCCGGCGGCGGCACCGACATACCGCTTCTACACCAGCGGCGACCCCGAGCTCTTCGCGCGGCTCGGCAGCAATATCCTGGGCCGACCGCTGGAGAATGTGACACGGGTGACCTTTCCCGAGTGACCGGTTGACTTCCACTGGAAGGCAGGGACGAGCAGCTTGTTTGTCCCTGCTTTTCTGTTGGGAAAGCTTCACTGCCTTTTGTCAAGAAGGAAAATTGGTGTGTAAGACCGAATCTCATGGCTACACCATACGGTGGGGCCTGATTGGAAAGGGCTCGAGGAGCCGCAGGCCTGGCCGATGGGCATGCGCTGTGTTCCGGACGGTGAACCCGCGTCGGCCGAGGGGACGCTCCCGGGACGGCTGCCGGGCCGGGTGCTGCGGCCCAAGTAGAACCAGAAAGAGAAACGGGGTGTTGACTTGGATCGGGTACTCATTCGCGGCGGCCTGGTGGTGGACGGTACGGGCCGGCCGGGCTGTCGGGCGGACGTGGCCCTGGAAGAGGGGCGGATCGCCGAAATCGGGGCGAAGTTGAGCGGCCCGGCCCGGCAGGTGATTGAGGCCGACGGGCTGGTCGTGGCGCCCGGCTTCATCGACATCCACTCCCACAGCGACGGGAGCGTCTTCGCCCATCCCCTGTCCGAAAGCAAGGTCTTGCAGGGGGTCACCAGCGAGGTGGTGGGGAACTGCGGCATCGGCGCCTTTCCGGTGACGCCGGAGCAGAAGGAGGAGCTCCTCGGCTACCTTAAGATCCACGAGTTCGTCTTTGCGCCCGCCGGCATCACCTGGACAGACTTGGGCGAGTATGCGCGCGCCGTGGAGGCATTGGGGCCGGGGCCGAACCTCATCCCCCTGGTGGCGCACGGTGCCCTGCGCAGCGCGGCCATGGGCTTTGAAGACCGGGAGCCCGCCGCGGCGGAGCTCACGCGCATGGAGGAGCTCTTGACCCAGGCTCTGGAGCAGGGGGCGTGGGGGCTCTCCACGGGGCTGATCTACCCGCCGGGGAGTTTTGCCCGGACGGACGAGCTGATCGCCCTGGCCCGCGTCCTGGCGCGTTACGGGGCCCTCTACGCCAGCCACATCCGCGGTGAGAGCGGCACGCTGCTCACCGCCCTGGACGAGGCCATCGCCATCGGCGCCGCGAGCGGGGCCCGCGTGGAGGTTTCCCACCTGAAAGCCCTGGGCCGACCCCAGTGGGGGCAGGGTAAGGAGTGCCTGGCTCGCCTGGCCGCGGCGCGGGCGCGCGGCGTCGACGTGGGCGCCGACCAGTACCCCTACGAGGCTTCCAGCACCTCGCTCACAGCGCTGGTGCCCCAGTGGGCGCACTCCGGCGGCGCGGGCGAACTCTTGAAACGCCTGGCTGCGCCGGAGCTCAGGGAGCGGCTGGAGACGGAAATTGAGCGGGAGATGCTGGTGCGCGGCGGGCCGGAGCGGGTGCTCATCGCCGGGGTGGGCTCGGGGGAGAACGCCGACCTCTCCGGACGGACCCTGGCACAGATCGCCCAGGGTTGGGGGCTCAGCCCGGCGGCGGCGGTGGGGCGGCTGCTCTTGGAGGAAAAGGCGGCCGTGGGGGCGGTCTACTTCTCCATGGCGGAGGACGACGTGGAGGCCATCCTGGCCGATGAGCGCGTGGCGGTGGGCTCGGACGGGCGCGGCATGAACGCCGAAGCTGATGCCGGCGAAGCCACCCACCCCCGTTCCTACGGCACCTTTGCCCGGGTACTGGGCCGCTATGTCCGGGAAAAGGGGCTCCTTTCCCTGGAGACGGCGGTGTACAAGATGACGGGCCTGCCGGCGGAGCGCCTGCGCCTCACCGACCGGGGCCGGCTGCGGCCGGGACTGGCCGCGGATGTAACCGTGTTTGACCCGGCACAGGTGGCGGATCGGGCGGACTTTGCCAACCCGCACCGGTACGCGACCGGGATCGAGTACGTCTTTGTCAACGGCTGCCCGATCGTGGCGGCGGGCCGCCTCACCGGTCGGGCCGGTGGTCGTGTGCTGCGCAAGGATTTGCGGCACGCCCGGCTCTAAGAGGGTGGACACGTGAGGTTATCTCCCGCCGGGCCCGATGTCCAGTCCGCTGGTCGGCGTGGGAGCTGTACCCCGGCGGAGTTGATGCCGCATGGACTTTCGTAGATAACAAGGCCCCAAAGGCGAGACTAAACGGTGGAGGGAAAAGATGTGGCAAACGGCAGCACCAGCATCTGGCTCGGGCTCTTGGGACTTTTGCCCCTGGTGGTTTACATCGTTGTCGTCTTTCGTGACTGGGAGCCGCTTCCGGCCACGGCGCTGTGCGTCCTCATCGGCGCGGTGCTCACGCACCAGTCCCTTATCTCTTTCGGCGATGTGCTGGCCAAGGCCATGGGTTCGTTCCTCGCCCTGGTGGGCCTGATTATCATGCTGGGGCGGGGCCTGGGCGAGGTGCTCACGGAGACCAAGGTGGCTCATACCCTGGTGCACGGAATCATTTACGGCATCGGGGTGGATACCGAAAAGAAGGCCATGCTGGGTATCATGCTGGCCTGCCTGGTGGTGGTGGGGCTGCTCGGTACCATGGCGGGCGGCAATGCCATCATCGCGCCCATCGTGCTGCCGATTGCAGCGGCGGTAGGGCTTTCGGCCAGTACCGTGGGCGTTATCTTCCAGGCGGTGGGTGAGACGGCGCTCATCTTGGGACCCTTCACCCCGCCGGTGGTGGCGCTCCTCGGCTTCACGAAGCTCTCCTACGGCGAAATGCTCCTCAAGGTGGCCGTCCCGGTCACCCTGGTCACCTTGGTGCCCACCTGGTTCATGCTCCAGCGCATCCAGCGCGAAACCAAGGATAAAAACCCCTACCCGCACCAGGAAGGGGTGGCCGCGTTCCGGCCCACGCCGGTCCAGCGCCGGGCTACGCTGACCTTCGGCCTGCTCTTTTTGGCGGCCATGGTCTACGGGGTGCTGGTGAAGGCCGCCACCTCGTACGTGATCGTGGTGATGCTTGGACTGGCGCTGGTGACCGGTTTCGTGGGGGGTCTGAAGTTCGACCATATCCTCAAGCTCATCGTCAAGGGCATGGCGGGCAACGTGGGGCTCTTCTTCCTCTTTGTGCTCCTTGAGCCCTTCATCAACTTCATCGTCCAGGCGGGCGGTTTTGACGCCTTGGCCCAGCTCTTTAAGCCGCTCGTTTCGTTGGGCGGCCGGCCGGCCATCGTCATCCTGGGCGGTCTCACGGGAGCCTTCGGCATCTCGGGTGCGGTGGTCGGGGAGCTCAAGACGCTGCACGAGATGTTCCTGCCGCTCTTAACGCAGTACGGCGTGCACATGACGGCTTGGGCGGTGGCTATGGTAGTGGCCACGCGCGTCACCAACTTCATCTACCCTGGTGCCAACATGTTCAGCTCCATGGGCTTCGCCGAATCCCGCGACGTGAAGTCCATGATCAAAAACGGCGTCATAGTGGCCGTGTGCCAAACGGTGTTTCTTCTGCTCTACGCCCTCATCTTCGCCTAGACACCGATGCGCCCTTAGACCGCGTGGAGACCGGTCACCCGGTCTCCACGCTTTTTTCAGCCAGGATGAAACCCTCGCGGGCCAGCCACTTACGGACCCGTTCCAGCAGGCAGCGGCGGCGATAGGCCTCCCACTGGGCCGCCACGTCGGGGAACTTCCCGACTGCGGCGCAAAAAGAGCGGACGGCGGCTTTCCCGCTCAGGGCGCGGTGCAGCTCGGCCCGGATGGCCGGATTCTCTACGCGCGCCACGAAGGACAGCATGTCGTGATACAGTTCGCGCGGGGAGGCGTGGGGGATGTGACGGTAACGAGCCGGTTGGGATTTGCAGCGCAGGAAGATGCTTTCGCGCTCCTCAAGAGCTTGTTCGCCCACGCAGAGGGAGATGACGTTGCCGGTGCTGACGTCCAGGAAGGCTTCTTCAGCCAGGGAAGTACAGGCAAACGCCTTCACCAGTCGTTCCAGATCGACCGAGAGCCGGTGCGGCATGGTCTCCCTCCTTCCCTGTTTGCTTAATTTTATCATGGCCTTTGTTAGGGCGGCAACAATCTCTACGGCAAATCAGAGAATTTTATGGCTTGCCATGGCATGCTACCGGCTTTGAGTAGACGTGTACGGACGTGATATAATTGGTATTGCCAGTTAAAGAGGGAAAAAGGCGGTGCAGGCATGATTATCGGGGCACATTTGTCCATAAGCCGGGGGTACCCGGCGGCGGCCCGGGAAGCGGCCAAGCTGAACTTGGACGGTTTTCAGTATTTCACCCGCAATCCGCGCGGCGGGGCGGTGCGCCACCTGGTGGACGAGGAAGCCGCCGCTTTTCGCCGGGCACGGGAGGAGGCCGGCCTGCGGGCGGTGATCGCTCACCTGCCGTATACGGTGAATCTGGGGAGCAGTGAACCCCGCTTGGTCGAATTCGCCGCCCAGGTGGTGCGCGAGGACACGGAACGCGCCCGCCGCCTGGGAGCGGAGCTGGTGGTGACACATCCGGGGCACTTCGGTTCGGACGGACGGGAGGCCGGGCTGGAGCGCGTGGTCCGCGTGCTGCAGGAAGGTCTGGGGGAAGTGGAAGACGGTCCGGCCTTCTGCTTGGAGACCATGGCCGGACAGGGACACGAGATCGGCGGTACCCTGGAGGAGCTGGCGGCGGCGATTAAAGTCCTAGAACCGGTGGTGCGGGTGGGACTATGCCTGGACTCAGCGCACCTCTTCGCCGCCGGCTGGGACCTGCGGACGTGGCCGGGCATCGACCGGCTGGTGGAGCGGATTGACGAGCTGGTGGGCTGGGACAGGGTCTGGGCCCTGCACCTGAATGACACCAAGGCCGCCCTGGGCAGCCGCCGCGACCGGCATGAACTCATCGGGCGGGGGCAACTGGGTCGGGACGGCATCAAGGCCATCGTAACGCACCCTGCGCTGGGACGCCTGCCGCTCTTTTTGGAGACGCCCGTCGGCGATTACAAGGAGTACGCGGCCGAGGCGGCGCTGGTACGGGAGCTGGCCGGCTTGACGAAGACTGAGACGCAGGAGTAAACTCTAGGTGAGACTAAGTCTCACTCGCTGTCCCAAGGCTGGAAAGCCGGGTAACGCCGGTCTTGGCAGGCCGCTTCAGACCGACGCGGCGGGTGCGTTGAGTGGCGATGGGGAGCGGAGCACAGAGAAAGGAAGGGAAGAGAACGGCATGAGCAGCGAGGCCCTGGCTGAGGCTTTACTGGCGCGCGGTTACCAACTTACCGAGGCGCGCCGGACTGTACTTACGGCGATCAGCGCTTGGTCCGGCTGCTTTTCTTCCCGCGAACTCTGCCGTAAGCTTCAGGCCGAGCGTTCCGGGGTGGGGCGGGCTACGGTTTTTCGGACGCTGAACCTGCTTTTGGAACTGGGCCTTCTGGAGCGCATCCGGGGCACGGACGATGTGGAACGTTACCTGGTGACCTGCACGGGGGACCACCACCATCACCTCATTTGCTCCTCTTGCGGGTGGGTGGAGGAGCTGCCGGAGTGCCCGGTGGCAGACAAGCTGGCGGAACTGGCGGCGGCGCGGCACTTCCAGATGAAGAGCCATAGCCTGGAGGTGTACGGGCTCTGCGAGCGGTGCGCCGGGAAAAGACCCGGCCAAAGCAATAAATAAGGGTATTTCTTTTGTGCCCGTGGGTGAGACTAAGTATCAGTTCGAGCTGAGGAGGCGGAATTTTGGTTTTTCTGCGCGAAGCGCTGGTGGAAGCTTGGGCCGATACGGCGGAGATGCTGCCGCTCCTTTTCTTGCTCTTTCTTCTCCTGGAAGCGTTTCAGCACCGGCTGGGAGCGGGTCTCAGCGTTCACCTGGAGCGGGCCGGACGGCTGGGGCCGCTGGTGGGGGCGGGCCTCGGGATCATACCCCAGTGCGGGTTCTCGGTGCTGGCGAGCCTGCTTTATGTGCGCGGCCTGGTGACGCCGGGGACACTTCTTGCTGTGTTTTTGGCGACGTCGGATGAGGCCGTGCCGGTGATGCTGGCCCAGCCGGGCAAAATGGGCTACATAATGCCGCTGCTCATCGCCAAGCTGGTCCTCGGTATCGCCGGCGGTTACTTCACCGACCTGCTCCTGAAGCGCGACGGGCGATCGCTCGGCCGGGCACCGGTCGGGGGCGGGGCTGTTCTGCGGCGCCCCACCCCGGGGGAACATGCGCACCGGGTGCGGGCCGCCACGCTGGTTTACCACGCTGCGCACCAAACGCTGCACATTTATGCTTTTGTCGTGGCCGCGGCGACGCTCCTTAACCTGGGCGTGAAGCTCCTCGGCCTCAGCGGCGTCTCCCGCGTGCTCCTTACCGGCAGCCCCCTACAGCCGGTGATGGCGGCGTTCATCGGGCTCATTCCAAACTGCGCCGCTTCCGTGGTATTGGCCCAGCTCTACCTGGAAGGGGCCCTGGGCTTTGGGGCGGCCGTGGCCGGCCTGGCGGCGGCGGCCGGGTTGGGCCTTTTGGTCCTGGCCCGCCACAACCCTCTGCGGGACACCGCCCGTCTGCTGGGGCTGCTTTTTGCCTTGGCTGTGGCCGCCGGCCTAGTTCTCCCGTCCCGCCCGTGGGTGCTCTGAGAAAAATGCCCGGCGGCGCAGGAAGGAAAATTGTCGGCGGGGGAAGAATATGTCTATTAAAGGGGAAACAGGAGAACCATAAGAAGGGGGGACAAGATGGCTATGTTCGGCAGCATCATCCTTGCCTACCTTCTTGGGTCCATTCCCTTCGGCTATCTCATCGGCCAAATCAAAGGGCGGGATATTCGCCGCTTCGGGAGCGGCAACATCGGCACGGCCAATGCCTTGCGGGTCCTCGGCCTGCCCGCCGCCGTGGCGGTGTTCCTCGGCGACGTGGTCAAGGGACTCCTCGGCGTTATGGTAGGGCGCTGGCTGGGCGGGGGCGGCGTGGCCGCCGTTCTGTGCGGCCTGGCCGCCATCTGCGGCCATAATTGGTCTGTTTTCTTAGGTTTCAAGGGTGGCAAGGGCGTGGCCACCTCGTTCGGCGCTGCGCTGGGAATAGCGCCGCTTTTGGCTCTGCTGCTCGTCCCGGTCTGGGTGCTGGCGGTGGCCTTCACCCGCTACTCTTCCCTGGGCTCGCTGCTGGCGGCGGCCCTGGCGCCCGTGGTCGCCCTGCTGTTGCGCCAGGGTTGGCACGCGGTGGTGTTTTCGCTCTTGGCGGCCGCGCTCATCATCTGGCGCCACAAGGCGAACATCAAACGCCTCTTGGCAGGGACGGAACTTAAGCTTGGCGACCGCATATAGGAGAAGCAGGAGATGGAACTTACGGCTTTCATCCGGGAGAACCCGATCATCGCCGCGGTCCGTGAGGTGGCCGACCTGCGCGAGGCCCTGGCCTCCACGGTCCGGGCGGTTTTCCTTTTGACCGGCGATGTCAATAACGTGGCCGACTGCGTCCGGGCGGCGCATCACGCCGGCAAAGGGATCTTCGTCCACCTGGACCTTTTAGAGGGCCTGGGCCGGGACAAGGCGGCGGTGCGCTTCCTGGCACGTGAGGCGGCGCCGGATGGGATCATCACCACGCGCAGCAACCTCATCCAGGCGGCCCAAAAGGAAGGCCTGTACACCATCCAGCGCATCTTCATCCTCGACTCGCTGTCGATTAAAACCGGCATCGCCAACGTTGAGGCTACCGCGCCGGACGCGGTGGAGTGCCTGCCCGGCATTCTGCCGCGGGTCTTTGCGGAGCTGACGCAAGAGGTGAGCGTCCCCGTTATTGCCGGCGGGCTGCTCAAGTACCCGGCGGAATTGCGGGAGGTCCTCCAGGCCGGCGTGCAGGCGGTATCGGTTAGCCATAAAAGATTTTGGCATTTCTATCGTTCACAGGAGGAATTCCGGCAGTTTTGTAGAATAGACATAAATAAGAAGCCGGTTGCTCCAGAGAAAAAGAAATAACCGAGGACGGAGATGTGGAGAAAGTCCTATCCTAGGTCCGGTGCAGGCGCGCTGGCCTTGGGTAGGGCTTTTGTTCTTGCCTGGGGGACAGCCGGCGGGAAGGAGGGTTGTGCAGGGAGGTGAGGGAGCGGGGAAAACCGGGCTTTGTCTGCCTGCGAGTGTGAGCCGTGCGCACAGAAAGCAAGGGAGGTAGGGATAGGATGGCGAAGTACGTGCTGGCGCTTGACCAGGGAACCACCAGCTCCCGGGCCATCGTCTTTGACCATGACGGCAACAACGTCTCCATGGTGAACAAAGAGTTTCCCCAGATCTACCCCAAGCCCGGCTGGGTGGAGCACAACCCGGCGGATATTTGGAACTCACAGCTGGAGGTGGCGAAGGCAGCCCTCGAAAAGGCCGGGATTACGCCGGCGGACGTGACGGCCATCGGCATCACCAATCAGCGCGAAACCACCATTGTTTGGGATAGGGCTACGGGACAGCCGGTGTACAACGCCATCGTCTGGCAGTGCCGGCGGACCGCCCCCATCTGTGACGAGCTCAAAGCCAAAGGTTGGGCGGAGAAGATCCGCGAAAAGACCGGCCTCGTGGTGGATGCCTACTTCTCCGGCACCAAGATCAAGTGGATCCTGGACAATGTGCCGGGCGTGCGGGAGAAGGCGGAGCGGGGTGAGCTGCTTTTCGGCAATGTGGATACCTGGCTTATTTGGAACTTGAGCGGCGGCAAGGTGCACACCACCGACTATTCCAACGCTTCCCGCACCATGCTCTTTAACATCCACAAGCTGGACTGGGACGACGAGATTCTGGCCGAGCTGGGCATCCCGCGGGCGATGCTGCCGAAGCCGCAGCCCTCGAGCCACGTGTACGCCCACACGGACAAGGCTGTCTTCGGGGCGGAGGTGCCCATTGCGGGCGATGCGGGCGACCAGCAGGCGGCGCTCTTCGGCCAGGCCTGCTATAAGCCGGGCATGGCTAAGAACACGTACGGCACCGGCTGCTTCATGCTCATGAACACAGGCGAGAAGGCGGTGCCTTCAAAAAGCGGGCTGCTCACCACCATCGCCTGGGGCGTCAACGGCAAGGTGGAGTACGCGCTGGAGGGCAGCATCTTCATCACCGGCGCGGCTGTGCAGTGGCTGCGCGACGAGCTCAGGGTCATCGACAACTCGGCTCAGTCCGAGGAATACGCCCGCAAGGTGCCGGATACCGGCGGCGTATACCTGGTACCGGCCTTCGTCGGCCTGGGCGCCCCGTACTGGGATATGTACGCGCGCGGCACCATTGTCGGCATCACCCGAGGCACCAAGCGCGAGCATATCATCCGGGCCGCCCTGGAGTCCATCTGCTACCAGACCCGCGACGTGTTGGAGGCCATGACCAGCGATTCCGGCATCAAACTCACTGCCCTCAAGGTGGACGGCGGCGCGGTGGCCAACGACTTCCTCATGCAGTCCCAGGCCGACATCCTAGGCGTGCCGGTCCACCGTCCGAAGGTTACCGAGACCACGGCCCTGGGCGCCGCCTACCTGGCCGGTCTCGCCGTGGGCTTCTGGGCCGACCAGGAGGAGATTGCCGCCAAGTGGCAGATTAATAAGGAATTCACCCCGGCCATGGCGGCCGATCAGCGCGAGAAGCTCTACCGGGGCTGGAAGCGGGCGGTCGAGCGGGCCCTCAAGTGGGAGGAGGCGTAAACTCGTTTAACGTTCCAGCTTAATCGCAGCAGAAAACGCAGCCCGTGGCGGAGATGAGGAGAAAGCCACACCCAGGGCAGGAGCAAGCACGTGCCTTAGGCCACCTGTGTTTCTCTCGGGTGTGGCCTCTCCATTTCGCCGGTTCAGCAAGGGAGGTCTTTTGATGGAAAAACTACAGGCTGACGTGGTGATCATCGGCGCCGGCGTCACCGGCACCGCCATCGCCCGTGAGCTCGCCCGCTATGAACTCGAAGTGGTCCTGGTGGAAAAAGAGGCGGATGTGGCCTGCGGTTCCACCAAGGCCAACACGGCCATTGTGCATGCGGGTTACGACGCCCACCCCGGTACCTGGAAAGCCAAGCTCAACGTCCGCGGCAACGCCGTTTTCCCGCAGATTTGCCGCGAGCTGGAGGTGCCCTTTAAGCGGACCGGCTCGCTGGTGGTGGCCCTGGAGGAAGACCAGGTGCCCCACCTTTACGAGCTCCTGGAGCGCGGTCACGTAAACGGCGTGCCGGACCTTGAGATCATCGGCCGCGATGAGCTGCTGCGCCGCGAGCCGCACCTCAACCCCCACGCTGTGGCCGCTCTCTGGGCGCCCACGGCCGGCATCGTCAACGCCTGGGAGTTGACCATCGCGCAGGCGGAAAACGCCGTGGAAAATGGGGTGAAGCTCCTCCTGGAGCAGCCGGTCATAAGGATCGAGCGCGAGGGCGACCGGGTGCGTACCGTATGCACGCCGGACTTCGCCATTGCGACCCGCTTTGTGGTCAATGCCGCCGGTCGCCACTCGGACGAGATCGCCCGCCTTGTCGGCCAGGAGGATTTCCGTATCACCCCCCGCAAGGGCGAGTACTACGTCTTTGACCGGCGCTTCGGGCACATGGCCGGCTGCCCGCTTTTCCCGGTACCCACGGCCGTCTCCAAGGGCATTCTGGTGACGCCCACCGTGGAGGGCAACCTCCTCATCGGCCCCAACGCCCAGGACCTGGAGGACAAGGAAGACCTGCGCACCACACCGGCCGGGTTGAAGGAAGTCCTGACGGAAGCCCTGGACATGATGCCGGACCTGCCGCTTAAGGACGCCATCGCCAACTTCGCCGGCCTGAGGGCGGTGGCGAGGCCCAGCAACGACTTTGTCCTCGGGCCCGCTTCGGGTGTACCGAACTTCATCAACGCGGCCGGCATCCAGTCGCCCGGCCTTACCTCGGCCCCGGCGGTGGCTGAGGAGATCCGGGACTACCTGCAGGCGGCGGGGTTGGAGCTGAACGGAAAGAAGAAGTTCAATCCCTACCGGAAACGGCTGGTGCCCTTCCGGGAACTCAGCCGTGAGGAGCAGGCGGAGCTCATCGCTGAGGACCCGCGCTACGGGCAGATTGTCTGCCGCTGCGAGACGGTAACCGAGGCCGAGATCGTACAGGCCCTGCACCGCCCGGTGCCCTGCACCACCATGGACGGCGTCAAGCGCCGGACCCGGGCCGGTATGGGGCGCTGCCAGGCCGGCTTCTGCACGCCGCGCGTCGCGGCCATTATGGCCCGGGAACTGGGACTTTCGCTGGACGAGGTAACGAAAAAGGGCGGCGCCTCCCAACTCCTTCTGGCCCGTACCAAAGAACTGCTTCTAGCGAAGGGGGCTGAGGCGCATGCGTAAGATACAGTGTGACGTGGCCGTGGTAGGAGCGGGGCCCGCCGGGCTCGCAGCCGCCGGGCGCGCCAAGGCGGCGGGCGCGGGGCGGGTGCTGCTCATCGACCGGGACCGGGAGCTGGGCGGCATCCTGCAGCAGTGCATCCACAACGGCTTCGGGCTGCACCTCTTTGGCGAGGAGCTGACGGGGCCCGAATACGCCCACAAGTTCATCGCGGAGAACCAGGAGGCGGGGGTGGAGGTTCTCCTTAATACCATGGTGCTTCAGGTGCGCCCCGACCGGCACCTTTACGCCATGAACCGCCGGGAGGGGATGCTGGACATCGCAGCCGGGGCGGTGGTTCTGGCCATGGGCTGCCGGGAACGCAACCGCGGGGCGGTCACCATACCCGGGACGCGGCCGGCCGGTGTCATTACGGCGGGAACGGCGCAGCGCTTTGTCAACATGGAAGGGTTTATGCCTGGCCGGCATATTGTCATCCTGGGCTCCGGCGACATCGGGCTTATCATGGCGCGCCGCTTCACCTGGGAAGGGGCCAAGGTGGAGGGCGTTTTCGAGATCATGCCCTACACGAACGGTCTCACCCGGAACGTGGTGCAGTGCCTACACGACTACGACATCCCGCTCCACCTCAACCATACCGTGGTGGAGATCCACGGCCGGGAGCGGGTAGAGGCGGTGACCGTGGCCAAGGTCGATGAAAAGCTGCAGCCCATTCCCGGCACGGAGCGGCGCATCCCCTGCGACACCCTGCTGCTTTCGGTGGGCCTCATTCCGGAAAACGAGCTGAGCCGCGACGCCCGCATCGAACTCGATCCCGTGACCGGCGGGCCCGTGGTGAGCGATGAGATGGAGACCTCGCTTCCGGGGATCTTTGCCTGCGGCAACGTGGTGCACGTGCATGACCTGGTGGATAACGTCACCCGGGAAAGCCGGCTGGCCGGAGAGGGAGCCGCCCGGCTGGTGCAGGGCCGGCAACCGGGCGGGCCGGTCCTGGCGACGCGCGCGGGCGAGGGCGTCCGCTACGTGGTGCCGCACCGCCTGCACCTGGCCAACCTGGCCGAGCGCGAGACCACGCTTTACATGCGGGTGCGCGAGCCGGCCGAGCACGTGCGCATTGAGGCCAGCGTGGGCGGGGAGCGCGTCCTGAGCGTACGGGAGCGGGTGGTCCGTCCCGCGGAGATGGTGAGCGTGAAGCTCCCGCCGGGCTCTCTCCCGGCTGATTGCACAGGCACGGAACTTACGCTCTCCGTGGTGAAGGAAGGTGAGCGGGCATGACGAAGGAGCGGAAGCTCACGTGCATCGTTTGCCCGGTGGGCTGCGGGATTAAGCTCACCTACGACGCCGACCGGCGAGAGATTCTGAGCGTTACCGGCAACCAGTGCAAGCGCGGTGCGGCCTATGCTGCGGACGAGGTCTTCGCCCCGAAGCGGGTGCTCACCACCACGGTGCGGGTAGAGGACGGTTTCCTGCCCGTGGTGCCGGTGCGCACAGCGCAGCCCATCCCCAAGGAGAAAATCTGGGATGCTCTTAAGGAGCTCGCGGCGCTTCAAATAAAGGCGCCCGTAGCTTATCATCAAGTCATCTGCCCCGACGTGGCGGGGACAGGGGTGGCCGTGATAGCCGAGCGTCCCCTGCCGGCCGAGACAGAAGAGAAAGCCGGCTGAGCTGAAACCCTGACGGCTGGTGTACCCAAGCACCGGCCGGCAGGTCTTTCCGCCGGCGGTAGGACCTGTCATCAAGGAAGGGGGGATGCCGCTTGAGCCGGAGGAGGTTGTAAGGCGGTTAACGCTTGAGCATGCGAAGGAGGCAAGTCCAGTGAAACGTGATACCTTGTGGGGTGAGCTGTGGGCGGAGTTCTTCGGTACCCTGACCCTCATTGTCTTCGGGTGCGGCGTGGTGGCCAATGTGCTCTATGCACCGCGCCTGAGCGGCTTCGGCATCTTTAAGACGGGGGCGGGGTACGGCTGGGATACCATAGCTTTCGGCTGGGCCTTTGCCGTGGCCCTTGCTGTCTACGTCGCCGGGGGTATCACGGGCGCGCACATCAATCCGGCGGTGACCTTCGCCGCCATCCTGCGCCGCGGCATGCCGGTAGGCAAGGGCATCGCGTACATGGCGGCCCAGACCTTGGGGGCCTTCTTCGGGGCCTTCATCGCGCACATGGCCTACTTAGGCAGCTTCATCAAGGACGGTTACATGAACATCTTTTACACCGGTGCGGCCAACCCCAGCTACAGCCTGGGGAACAGCTTCTTTGTTGAACTGGTGGCTACGGCTTTTCTCGTTATCTTCATCTACGCCATCGGTGATAACGTGAACAACGTTGGTCCGGGGGCCAACCTCTGGCCGTTCATGGTCGGCATGGCCATCCTCCTTATCGGCCTGGGGCTGGGCGGCCCGACCGGGTACGCTCTGAACCCCGCACGTGACCTGGGCCCGCGGATCTATGCCGCGCTCATCGGTGACCCGGCGGCCTTCCAGGGACCGTACTGGTTCTTGGTGCCTATTGCGGCGACGCTTTTAGGCGGGGGTATAGGTGCCTATGTCTATGACTTCGGCATTACACCCTTCCTGCCCAAGGCAGCGGCGGCCAAAGAAAAGACGGCGTCCACCGCCGCCAAGTAAGCGCTCGCGTTTCCTGTGCGTACAATCCAGCAGGCGACTCACCAGCCACCTGCTTCTTTCTTCATATAATGATAGACAGAAAAGTAGGATAAGTATGAGATAAGTTTTAAGGCAGCGGGGGAGATCATACATTTGAATCAAGAGAGGGAATGGACTCCGGCGGCGCCAAGCGGGCGAATTCAGGCTACAACAGGGCAAAAAAAGATCGGCCTTCTGGAAGGTGACTTCCATCCCAGCGGCGAATCTTGCTTGCGACGCACCTGCTTACAGCCACGCGGCTGAAACCGCGCGTACAGCCGGTTTTTATCCCAGTGCTTAGAAGAGTAAAAGCTTTCCGTAGGGCGGAGGGGGCGAGGGGATGGCTCAGCTCTGGCGCTGGCTCGCTACCAGTCCGGTGATCGCGGTTGTGCGCAGCAGTGATGCCGTAAGCGAGGCCCTGGCGGCCCCCGCGCGGTGCGTGCTTCTGGCCACAGGGGACATCGCCAGCGTCGGCTCCGATACTCACCTTTTTCATACGCGGGGGAAGATAGTTTTTCTCCATACCGATCTGATCGCCGGCCTGGGCGGCGATCAGGCGGCGGTGCGCTTCATCGCCCGCCGCCTTAAACCCGATGGCATCCTCACCACCCACAGCCAGCTCATCCAGGCGGCGCACAAGGAGGGGCTCATCACCATCCAAAGCCTCTTTCTGCTCGATTCGCTGGCGGTAAAAAACGGCCTCACGGCCGTACTTAAGAGCCGGCCGGCGGCGGTTCATGTTCTACCCGGCATTCTACCCCGGGTGATACGCGAGATCAAAGCGACCTGCCGGCTGCCGCTCATTGCCGGCGGCCTCATCCGTAGCCGGCGGGATGTCGAAGAGGCGCTGGCGGCCGGGGCGGTCGCCTGCGCCACCGGGAAAACGCGGCTGTGGTGGCTGGGTGAAGAGCTTCCAGCGGGCACTGGAGCCGTGCGGGAGGTGGTAGGAGAGGAACACTAGCTGGTTACCGGTTTCTTCATTTTTCTACAGGCCAAACGAAGGGGGCGGAAGGAATGGCTATCGACATCAATGCTCTGGTGGCTTCATTCGGCGGCGGCATCGTCGGCGCGGCCATGGGTGGACTGCCGGCCTTCATCCTTACTGGTTTAGCCGTCCTGGCCGGCGTGGCGGCGAGCTTCTTCGGGCAGCCCCAGGCCGCGCAGATCATCGGTTCCGTGGCGTTCGGTCCCTTCCTGGGCCCCCACGTAGCCTTCGGTGGCGGCGTGGCGGCGGCGGCCTACGCGGCGCGCAAGGGACTCGACATCACGGGGAAAGACATCGGCGTACCGCTCACCAAGTTCAACGATCCGGGTGTTCTTCTCGTCGGCGGTGTTTTCGGCGTGATCGGTTATCTTCTTAACGCCTTCTGGGTGGGTATGAGCCTCAAGACGGACACCGTGGCCCTGAGCGTGGCCGTGTCGGCGATCATCGCCCGGGCGGTGTTCCTGGGCGACGGGCCCTTTGGTTCCCTGCCGGCGGAAATGAAGGAGAAGGGCTTCGGCGGCCGCTTTGTAATTACGGAAGGACACTGCTGGCTCCCTTGGCAGAAGGACTTTGGGCAGCTGGTAGTGCTTGGTCTGGGCTTCGGCCTGGCGGCCGGGATTCTCGCGGTGGCCACCGGGCAGCCTGTCTTAGCCTTCGGTATCAGCGCCGCGTCCCTGGTGTTCCTGGAATTCGGTCCCGGCTGGCCGGTCACCCACCACATCACGCTGCCGGCAGCGCTGGCGGCAGCGGCTACGCAGAGCGTGATCATGGGCGGTGTGTTTGGAATCGTCGGCGCCCTCCTCGGGGAATTCTTCGCCCGTCTCTGCTATAACTACGGCAAGAACCACATCGACCCGCCGGCCTGTGCCATCGCCCTGGCCACAACACTGGTGCTGCTCTTCTTGTAGAGGCGGGTCGAGCAGCGGCCTCCCGCCACGGGGGGCCGCTTCGGCTTCCAACACCCCGGTGCGCCTGCCGGAGAGGAAGGGGAGGCAAATGAAGCATGCGGAGACCGCCGTTATCCGCCACAGCCGCGGGCTGCATGCGCGGGTGGCGGCCCTGGTGGTGCAGAAAGCGACGGAGCTGGCCCGGCTCTACGGCGCCGAGCTGGAACTGAAGGCGGCCGACGGCCGCCAGGTGCCGGCCACCAGTATGCTGGCCGTGCTGGGGCTTGACCTCCGGCAGGGGGCTCGGCTCAGCGTCCTGGCCCGGGGCCCGGGGGCCGAGGCAGCCACCGCGGAGCTGGCCCGCTTTCTGGAGCGCGACTTTTCCTCCGACGCCCAGGGACCCTTGAGCCAGGTGGACGATCTTTTGGATGAAACCACTTTAACGGCCGGGCAAATCTTTACCAGCATGGCGGCCGGGCTGGTGGTAACGGATGCCAAGGATCGGGTGGTGGTCTTCAACCCGGCGGCGGAGCGCCTTTTCCGGCTGCCGGCGCCGGCCGCCCTGGGCCGCCCGATTGGGGAGTTTTGGCCTGAGGCCGCCGCTGCTTCCGTACGAACGAACCGGGAGCCGGCAACGCGGCGGCAGGCGCTCCCCGGCGGCGCGGTCATCGCCACCTGTACGCCCATCCTGCTGGAGGGGGAAACCCGCGGTACAGTGACGCTGCTGGAGGACATCTCGCATGTGGAGGAGCTGGCCGGTGAGCTCCGGGCGGTGAAGGAGCTGAAGGAGCGCCTGCAGCTGGTACTGGACACGGTACACGACGGCATTTCGGTGGTGGATAAGGAGGGTACGATCACCTACGTCAACCCGGCCTACGAGGAGATTGCCGGCCGGCGCCGGGCTGAGCTCATCGGAAAGAGCGTCTTCGCCCTTTCACCCCAGGGCGTGCGCGCCCGGGTGCTGAGGAGCGGGGAGAAGGTGCTGGGGGCGCTGACGCGCAAGGCGAACGGGCGGACGCTGGTGGCCAATGTTTCCCCTATTTACGTGGAAGGGGAGATCTGCGGCGCTGTCTCGGTGGTCAAGGATGTCTCGGAGGTGGAAAGGTTAGCTGAACACCTGCACAAAGTGCTGGCGCGGGCGGAGTACCTGGAGCAGGAGCTCACCCGCACGCAGGAGCTCCCGGCGGCCTTCGCCGGTATCATCGGCCGAAGCGGCGCGCTGCGGGAGGCGCTGGCGGTGGCGCAAAAAGCCGCGGCGAGTACCTCTACCGTCCTCATCCGCGGCGAGAGCGGCACGGGCAAGGAACTGGTGGCCCGGGCCCTGCACGCGGCAAGCCCCCGGTCCGGGCGGCCGTTTGTCCGGGTCAACTGTGCCGCCATCCCGGCGCCGCTTCTTGAGAGCGAACTTTTCGGGCACGAAAAGGGCGCCTTCACCGGCGCCTGGCAGCGCCGCCACGGCCGCTTTGAGCTGGCCGACGGCGGCAGTATCTTCCTCGACGAGATCGGCGATATGGAACCGGCCATGCAGGCTAAACTCCTCAGGGTGCTTCAAGAGCGTGAATTCGAGCGCGTGGGCGGCGAGACCACCATCCGGGTCGATGTGCGCATCATCGCCGCCACGAATCGGAACCTGGAGGAGATGGTGCGCACCGGCCGCTTCCGCGAGGACCTGTACTGGCGCCTGAACGTCATCCCCATCTTCCTGCCCCCGCTCAGGGAACGGCGCGAGGACATCCCGCGCCTGGCGGAATACTTTCTGGCCAAGCTGGCCGGGCGCCTGGGAAAGAAGGTACAAGGGATCACGGCCCAAGCCCTGGCCTGCCTGGAGCAGTACGCCTGGCCCGGCAACGTGCGTGAGCTGGAGAACGTCATCGAGCGGGCGGTGAACCTGGCTGAAGGTGCGACCGTCACGGCGGCCGACCTGCCCGCTTACGTGCGCGAAGGGGGGGCACCCGGCGTTTTCGCTGCGGCGGCGCAAGAGGCCCCGCTCCTTCCCTTTGCTGCCTACGAAAAAGCGATCCTCGCCCGGGCCCTGGCCGAGTGCGGGAGCTTTCGGGCGGCGGCACGGGCCCTGGGATTGGATCATAAGACAGTGGCCGCGCGGGCGCGCAAGTACCGTTTGACCGAACAGAAGCTGCCTGCGAGCGGCTAGGCCGGAGGGGGTTGGGCTGCCCCCGGGCGGGGAAAAGCGCCTCTGGAGCAGATCGCCCCACCTGGGGGAATACTACCCAGGATCCTGGGGAAGTATTCCCCAGAGAGGACGCTGAACCCCGTGCCGCGACCGTCCGGCCCCGGGCCGGCGGCTGGCACGCTGCTTGCATGTCCCCAAAAGTGGTACCCTGGGTCCAGTATGCAAGAAGGAGGAGTAGAGGATGAAGAAGCTCATCAACCAGCCGGAACGTGTGGTCGAGGACATGCTGGCGGGGATGGCGGCGGCCTATCCCGAGTATGTCCGCCTGCTGCCGGACCTGAACGTGGTGGTGCGGGCGGATGCCCCCGTTAAGGGGAAGGTGGCGCTGGTTTCAGGCGGCGGCAGCGGCCACGAGCCCACCCACGGCGGTTACGTAGGGCGCGGCATGCTGGATGCGGCCTGCGCCGGGAATGTCTTCACTTCTCCCACGCCGGACCAGGTGCTGGCCGCCGTTAAGGCGGTGGACGGCGGCGCCGGCGTGCTCTTGGTGGTCAAGAACTATACGGGCGATGTCATGAACTTCGACATGGCGGCCGAGATGGCGGCGGCCGAGGGCATTGAGACGGCCAGCGTGGTGGTGAACGACGACGTGGCGGTGGAAAACAGCACCTGGACGCAGGGACGGCGCGGCATCGCCGGGACCATCTTCGTCCACAAGATCGCCGGTGCCAGGGCCCAGGCCGGCGGCAGCCTGGCTGAGGTGAAGGCGGTGGCGGAGAAGGCGATCGCCAACGTCCGCAGCATGGGTATGGCCCTCACCCCCTGTATTGTGCCGGCGGCCGGCAAACCCAACTTCGCCCTGGCCGAGGACGAGATGGAAATCGGCATGGGCATCCACGGCGAACCGGGCACCCACCGGGAAAAGATCAAGACGGCCGACGAGATCACGGCCCACCTGACAGAGAAGGTCCTCACCGACCTGCCCTTCAAGAGCGGGGACGAGGTGGCGGTGATGGTGAACGGCCTGGGCGGCACGCCGCTCATGGAGCTCTTCATCGTGAACAAGAAGGTGGCCGCCATGCTGGCGGAGCGCGGGATCAAGGTCTTTCGCACCTACGTGGGCGAGTTTATGACCTCGCTCGAGATGGCCGGTTGCTCGGTCACCCTGCTCAAACTGGACGAAGAGCTCAAAGAACTCCTGGCGGCCCCGGCCGACACCCCCGGTTTCAAGCAGCTGTGAGATTTCGCGAGGGGTACCCGCGGGTGCCCCTCATAATCTTTAACTACAAAAAGCGAGGGACGAAGCGTGCCTTTAACAGCTCAGGAACTCACCGACATGATACGTGCCATTGGGCAGACCCTGGAGGGGAACAAAGCGTTTCTCACCGAACTCGACAGCGCCATCGGTGACGCCGACCACGGCATCAACATGGCCAAGGGCTTCCGCGCCGTGGAAGAGAAGGTGGCGGGCGTTGCCGGGAAAGACGCCGGCACCATTCTGAAAACCGTGGGTATGACCCTGGTGAGCACCGTGGGCGGGGCCGCCGGCCCGCTTTACGGTACGGCTTTTATGCGGGCGGGGACGGCCGTGGCCGGCAGGGACAGCCTGACAGCGGCCGACCTGGTCCGGGCGCTGGGGGCGGCCGTCGAGGGCGTCAAGCAGCGCGGCAAGGCCGGGCGCGGGGATAAGACCATGGTGGACGCCCTGGAGCCGGCGTACGAGGCCATCCAAAAGGAAGTCGCCGCCGGCAAAGGTGCGACGGCCGCCCTGGCGGCGGGCGTGGCGGCGGCGGCGGCCGGCGTGGAGTACACCAAGGGTATCATCGCCCGCAAGGGCCGGGCAAGCTACCTGGGTGAGCGGAGCATCGGCCACCAGGACCCGGGTGCGACCTCCAGCTACCTTATCCTCAAGACCATGGCTGAGTTTCTAGCAGGGAGGAAGTAACATGGCGGAACTTACAGGCAGGCGCGTTGCCGTGCTTACCGAAGAAGGCTTTGAAGACCTGGAACTCTGGTATCCTATCCTCCGGCTGCGCGAGGCCGGCGCCGCGGTGGATGTGATCGGCACAGGCAGCGCCCCGGAGTACCGGGGTAAGTATGGGCTCCCTAGCCGCCCCGACAAAACCATCGACCAGGTGGAGGCCGGCGACTACGACGGCCTGGTGGTGCCGGGCGGCTGGGCGCCGGATAAGCTGCGCCGCTACGGCGCGGTCCTGGCTTTTGTCCGGGACATCTTTGCCGCCGGTAAACCGGTGGCGGCCATCTGCCATGCTCCCTGGGTGCTCGTTTCCGCCGGCGTCCTCAAGGGAAAGACCATGACCGCCACCATAGCGGTCAAGGACGATGTGGAAAACGCCGGCGCCACCTACGTGGACCGGCCGGTGGTCCGGGACGGTAACCTGATCACCTCGCGCAAACCTGACGACCTGCCCGACTTTTGCCGCACCCTGATCGCGGCCCTGGCCGAGTAGAGGCGGCGGCCATGGTGGGCATAGTCATCGTTTCGCACTCCGCCGAGGTGGCGGAAGGAACGAAGAAGCTGGCACGGCAGATGACGCCCCCCGAGCTGCCCCTGGCCGCCGCCGGCGGCACGCGCGACGGCCGGCTGGGCACAGACGCCACGCTTATCCAGGAGGCCATCGAGGCGGTGGCCGGGCCGGATGGAGTGCTGGTGCTGGCCGACCTGGGAAGCGCCGTCCTCAGCACTGAAATGGCGCTGGAACTTCTTTCTCCCGAACTTCGGGAGCGGGTGGCCCTGGCGGATGCCCCTCTGGTGGAAGGAGCAGTGGCGGCTGCGGTGGAAAGCAGCTTGGGGAAAAACCTCGCTGAAGTGAAAGCGGCAGCGGAAGCAGCACGTAATCTCAAGAAAACTTAAGGCAAGAGGGAAGAGCATGCAGCAACAAAGCGTAACCTTGACCAACCGGCTGGGCCTCCACGCGCGCCCCGCCGCGGCGTTTGTGCAGAAGGCGAACCAGTATCGGGCGTCGGTGCGGATCCGGGCCGGAGAAAAGGAGGCCGACGCCAAGAGCATCCTCAGCGTGCTCGCCCTGGGAGCGCGCCAGGGTTCCACCGTTACCCTGACGGCCGACGGTCCGGACGAGGAGCAGGCACTGGCGGAACTGGCGGCCTTCCTGGCGGCCGGTTGCGGGGAAGCGTAGGGGTGCGCCGGTGCAAGATGAGGAGGCTGAGGGGGCGGGAATATGTGGCAGGGTCTGGCGGCGGCGCCGGGAATAGCCATCGGGCCGGCGGCCGTCCTTAAGAAGACGATTGGCGGTCTCGAACAAACGGGGCCGGCGGCTGAACCGCAGGAAGAGGAAGCGCGCCTGACTGCGGCGGTGGAAGCGGTGCGGCGTGAGCTTACCGCCCTGAAAGAGCGCACGGAAAGGGAGGTGGGTGCCGAGCAGGCGGCGATCTTCGGCGCCCACCTGCTCATGCTGGACGATCCGGCGCTCGTAGGTGAGACCAGGCGGCTCATACGGGAGGAGAAGCTGGCGGCGCCGGCGGCGCTCACGCGGGTGGTGGACGACCTGGCCGCGGCGCTGGGTGCACTGCCGGACGAGTACCTCAGGGAGCGCGCCGCCGATGTGCGCGACGTGGGCGGGCGCCTCCTGGCCGAGCTTACCGGAGCGCGGACCGAGGTGGTGCTGCCGGCGCCGGCGGTCGTGGTGGGCGCGGACCTTACGCCTTCGCAGACGGCCCAGCTGCCCAAGGATAAGCTCCTGGCTCTGCTGAGCGGCACCGGCGGCCGCACCGCCCACGTAGCCATCCTGGCGCGGTCCCTGGGGATCCCGGCGGTGGTGGGCCTGGGCGAGCGGCTCAGCGCCGTCCGCGACGGCGACCTGGTGGCCGTGGACGGAACACAGGGGCTGGTCGCGGTGAACCCCTCAGACCGGGAACTGGAAGAGTGGCGCCGGCGGCAGGCGGCCGCAGAGGAAGAGAAGGCGCGCCTGGCTGCCTTTAAGGACCTCCCTGGCGTGACCCGGGACGGCCGGCGCGTGGAACTGGCGGCCAATATCGGCACGCCGGGCGATGTTGGGCCGGCGCAGGCCTTGGGGGCGGAGGGGGTGGGCCTCTTTCGCACCGAGTTCCTCTACATGGACCGCACCGACCTTCCCAGCGAGGAAGAGCAGTTCGAAGCCTACCGCACCGTAGTGGCCGCCTTCGCGCCGCAGCCGGTTATCATCCGCACCCTGGACATCGGCGGCGACAAGGAGCTGCCCTACCTGGGGCTCACCCGGGAGGAGAATCCCTTCCTGGGCCTGAGGGCCATCCGCTTTTCCCTGGCCCGGCCCGAGGTTTTCCGCACGCAGCTGCGGGCCATCCTGAGGGCCGGCGCCTACGGCAACGTCAAGGTCATGTTCCCTATGGTAGCGACACCGGCCGAGGTGCGCTCCGCCCGGCGGCACCTGGAAGAGGTGCGGGAAGAGCTTTCCCGGGCCGGGGTCAAGTTGGCGGAGAAGATCGAGGTCGGCATCATGGTGGAGGTGCCGGCGGCGGCGCTCGCCGCCGACCTCCTCGCGCCGGAGGTGGACTTTTTCAGCATCGGCTCCAACGACCTCATCCAGTACACCCTGGCGGCCGACCGCCACAACGAACGGGTGGCTTACCTGTACGAGCCTTTCCACCCGGCGGTGCTGCGGCTCATCGAGCGCACCATCCGGGCCGCCCACGCCGCCGGCATCTGGGCCGGCATGTGCGGTGAGCTGGCCGGCGACCGGCTGGCGACGCCGCTTCTTCTGGGGCTGGGCCTGGATGAGTTCAGCATGGCGGCCGGGTCGCTGCCGGCGGTGAAGGAGCGCCTGCGTGCGCTCAGCTATGCTGAGGCACAGCGCATCGCCGCGAAGGCCCTTTCCCTGCCGGATGCCGCGGCCGTCCGGGCGCACCTGGAAGCCGTGCAGGCTTGAAGGAGAAATAGTGGGTGAACCCCGGTCGGCTGCGACCGGGGTTTTTGGGGTTTTTGGCGGCGCCGCTCCTATTCCTGCGGCCGGCGGTAGCTTTCCCACGTGGCCCGGTAGGCGGGGTGCTCCTTGAAGAAGGCTAAAAGCTGCTCGATGGCCGTGAGGGCGGCCGTGCTGATGTTGTGCTCGATCTTTTCCGCGTCCTCCAGCACGTCCTCGACGCCGAGCAGGCGCAGGAAGGCCTCGAGCGTATTGTGCCGGTGGATGAGGAAGCTGCCGATTTCTTCCCCCCGGGGGGTGAGGCGGATGATGCTGTACTTTTCATAGACGAGGAAGTCGCTGTCGGCCAAGCGCTGGATCATGCGCGAGGCGGAGGGCGGCTGCACGTGCAGCGCCGCCGCCAGCTCCAGGACCCGGGTGTAGCCGTCCCGCTGCGCCAGCCGGTAGATCATCTCCAGGTAGTCTTCCATACTGGGGGTGAGGCTGTCCGGGCGCCGGGCGCTGTGGAGGGAGTAACCGCGGAAAGTGTAGAACTCTTTTCTCCCGCTCATGGCCGGCACCTCCTTCCTAAAGCCCTTCTTGCTAATGTTTACGCGGCGCGTGCGGCGCGAAGAACGGTGACCGTGACGCTTCTTTTTACTGGATGAATGTCAGGTGAAGGTCGCCATAAGGAGTAGGAGATTCAGGAAAATGACCGCACCGGCCATCAGCCAGCCGACGATGCGCACGGCCGGTGTGTTTACCATATCGCCCATCACCGCCCGGCGGCTGGAGAGCACGAGCAAAGGAATAATCGCCGCCGGCAGGGTAAAGCTCAAGATCACCTGGCTCAAGAGCAGCATGTACATCGGGTCTAAGCCGAGTCCAATGATAATGAGCGCCGGGGCCATGGTGAGGAGGCGACGCCAGACAATGGGAATCTTCAGGTCGACAAAGCCGTCCATAACCACCTGCCCGGCCATGGTACCCACCGCTGAAGAGGAAAGCCCGGAGGCCAGTAAGGCGATGGCAAAGGCGGTGCTCGAGAGCGATCCCAGCAGCGGCTGCAGGGTCCGGTGCGCTTCTTCGATGGAAAGTACCGTCAGTCCCCGGTTGTGAAAGACCGCAGCGGAGACCACCACCATGGCAGCGTTGATGACAAAGGCGGTATTCATAGCCAGAAAAACATCGATCTTTTCCAAAAACAAGTGCCGGCGTAAGTTGGCGGCCCCGGTCTGCCGGCGCGACTGTATCAGGTGAGAATGCAGGTAGATTACGTGCGGCATCACCGTTGCCCCCAGCATGCCGACGGCTACGAAAAGGCTGTTCCGGGTGAGGCGGGGAACAACCGCGTGGTACACCACCTGGCTCCAGTCAGGTTGGGCGAGGAAGAGTTCCACGAAGTACGCACCGCTGATCACTGCAATCAAGGCAAAGACAACCCCCTCCACCAACCGGTGCCCGTATTTCTCCAGGTGCACCAGAACGAAGGTGACCAGTCCGGTAAGGAGCCCGGCCCAGCCCAGGGGAATGGCGAGCAGCAGGTTGAAGCCGAGGGCGGCGCCCAGGAACTCGGCCAAATCGGTGGCCATGGCGGCCACCTGGGCCAGGCACCAGAGGACCCAGTTCACCGGCCGGGTGAAGGTACGGCCGCAGAGCTGCGGCAGGTTCATCCCCGTAGCGATACCGAGTTTGGCCGAAAGGATCTGCATGAAGATGGCCACCAGGTTGCTGGCCAGGATAACCCAGAGCAAATCCAGGTTGTAAAGGGAGCCACCGCTGATATTGGTGCCGAAATTGCCTGGATCGATGTAGGCCACACTGACAACAAATGCCGGACCCAAGTACTGAAACAAGGACTTGATTTGCACCCCGGTGCGGCCGGGCGCTTTTGCCCTCGTCAGCGGGCGCGACCAGCCCTGCGTCCGCTCCAGCGCCTTGTCGCTTACAGTCACCTCGATCGCCTCCTATCGGACACGCAGAATAGCCTTGCCAAACAAACTTAGTCCCCGTTAACTTCCCTGCCATCTTATGCAGGGCCGAACGCCTTTGTCACCGGGAGCAGGAATCGCCTCGCTCTGTGGCGAATTACGAGGAGAAGGTAAAAAGAGACGAAGAGATGAAACCATATCCCCAGGGTGCGAAGGAGGGTAGAGGATGGCAGTACGGCGATTCTTTCACCTGCGCGACGTGGTAGACGTCAGCGTGCTGCAGGAGATTCAAGACCGTTTCTCCGACGCCACCGGTTTGGCGTCGATTATTGTCGATTACCAGGGTAAGCCCGTGGTGCGCTACAGTAACTTCCGGCCGTTTTGCGCGCGGGTGCGGCAATACCCCGGCGGGCGCGAGGGCTGCGAGCAGTCCGACGCCCACGCCGGGCTTGAGGCGGTGCGCGAAGGGCAGCCTTACATCTACCGCTGCCACATGGGGCTGGTGGACCTGGGAGCCCCCATCGTGGTGAACGGCCAGTACTTAGGTTCCATCATGGCGGGACAAGTCCTCATTGAAGAAGAAGCCATGGCCGGCCTCGACCGCATCGCCAAGCCGGGACTCAACATCGCCCAACACCCGGAGCTGAAGCAGCTCTATGAAGGCATCCCTACCATGCCCTTCCATAAGGTAAAAGCCGCCGCCCAGCTGATGTATACCATCGCCAACTACATTGCGGAAAAAGGCGTGGCCAACATCATCCAGCAGCAGCTCAATGAGCAGAACGTCCGCCTTATGGAAGAGATCAAGGCGCGGGCGGAACTGGAGAAAGCTTTGAAGGATGCGGAACTCAAGGCGCTGCAGTCGCAGATTAACCCGCATTTTCTCTTTAACACCCTCAACACCATCAGCCGCCTGGCCCTCCTGGAAGGAGCGCCGCAGACCCAGGAGGTGGTGTTTGCCCTGGCGGAACTGCTGCGCGCCAGCCTGCGCAAGATCGGCCAGGTGGCCACGCTGCGCGATGAGATCGCCTACATCCGCCACTACCTCTTGATCCAGGAGACGCGCTTCCGCGATCGCATTCAGGCGGAGCTGGATATCGATGAAACCTGCCTGGAGAGCGAGATACCGCTCTTGACGCTGCAGCCCCTGGTGGAAAACGCCATCGTGCATGGCTTGGAGCCGAAGGAAGAAGGCGGGCACCTGGTGGTGCGGGTGCAGCGGGTGGGGGACGAGGTGTGCATCGAGGTGGCCGACGACGGGCTGGGCATGCCGGCGGAGGTGGTGGAAGAAGTCCTGCGGCTGGAGTCGAAACGTTCGGGCCGCAGCCACCTTACCGGCCTCGGGATGAGCAACGTGCACAAGCGCCTGCAGTATCACTTCGGCGCCGACTACCACTGGGAGGTGCAGAGCCGGTTGGGGGAAGGAACGCGCATCACCCTCTTTTTACCTTACCGGCCTGCCAAGGTGGGAAGCTGAATGGTAAAAGTGCTGGTAGTGGATGACGAGCCTTTGGAGCGCGAGGCCATTTCCTATATCCTGGGACATGAACGGCCCGAGGTGAAGGTGGTCGGTGAGGCCGGCTCCGGCCGTGCGGCCCTCGAGCTCACCCGGAAGCTCCGGCCCGACATCGTTTTTATGGACATCCAGATGCCGGGCGTAAGCGGGCTGGAGGCCACCCAAGCGCTCAAGGAGCTGGCGCCGGAGATGAAGGTGGTGGTGCTCACCGCCTACGACGAGTTTGACTTCGCCCAGCGGGCGCTCAAGCTGGGGGCCAGCGACTACCTTTTGAAGCCGGCGCGGCCCGCCGAGATTCTCCGCGTGACCGACGCCATGTGCCGCGAGCTGGCTGAGGCGGCGGCCCGCGAGGAAGAGGAAAAAAGGCTGCGGCAGGAACTGGCGGCCATCATGCCCTATATTGAAACCGGGCTCCTCTTGGATCTGGTGAGCGGGCGCACGGAAAACAAAGCGCAGCTCACGGAGCGGGCGCGCTTTTTGGGTTTGGCCGCCGGTCCGTACCAGGTGCTGCTGGTGGACATCGACCACTTTGCCCAAAGCACCTCCGCGCAGCGGGAAGTAGAGCGCCAGGTGCTGAAAAAGGAGGTCTACCAGGCCCTGGTCCGGGTGGCCCGGGAGGCCGGACCGGCGCTCGTGAGCCCCTTCGGCAGCGATACCTTCCTGGTGCTCGCCCCGGCCGGCAACCGGCCCAGTCCGCGCGAGCTGGCAGAAAGCCTGCGCCGGGAGGTGGCCCGCGCCACACCCTGTACGGTGACCGTGGGCGTGGGGACGGTCTGCCTGGACCTGGGCGACGTGGCTGCTTCTTACGCCGCCGCGCAGCGCGCCGTGCAGTATGGCAGTTTCCTCGGCGCCGATCAGGTGGTGGAGAGCGCGGAACTCGGTGACCTGCGTCTCCAGGCGGTGGCCTACCCGTACCAGCGGGAGACGCGCCTGGCGGAAAAGGTCCAGCTAGGCGAAGGGGAGGCGGCGTGGGCGCTCTTTGAGCAGCTCTGGCAGGAGCTTGTCGGAGCGACGGCCGGCAATCCCGAGCTGGCGAGGGCGCGCGCCCTGGAGCTGGCGGTGGTGCTTACCCGCGCGGCGCTGCAGGGCGGGGCCGGGCCGGAGGTGCTCACCGTCTCGCAGCGCGCCTCGCTGGCGGAGCTTACGGCCGCCGCCACGGCTGCGGCGGTTAAGGAGTGGGCGGCCGGCGTACTGGAGCGCTGCCTGGCCGCGGTGAGTGCCAGCCAGGCGGCGCTGCGCAGTGAGGCCATCGCCCAGGCGAAAAAGTACCTGGCCGAGCATTTCAGCGACCCTGTTTCGCTGGAGGACGTGGCCCGGCAGGTACACCTGAGCCCCTTTTACTTCAGCCGGCTCTTCAAGGAAAAAGAGGGCGTCAACTTCGTGGAGTACCTCACCCGCCTGCGCCTGGAGGAGGCTAAGCGCCTGCTGGTCCGTACCAACGAGACCATCGCCGCCGTCGCCGCCCGCGTAGGGTATGCCGAGGCCAATTACTTCAGCCGCATCTTTCGCCGCCACTTCGGGCTCAGCCCCAGCGAATACCGGGAAAAGCGGCCGGCCGCGGGCGCCGAGGGCTGAGAGCAAAAAAAGCTTAGGAAAGAGCAAGAAGGCATCTAAGCCTTCTTTTTCTTTTACCCGGCCGGCTGCCGCGCCCGCCGGCGAACCGCCGACTTTTCCCAAGAAAGCAACATGGCATCACAGCCCGGCAAAATGGACTCCAGGAGGAAGGCGTTGAAGGGCGAAATCCACGCCAGGAAAGGAAAGAAATGAGCAGCCGGGGGGCGGTGGTGTGCCGGAAGAAAAACCGCGCTTCCGCGCCTGTAGCGCTGCAGGTCTCGCAGCAGCCAGCGCCCGGCCCGCAGGCCGGGCGCCCGGGCGGAAAGGCCGTGAAGGGGGTGAGGGGCGGGGGAGCCGCAGATCAGGGTGAACTGGATCGAGGCGACAGCAAAGCGAGGAGGTTAAGAGGATGGCACAAGAAGCTCTCGGCATGGTGGAAACGCGGGGTCTCGTAGGCGCCATCGAGGCGGCCGACGCCATGGTCAAGGCGGCCAATGTCTCGCTGGTCGGCTATGAGAAGATCGGCTCCGGACTGGTCACCGTGATGGTGCGCGGCGACGTGGGCGCGGTGAAGGCGGCCACCGACGCCGGCGCCGCGGCGGCGCAGAAGGTGGGCGAAGTGGTTTCCGTGCACGTCATCCCGCGGCCGCACACCGACACGGAGAAGATCCTGCCCAAGGCGTGAAGCGGCGCAGTGTTAAAACTCGTACGGAGGTGTAAATGCAGATGAAAGACGAGCTGGTCGAAAAGATCGTCCAGGAAGTCCTCAAGAAGGCCGGAGCGGCGGCCCCTGCAGCGCCGGCGGCTCCGGCTCCGGCTGCATCGGCCGAGCCGGCAGGCTGCTGCAGTGTCACCGAGTTTGTGGGGACCGGGCTCGGCGATACCATCGGCCTGGTGATCGCCAACGTGGACCCCGCCCTGCACGAGCGCATGGGCATCGACCCCAAGTTCCGCTCCATCGGCATCTTCAGCGGCCGCACCGGCGCCGGCCCGCAGATCATGGCGGCCGACGAGGCGGTTAAGGCCACCAACACGGAAATCGTCAGCATTGAGCTGCCGCGCGACACCAAGGGCGGGGCCGGTCACGGCAGCCTCATCATCTTCGGCGCCGAGGAGGTTAGCGACGCCCGTCGGGCGGTGGAAGTGGCGCTCAAAGAACTCGACCGGACCTTCGGCGACGTTTACGGCAACGACGCAGGTCACCTGGAGTTCCAGTACACGGCGCGCGCCAGCTTTGCCTGCAACAAGGCCTTCGGCGCCCCCATCGGCAAGGCCTTCGGTTTGACGGTGGGTGCACCGGCCGGCATCGGCGTGGTCATCGCCGACACGGCGGTCAAGGCGGCCACCGTGGACGTCATCGGCTATGCCAGCCCGGCCAAGGGAACCAGCCTCACCAACGAGGCCATCCTCTTTATCAGCGGCGATTCCGGCGCCGTGCGCCAGGCCCTCATCGCGGCGCGCGAAGTCGGCCTGAAGCTCCTCGGCACTTTGGGTGCGGCCCCCGCCTCCACCACCGGCAAGCCGTACATTTAAATCCTTGCTGGTTCCTTCTGGCCAGCCAGCGTAAAGGAGGGATAATCCTTGAAGAGATCCAAGCGCTTTGAGGTCTTGGAAAAGCGTCCGGTGCATCAGGATGGGTTCGTCCAGGAGTGGCCGGAGGTAGGTCTTATCGCCATGAGCGGCCCGAACGACCCCAAGCCGAGCATCAAGATCGAAAAAGGCCGCGTGGTGGAGATGGACGGCAAACCGCGCAGCGAGTTCGACATGATCGACCAGTTCATCGCCGACCACGCCCTGAACCTGGAGCTGGCGGAGAAAGTGGCCGCCATGGACTCCAAGGAACTGGCCAAGATGGTCGTTGACGTCAACGTGCCGCGCTCCGAGATCGTCAAGCTCACCACGGCCATGACCCCGGCCAAGATCTGCGAGGTCCTGGGCCACATGAACGTGGTGGAGATGATGATGGCGCTCCAGAAGATGCGCTGCCGCAAGACGCCCGACACGCAGTGCCATGTGACCAGTTTGCGCGACAACCCGGTGCAGATCGCGGCTGACGCGGCCGAAGCGGCCATCCGCGGCTTCGACGAGATGGAGACCACGGTGGGCGTGGTGCGCTACGCACCCTTCAACGCCATGGCCCTCCTGGTGGGTTCGCAGACCGGCCGCGGCGGCGTGCTCACCCAGTGCGCCCTGGAGGAAGCCACGGAGCTCCAGCTCGGCATGAAGGGCTTCACGGCCTACGCGGAGACCATTTCCGTGTACGGCACCGAGAACGTGTTCGTGGACGGCGACGACACGCCCTGGTCCAAGGCTTTCCTGGCCTCGGCCTACGCCTCCCGGGGCCTGAAGATGCGCTTTACTTCCGGCACCGGCTCTGAGGTGCAGATGGGCTACGCCGAGGGCAAGTCCATGCTCTACCTGGAAGCCCGCTGCGTGTACATCACCAAGGGCGCCGGCGTACAGGGCCTGCAGAACGGCTCCATCAGCTGCATCGGCGTACCGGGCGCGGTGCCCAGCGGTATCCGCGCGGTGCTGGCCGAGAACCTCATCACCACCATGCTGGACCTGGAGGTGGCCTCCGGCAACGACCAGACTTTCAGCCACTCCGACATCCGCCGGACGGCCCGCACCATGATGCAGTTCCTGCCCGGCACCGACTTCATCTTCTCCGGCTACAGCGCCGTGCCCAACTACGACAACATGTTCGCCGGCTCCAACTTCGATGCCGAAGACTACGACGACTACCTGGCCCTGCAGCGGGACCTCATGGTGGACGGCGGCCTGCGCCCCGTCTCTGAGGAAGAGGTTGTCGCCATCCGCAACAAGGCCGCCCGGGCCCTGCAGGCAGTGTTCAAGGAGCTGGGCCTGCCGCCCATCACCGACGAAGAGGTGGAGGCCGCCACCTACGCCCACGGCAGCGCCGACCTGCCGGAGCGCAACGTGGTTGAGGACCTGAAGGCGGCGCAGGAACTGTTTAAGGGTTCCGCCACAGGTCTTGACATCGTGAAAGCCCTGGCCAAGAACGGCTTCGAGGATGTGGCCCGGAACGTGCTCGGCATGCTCAAGCAGCGCGTCTCGGGCGATTACCTGCACACCTCTTCGATCATCGACAAGAACTTCGTGGTCCGCAGCGCGGTGAATGATCCGAACGACTACGCCGGTCCCGGCACGGGCTATCGCCTCTCGCCCGAGCGTTGGGAAGAGATCAAGGCCATTCCGTGGGCCATTCGCCCTGACCAGATCGGCTAAAACTGGCCTGCAGAAAGGGGTGGAAAGGTATGCAGATCAGCGAACAGCTTGTTCGCCAGGTAGTGGAAGAAGTGCTGGCCAGCATGGGCCAGGCCGAGCCGGCAAAAGCGCCGGAAGCGGCCGTCCCTGCTGCGCCGGTGAGTGGGATTGCCTTCACCGAGCTGGGCGAGGCGCAGCCGGGGACCAAGGCGGACGAGGTAGTCATCGGCCTGGCGCCGGCCTTCGGGCTTTACCAGACGAAGACCATCCTCGGCATTCCGCATGCCGTCGTTCTGCGAGAAATGATCGCCGGGATCGAAGAAGAAGGCCTGCGGGCGCGCGTCATCCGCGTGCGCCAGAGCTCGGACGTGGCCTTTGTGGCGCACACGGCCGCCAAACTCTCCGGCTCCGGCATTGGCATCGGCATCCAGTCCCGCGGGACCACGGTGATCCACCAGAAAGACCTCGACCCGCTCTCCAACCTGGAGCTTTTCCCGCAGTGCCCGCTTCTCAAGCCTGAGACCTACCGTGCCATCGGGCGCAACGCCGCCCGGTACGCCAAGGGCGGTTCGCCTAACCCGGTACCGACGGAAAACGACCAGATGGCCCGGCCCAAGTACCAGGCGGTGGCGGCCGTGCTCCACATCAAGGAGACGGAGCACGTGGACCGCAGCGCGAAGCCGGTTGAACTTGCTGTGAGCTTTAAATAGGGGAGGTGACGAGGATGGTGCAGGAAAACCTGGTTGAACAGATTGTGCGCGAAGTTTTGAAGTCGCTGCAGACGAGCCCGGCACCGGCTCCGGCGTGCGGCGCGGCGGCGGGCAGTAAGGTAGGCCTGGATCCGGCGCGCGACTACCCGCTGGCCACCAAGCGACCGGAAATCGTCAAGACCCCCACCGGGAAATCCCTGGATGACATCAAGTTGGAGAGCGTGCTTAAGGGCGAGATCGGGCCACAGGACGTCCGCATTACACCCGAGACGCTGGAGATGCAGGCCGAAATCGCCGAAAAGGTCGGGCGGCCGCAGTTTGCCCGTAACCTCCGGCGCGCCGCGGAGCTGACCCAGATCCCTGATGAGCGCATCCTCGAGATTTACCAGGCGCTGCGGCCCTATCGCTCCACCAAAGAGGAGCTTCTTGCCATCGCCGATGAACTCGAACAAAAATACGGAGCACGCATAAACGCCGCCCTCGTCCGGGAGGCGGCCGAGGTGTACGAGCGGCGCGGCCGCCTACGTACGGCGTAAGGAGTTGATACTTTGCGGTGCATCGCCGGAGTGGATGTGGGAAATGCTACTACCGAGGTCGCCCTGGCCGAACTAGGCGCCGAGGGCCTCCGGTTCTTAGCCGGCAGCCTGGTGCCCACTACGGGCATCAAGGGAACGCGGCAGAACCTGCACGGGATCTTCGGCGCCCTGCGCCAGGCGCTCGATAAAGCGGGGCTGGCGCTGAAGGATCTGGACCTCATCCGCATCAACGAAGCAGCACCGGTCATCGGGGATGTGGCCATGGAGACCATCACGGAGACGGTGATCACCGAATCCACGATGATCGGCCACAACCCCGCCACTCCGGGCGGATTGGGACTGGGCACCGGCATCACCGTCCCCATCGCCGACCTGGCGCAGCAGGCGCCGGGGGCGAAGGTGCTCGCGGTAGTACCGGCGGAGTGGGATTTTGCCCTGGCGGCGGCGGAAATCAACCGGGCCCTGGCCCGCGGCGTGGCGGTCGAGGGCGTTATCGCCCAACGCGATGACGGGGTGCTCATTGCCAACCGGCTGACACGGCCCCTCCCGGTGGTGGACGAAGTAAGGCTGATCGAGAAGGTACCCCTGGGCATGCTGGCCGCCATTGAAGTGGCGGCCCCCGGCGGCGCCATCACCACGCTCTCCAACCCGTACGGCATCGCCACGGTTTTCGGCCTTGGCCCCGAAGAGACGAAGGCTGTGGTACCCATGGCCCGGGCCCTCATCGGCAACCGTTCTGCGGTGGTGATCAAAACCCCCGCCGGCGATGTGCGGGAACGGCGCATCGCTGCCGGCAGGCTCACGCTCCTCGGCGAGCGCCACTCTGAGACGGTTGACGTGGAGGAAGGCGCTGAGGCCATCATGCAGGCGGTGGCGGCTGTGGCGCCGCTTAAGGACGTGCGCGGCGAGCCGGGCACCAACGCCGGCGGGATGCTGGAGCGGGTGCGCCAGGTGATGGCAGAGCTCACCGGGCAGCCGGCGGGCAACATCGCCATCCAGGATCTTTTGGCGGTGGATACCTTTGTACCGCAGAAGGTGCGCGGCGGCATCGCCGAGGAGTTTTCGCTGGAAAACGCGGTGGGCCTGGCAGCCATGGTGAAGGCCGACCGTCTGCAGATGGAGCGGATTGCCCAGGCGCTGGCGGAAGAAACCGGGATCACGGTGGAAGTGGGCGGCGTGGAGGCCAACATGGCCATCCGCGGTGCCCTCACCACCCCGGGCACGAGCGCTCCCCTGGCCATTCTGGATTTGGGTGCCGGTTCGACCGATGCGGCGCTCATTACCAAAAGCGGCGAGGTGCGCTCCGTACACCTGGCCGGGGCGGGGAACATGGTGACCATGCTGATCAACGCCGAACTGGGCCTCGAGGACCCGGGCCTGGCCGAGGACATCAAGCGCTACCCCCTGGCCAAGGTGGAGAGCCTGTATCATATCCGGCACGAAGACGGGACGGTGCAGTTTTTTACGCAGCCGCTGCCGCCCCAGACCTTTGCCCGGGTGGTGCTCCTCAAGGAAGGAGAGCTGGTTCCGCTGCCGGGCGAGCACAGCCTGGAGAGGGTGCGCACGGTGCGCCGGGAGGCGAAGCGCCGGGTGTTTGTGGAGAACAGCGTGCGCGCCCTGAAACAGGTGATCACCACCGGCAACATTCGCGACATCGACTTTGTGGCGCTGGTGGGCGGGTCGTCACTGGACTGGGAAGTGGCCGGCTTTATCACCGACCGGCTGGCGGAGTACGGCGTGGTGGCCGGCCAGGCCAACATCCGGGGCAGCGAGGGACCGCGCAACGCCGTAGCCACCGGTTTGGTGCTGGCGTACCAAGAAAGCAGGGAGTGAAAAGCGTGGGCCTGGAAGAGCGGGCACGAAAAGAGAAGCCTCACGTCAAGCTGTACCGGGGTGCGGGCGCCCTGAGCGACGAGCTCTGCCGGGAGGTGGAGCTGGGCTTGGAAGAGGAAGGCATCCCCGGCGAACTCCAGGTTGAGGCGGGGGAAGCCGGTGCGGCCGAGCTCGCCTACGCCGCTGCCCAGGCCTCACCTCTCGGTACAGGTGTGGGCCTGGCCGCCGATGGCCTGGCCGTGCACTACAGCCGCCTGCCGCGCGAGAGGCCCCTGTTCTTCCTGCCCCGGAGCGAGTGCAGCCCGGCCGCGGCCCGGCGCTTGGGCGCCAACGCGGCCCGGCTGGTGAAGGGCATCCCCTTCAAGGAGCAGGAAGACCCACCGCCGGCGCCGGCTGCCCGTACGCAGCCGGCGGACGGAGATGGCCTCAGGGAACTGGTGGCGGCGGTGGTGCAAAGAGTGCTGGCGGAAATGAGCCGGGCCGAAGGAGGTGAGCGCGGTGCAGCAACAAGCGCTGGGACTCATTGAAACTGTCGGTTTGACGGCGGCGGTGGAGGGCGCGGACGCGGCCGTGAAGGCGGCCAACGTCCGGCTCCTGGGTTACGAGCTTACCCGCGGCGGCGGCATGGTGGCGGTGAAGCTCGGCGGTGACGTGGCCGCGGTCCAGGCGGCGGTGACGGCCGGGGCCCAGGCGGCCGGCCGGGTGGGCAAAGTCGTCAGTACGCTCGTGATCCCGCGGCCGCATCCCGATCTGACCAAGCTCATCCACTCGCCGGAGACGGTGGGGCAAGAGAAACGCCCCGCCGGGCAGCCCGCCGGCGAAGAAAAGGCCGGCGCGGACCGGCAAGAACCGGCTGAGCAACCGGAAACCCCCGGCGTGGAAACAGGAGGACCGGCCGGAACCGTTCCCCTGCCGGAGCCGGCCGAGGTAGAGCCGGCCGCCGAGCCGGAGCCTGAACCTGAGCCCCGGGAGCAGCCCCGGAGCAGGCGGGAGGGGCCGGCGCCGGTGGCCGAACCGCCGGAGGAGGCGGGTGCCGCCCCGGGCGGGGAATACCCGGAAGCGGTGCTGCCGGCGGCGGCCAGCGCCGAGAAACCCGCTCCCCCGGAAGTGTGCAACCTGTGCGGTGATCCGGCCTGCCCGCGGCGCAAGGGTGAACCGCGGTCGCGTTGTATTCACTACGCGGAGTGAGGAGGGTAAAACATGGGCGAAGCGCTGGGCCTCATAGAAACCCAGGGCCTGGTGGCTGCCATTGAGGCGGCCGATGCCATGGTGAAGGCGGCCAATGTTACCTTAATCGGCTACGAGAAGATCGGGCACGGCCTGGTGACGGTGATGGTGCGCGGCGATGTGGGCGCGGTTAAAGCGGCCACCGATGCCGGCGCTGCTGCCGCCGGCCGGGTGGGTAAGGTGGTTTCCGTGCACGTCATCCCGCGGCCGCACACCGATACGGAGAAAATCCTGCCCCGCGCTTAGGGTGAGGGGCAGAGCCGCCCCGGCGGGGGCGGGGGCATAGTTTTCGCTGCGGCGAGGAGGAAACAGCCTGATGGCGGAGAGCGATAAACTGGTGGCCCAGGTGGTGGCGCAGGTTCTGGCCCGCCTCAAGGCCGAGCCGGACCCTGCCGGTGGGCAGGGCCGTATCCTGCGCATACCCGTAGGGGTGTCGGCACGGCATGTGCACCTTGCGCCCGAGGACCTGGCAGAACTTTTCGGTCCCGGCTACAACTTGACACCGAAAAAACCCCTGCAGCCCGGCCAGTACGCCGCCGAGGAGACGGTAACCCTGGTTGGGCCCAAGGGAGTGTTCAGCAAGGTGCGGGTGCTGGGGCCGCCGCGCAGGCACACCCAAGTGGAGGTGGCGCAGAGCGATTGCTTCGCCCTGGGGATTCCGCCCCTGGTGCGCCCCTCCGGACATATTGCCGGCACGCCGGGCGTGGCGGTGGTGGGTCCCAAGGGGGCGCGTTACCTGCGGGAAGGCGTCATTGTGGCCCTGCGGCACATCCACATCACGCCGCCGGAAGCGGCTGCCTGGGGCCTCAAGGACGGCGACCGCGTCCAGGTGGTGGTGCCGGGAGGGGAGCGGGCCCTCACCTTTGGCCAGGTGCTGGTGCGGGTGTCGGCAGCTTCCCGGTTGGAGCTGCACATCGACACCGACGAGGCCAACGCCGCCGGCTTGCAGTCGGGCGATTACGTGGAACTTGTGCCGGGCGGGGAGAGGGCAGATGGCTGAATTGGCGGAGGCGAACGCCCTGATCGCCGCGCTGGCGGAGCGCCTGGCGCCCCATCCTGCCCTGCCCCCCACGGGACCGGTGCACGTGGGCGTGGATGTGGGGACGGCCAACGTTGTAAGCGTAGCCTTGGGCGCCGCCGGCACCCCGCTGGCGGGGGAGATCACGCCGGCGCGGGTGGTACGCGAAGGGATGATCGTCGACTACGTCGGGGCGGTGGACATTGTGCGCCGCCAGCTGGATTCGCTCCGGGCGCGCCTGGGGTGTGAACTCAGGGAGGGCGCCTCGGCCGTCCCGCCCGGGACCGAGGCCGGCAACGCCAAGGTTACCCGCCATGTGCTCGAGGCCGCGGACCTGGAGGTTAAGGTGATCATCGACGAACCCAGCGCCGCTGCCCGCGTGCTGGGCATAAAGGACGGCGCGGTGGTCGACGTGGGCGGCGGCACCACCGGGATCTCGGTGCTTAAGGACGGGCGCGTGGTTTACACGGCCGATGAGCCTACCGGCGGGACCCACCTGGACCTGGTGATCGCCGGGCGCTTTGGCATTACCACGGAAGAGGCCGAGCGGCGCAAGCGTGACCCGAAAGAGCAGGCGGCGCTTTTTCCGGTGGTCCGCCCCGTGCTGGAGAAAATGGCGACCATCGCGCGCCGCCACCTGGCCGGCCGCGCGGTACCGGCCGTGTACCTGGTGGGTGGAACCTGCGCCTTTCCCGGTTTTGAGCGGGTGATGGAGGATGAGCTGGGGCTGCCCGTCTACCTACCCCGGCACCCGCTTTTGGTGACGCCGCTGGGGATTGCGATGGCCGCTTGTGAGGGGTGATAGGCGATGGACGAAAACGCCCTGGTGGAAAAGATTGTGGCGCAGGTGCTGCGGCGCCTGGCGGGCCGCGGCCGACGGGCCCTGGCCCTGTTCTGCGGTGGCACCATCGGCGCCCCCGAGGGCCGGGCGGAAGTGAAGAAACTTCTGGCGGCGGGCTACAGCGTGCGTGCGGTGCTCACGCCCAGCGCCGAGCGGGTGCTGGGAAAAGAGTGGCTCAAGAGCGAGCTGGGCGATATTGAGATTATCACCGAGGCGGACGGGCAGGCCCCGGGCGCCGTTTTAAAGGAGGCCGATTTGACGCTGGTGCCGGTACTTACCTTGAACACCGCGGCCAAGGTGGCGCACGGGATCGCAGATACGCTGGCGGCGACACTCATCATGGACAGCCTGCTCACCGGCCGGCCTGTTTTTGCCGCCCGGGATGCCTGCGATCCGGCGAACCCGGTACGGGCCCAACTCGGTATGAACAAGGCGGCTGCTCCCTACCGGGCGCTTTTGAGCGGGAACCTGGCGCGCCTTACGGAGTTCGGCGTGCGGCTGGTTGCCGCCCGTGAACTCGCGGCGGCGGTCCAGGGTGAGGCCCCGGCGGCGCCGCCGGCTCCCGCGGCCGGCCGGGTGTTCAGCGGCCGGGTTCTCAGCCGGAGCGACGTGGCGGCCTGGGAAGGACGGGTGCTGCAGGTGAGCGCTGGAACGTTGGTAACCCCGCTGGCGCGCGACCTGGCCCGGGACCGGGGGATCGAGATTGTAGTCGGCCAACTCCCGGCGAGAGGGTGAGAGGATGTTTGTCGGCAGGGTCATCGGAAACGTTGTGGCGACGAAGAAAGACGAGCGGCTGGTGGGGACGAAGCTCCTCATTGTCCGGCCCATAACCCCCAAAGGCGAGCCGGACGGCGAAAGCCAGGTGGCGGTGGACGCGGTGGGCGCCGGGATCGGTGAAGTGGTGCTGGTGGCGGAGGGAAGCTCCGCCCGGCAGGCCGTGCGGCAGCCGGATTCGCCCATCGACGCGGCCATTGTGGGGATAGTGGATACCATGGAGGTTGAGGAGCGATGAAAGTTTACACCCGGACCGGGGACAAGGGGGAAACGAGCCTCTGGGGCGGCCGGCGGGTTTCCAAGGCCGACCTGCAGGTGGAGTGCTACGGCACCGTGGACGAGGCCAACTCTTGGCTCGGCCTGGCCCGGGGCCTGGTGCGCAGCCGGCGCGCCCAGGAACTTTTGCCCGTGCTGCAGGCGAGGCTGCAGATCCTGGCCTCGGAGCTGGCCAGCACGCCGGAGGGGCTCCTCAAGCTCAAGGAAAGGCTGCAGGAAGATGACATCCGGCGCCTGGAGCAGGCCATCGATGAGATCCAGGCCACCCTGCCGCCCCAGAAGGGCTTTGTCTTGCCGGGCGGCACGCGGGGCGCCGGGGCGCTGGACGTGGCCCGCACCGTGGTGCGCCGGGCCGAGCGGCTGGTGGTGCGCCTGCGGCAGGAACGCCGCGTGCGGGAAGAACTGGTGCGTTACCTGAACCGTCTCTCTGACCTACTCTATGTTTTGGCCCGGGCCGAAGGGGATGAGGAACTGGTGCAGCTGGTCAAGGAGAAGGTGCTGGAGCGCTTGGGGGTGGGCCGAGAGCGCGGGCTTACCCTGGAAGCGGCGCGCCGCCTGGTAACAGCGGCTCAAAAGCAGGCTGAGCGGCTGGGCCTGCCGGTGGTGGCGGCCGTGGTGGACAGTGCCGGTCAGCTGCTCCTTCTGGAGCGCCAGGTGGGCGCCCTCATCGCCAGCATCGACATCGCCTGGAAGAAGGCGTACACCGCCGCCGTCCTCAAAATGCCCACGCACACCCTGGCCGATCTGGCGCAGCCGGGGCAGCCGCTCTTCGGCATCGAAGCCACCAACGAGGGGCGCCTGGTGATCTTCGGCGGGGGCTTCCCGCTCCTGGCCGGAGGTGAAGTCGTGGGCGCGCTGGGGGTGAGCGGCGGTACGGTGGAGCAGGACATGGAGGTGGCGCAGGCGGCGGTGCGAGTTTGGGAGGAGGAGAACGTAAGTGGGAAGTAGTGCCGGTGCCGTCGAGATAGCAGAAGTTGTTCGCCAGGTGCTGTTGCGCCTGCAGGATGTGGAAAGGGGCGTACCGGGGTCGCAGGCGCCGCCGGGCGTGTACGCCTCCATGGAAGAAGCGATTGACCGGGCGACGGCGGCTCAGAAAAAAGTCGCGCGCCTGACGCTGGCGGAACGGGAAAAGTGTATCGCTGCCGTCCGGGCGGCCTTGAGGGCGCACGCCGGGGAACTGGCGGAGATGGCCGTCAAGGAGACGGGTATGGGCCGCATCGGCGACAAAATTGTCAAGAACAACCTGGTGGCCGACAAGACCCCGGGTACCGAGGACCTCACCACGGAGGCCTGGAGCGGCGACGCCGGGCTCACCCTGGTGGAGATGTCCCCCTTCGGGGTCATCGGGGCCATCACCCCTTCCACCAACCCCACTGAAACGGTCTTCTGTAACGCCATCGGCATGTTCGCCGCCGGCAACAGCGTGGTCTTCAGCCCGCACCCGGGGGCCAAGGCGGCCTCGCTACGGGCGGTGGAGTTGATCAATGAGGCCATTGTGAGCGCCGGCGGGCCGGAGGATGCGGTTACCTCGGTGGCTGAACCGAGCATTGAGGCGACCCAGGTGCTGTTCAAACACCCGGCGGTACGGCTCTTGGTGGCCACCGGGGGCCCGGGCATCGTGCACGCCGTCCTCAGCTCGGGCAAAAAGGCCATCGGCGCCGGGGCGGGTAACCCGCCGGTGGTGGTGGACGACACGGCCGACATTGAAAAAGCGGGGCACGATATCGTCGCGGGTGGCACCTTTGACAACAACCTGCCCTGCATCGCGGAAAAAGAGATCGTTGCCGTGGAGAGCATCGCCGACTACCTGCTCTTTAACCTCCTCAAGAACGGCGCCGTCCAGCTGAAGGACCGGCGCGACATCGACCGGCTGGCCGAGGCGGTGCTCACCAAGGAGGGCAGGCCCAGCCGCAAGTACATCGGCCGCGACGCGGCGGTGCTGCTTAAGGCCATCGGCAAGGAGGTGCCGCCGGAGACGCGCGGCATTGTGGTGGAGGTGGAAAAGGAGCATCCCTTCGTGCAAGAGGAGCTCATGATGCCCATCCTGCCGCTGGTGCGCGTGAAAGATATCGACGAGGCCATCGCCTTCGCCGTGGCGGTGGAACACGGCAACCGCCACACGGCCATCATGCACTCCAAGAACGTGGATCACATGACGCGCCTGGCGCGTGAGATCCAGACCACGATCTTTGTCAAGAACGGTCCTTCTTATGCCGGCATCGGGGTGGGCGGTGAAGGCTTTACAACCTTTACCATCGCCGGGCCCACCGGCGAGGGGCTGACCTCGGCGCGGACCTTCACCCGCAAGCGCCGCTGCGTGCTGGTGGATGCCTTTTCCATCCGCTAGGCGGAGGTGAAGGCGATGAACGCTGTAGCTGAGCTGGCCCGGCGCGCGGGCGTGGTCGGCGCGGGCGGGGCCGGTTTTCCGACGCACGTGAAGCTGGACGCCCGGGTGGAATACGTGGTGGTGAACGGGGCGGAGTGCGAGCCGCTCCTCACGGTGGACCAAACGCTTCTCATCCGGGACGGGGAGCGCCTGGCCGCCATGCTGGAAGAGGTGCGCCAGGCCCTGGGCGCCCAGGAGGCGCGCATCGCCATCAAGGCCAAACACGAGAAAGCGGTGGCGGCGGGCAAGGCGGCCGTCGCCCCCTATCCGGCCCTGCAAGTGGTGCCCCTGGGCGACTTTTACCCGGCGGGCGATGAGTTTGTGCTGGTCTACGAGACCACCGGGCGCTTGGTGCCCCAGGGCGGCATCCCTCTCCAGGTGGGGGTGGTGGTGCTCAACGTCGAGACCCTCTGGAACCTGGCGGAAGCTAAAGAAGGGCGGCCGGTGACTCACAAGTGGGTTACCGTGGCCGGGGCGGTAAAGAGCCCCGGCACGTTCCGGGTGCCGCTCGGGGTGAGCATAGGGGAGATGCTCACCCTGGCCGGCGGGGCGGGCGTGCCCGACTTTGCCGTCTTAAACGGCGGCCCCATGATGGGGAAGCTGGTGGAGAACCTGGCCGAGCCCGTCACCAAGACCACCAAGGGTTTGGTGGTCCTGCCGCGCCTCAGCCCCGTCGTTCAGGTGCGGGCGCGGCCGCTGGCCGGCATCCTGCGGCAGGCGCGTGCAGCCTGTTGTCAGTGCCAGGAGTGCACCGACCTTTGCCCCCGGCACCTTTTGGGGCACGGGCTCGCTCCCCACAAGGTGATGCTGGCTGCGAGCTACGGCGGGAGCCGGGTGGCGGCGCCGGTGACGGCGGCCTTCCTTTGCTCGGAGTGCGGTGTTTGTGACCTCTACGCCTGCCCCCTGGGACTATCCCCCCGGCGGGTGAGCCAGGCCCTCAAGGAGGAACTGGCCCGCCAGGGGGTGAAGAACCCGCACAAGGGCGCCCCGGCGGGTGTACACTCATGGCGGTCCTACCGGCGGGTGCCGGTGGCACGCCTCCTGCCGCGCCTCGGCCTGAAACCCTACGCGCGCCCGGCGCCGGCGCGGGAGGTAACCTGGGAACCGGAGCAGGTGACCCTTCCCCTGAAGCAGCATGTGGGTGCCCCGGCCGAAGCGGTGGTAGCGGTGGGCGACCGGGTGGAGGCCGGGCAGCTGGTGGCGGAGATCCCGGCGGGAAAACTGGGGAGCCGCCTGTTTGCCAGCCTCAGCGGCTGGGTGGCGGAGCAGACGCCGACGGCCCTGGTGCTGGTTCGGCGGCGGCCGTAGAAAGGGGTGGGAGAGGTGAAACAGGCTTTAGGCCTTATCGAGTATAAGAGTATCGCCCGGGGTTTAGCGGCGGCCGACGCCATGCTTAAGGCCGGCCATGTGGAGCTGATCCAGGCCACGGTCCTCTGCCCGGGCAAGTTCATCGCCCTGGTGGCCGGGGATGTGGGCGCAGTGCAGGCGGCGGTGGAGCGGGGCTTTAATTTTGATCCCACCTTCGCCGTCGACCGCTTCGTGCTGCCCAACGTGCACCCGGCGATCTTCCCCGCCCTCACCGCCACCACGCCGGTGGAGCCCCGGGGTGCCTTCGGCGTGGTCGAGACCATCGACGCCGCCTCAGCGGTGGTGGCGGGCGATACGGCGGCGAAGGCCGGCAATGTGGAGCTCCTGGAAATTCGCTTGGCCCGGGGAATGGGCGGCAAGGCCTTCGTCTTCCTCTGCGGGGAGCTGGCGGCGGTGGAGGCGGCCGTGCGCAGCGCTGAAAACCGGCTGGCCGAAGAAGGCGTCCTCGTGGCCACGGCGGTGATCGCCTCGCCGCATCCCGACCTGACGTTCTAAGCGCAAAGGGGGACCCTCTTGTGCTCACTACCCGTCTCATCCGGGCCCCGCGCCCGGGAACCACGGCCATGCTGCTCCGACGTATGGTGCCGGCGGCGCGCCAAGCGGTGGAGGGGCGGCGCTTCGACGCGGTGGGTCTGGTGCAGACTGATCTTCCCAGCCTGTTCTATTTCGCCGATGTCGGGCAGAAGGCGGGCGACGTGGTGGCGGTGGAGATCAGCGGTAACTGCCCGCAGCACATCAGCACCGTCGCCTTTTTCGGCGATACGGCCGCGGTGGGCGCCGCCTTGGCGGCGGTGGAAGCGGCCGGCGCTCGGAGCGAGAAGAAGTGAAAGGCGATGACGATGGCGGACCCCCAAGGGCGGCTCGACGCCCAGCGTGCGGGCCGCTTTTGCATGCCCGGCATGCCGGGCGCCGGGCGGGGCAAACTAAGGCGGGGGTGAGTAGATGCTGACCGATCTCCTGATGGGTTTGAGCGAGAACGGCCTGGAGAAGCTCAAGGCCGCCGAGCCGGCCGAGCGCGAGCGCCTGGCCCGCGTGATGGTGAGCGCCATGGAGCTGGGCCGGGCCCTGCTCCGGGAGAGCCCGGAGCTGCGCCGGGCCTTTGGAGAGGCGCACGCCGAGTTCCTGCACCACCCGGAATGCCGCGCGCTGTTGGCCGAAGCACGGCGCGCTTACGAGCAGTTCGGCCCGGGGGGAAGCAAGGAGGCGGGGCGGGGGTGAGGAGGAAAAGAAGCAAAGAAGAAGTCTACGCCACCGATAACATCATGAGCGACGGCATGAACCCGCCGATTGCGGCGGACGAGCTGATTAACGCCAAAATCCGCGCCCGCGCCCGAGCCGACCGGGCAGAAATCCTGCCCGACACCAAAGAAAAATAAAAAAAGGGCTTGCCCGCACGCGGACTCTTTGCTATACTACGTACCAAACACTCTCATGAACTGAGGATGGAAGTGTACCTAGGGTTCCGCGGGCAAGTCCCGGTCTGGTCCAAGCGGTACAGGGCGCAGCGCGCCACACCGTGGGTAGAAAAGACCCCAGCGGCAAGTTCCCCTCAAGCGTAAGCCTGTGGGAATTGCCACCGGGGTCTTTTTGTTGCACCCTTTTTGCGGAAGGGGGGAGGTGCAGCCTTTTCAACCGAGGCGCTGCGCGTCGGCGCCGGATGCACTGTCTGAGAGGGGACCGAACTCATACTTAAACTGAGGGGAGAGACTGAAGCGATGGGACGAAAACGGTGGTTCGGGTTGGCAGCAGCGGTGGTAGCGGCGGCAGTGGTGCTGGCCGGGTGTAGCGGCAGCAAGCCGGCGGCGGAGAAAGAGGGGGCGAGCGGCGGCAGCGAAGCGGCGGTGATCAAGATCGGCACCGTCGGGCCCCTGAGCGGCAACGCCGCCACTTACGGCCAGAGCACGAAACACGGGGTAGAGATCGCCGTGGACGAGGTGAACAAGGCGGGTGGGATCAGCGGCACGCAGGTGGAGCTGGTCCCGGAGGACAGCCGGGGCGACCAGACGGAGGCGGCCAACGCCACCCGCAAGCTGGTGGAGCAGGACAAAGTGGTGGCCATTGTGGGGGCGGTCCTGAGCTCTGAGACCTTGAGCGGCGGGCCGATCGCCAACGACGCCAAGGTCCCGATGATCTCCTCTTCTTCCACCGCCCCGGGCATTCCCGATATCGGTCCCTACATCTTCCGCAACTGCATCTCCGACAACGTGCAGGCCGCCCAGCTGGCCGAGTACGCGGTACAGGAGCTCAAGGTCAAGCGCTTTGCGGTGATGTTTACCAACAACGACTACGGCATGGCCCTGCGCGACGGTTTTACGGCCAAGGCCAAGGAGTTGGGTGAGGTGGTGGCGGTGGAGGCCTACACTGACGGCGACGCCAACTTCAGTGCCCAGCTCACCAAGATCAAGGCCCAGAATCCGGACGCCCTTTATATCGGCGGCTATTACACAGAAGCGGCCAAAATCGCGCAGCAGGCCAAGGAAATGGGCCTTAAGGTCCAGCTTCTCGGCGCCGACGGCTTTTACTCCAGCAAGCTCACGGAGCTGGGCGGCGACGCGGTAGAAGGCGCCGTCTTCACCGCCGGCTTCTACTCCGGCGATACCAGTCCGGCGGTACAGAACTTTGTGGCGGCCTACAAGGCGAAGTTTAACGAAGAGCCCGATATGTTTGCCGCCCAGGCCTACGATGCGGCCAAGATCGTGCTCGAGGCGATCAAGAAGGCGGGTAGCACGGATACGACCAAGATCCAGGCGGCCCTGGCCGCCACCCGGGACTTCCCCGGTATCACCGGCACCACTTCGTTCACGGCCAACGGCGACGCCGAGAAAGACATCGTTATCCTCAAGGTGGAACAGGGTAAGTTCGTGCGCGTGCGCTAAGCGGCCGGCGCGTTCGGGCGGGCAGGGAAACCTGCCCGCTGCCGCGTGCCTCGGCCTTTAACCGGGGGGTGCAAGCAGTGCTGCTGGAACAACTCTTGAACGGCCTTATCCTTGGCACCACCTACGCCCTGATCGCCCTGGGATACACCATGGTCTACGGCATCCTCGGCCTCATCAACTTTGCCCACGGCGAGATCTATATGGCAGGGGCGTTTCTGGGCCTGTTTTTGGTTACCGTCGCCAAGCTGCCGGCTCCGGCGGCCTTTCTCCTGGCCATGGCGGGGGCGGCGCTCCTGGGGGTGGGCGTGGAACGCCTGGCCTACCGGCCGCTCCGGACCTCGCCGCGGCTGTCCGTGCTCATCAGCGCCATCGGCGTGTCCATTTTCCTCCAAAACCTGGCCCTGGCCGTCGCCGGCCCGGCCACCCGTCCCTTCCCGCGCCCTTTTGCGGTGCACGTCTTTCGCCTGCCCGGGGGCCTCACCGTTTCCACCCTGCAGATTGTCATCATCGCCGTGGCCGTCCTCTTGATGCTGGGCCTTAACTTTCTCATCCGGAGCACGGCGCTGGGCCGGGCCATGCGGGCCACCGCCCAGGACCAGGAGACGGCACGCCTCATGGGCATCGACATCGACCGGGTGATCGCCCTCACCTTCGCCCTGGGCTCCGCCCTCGGGGCGGCGGCGGGGCTTCTCATCGGGCTGTACTTCAACTCGGTGGATCCCCTGATGGGCTTTCAACCCGGGCTCAAAGGCTTCGTCGCCGCGGTGCTCGGCGGCATCGGCAACATCCCCGGGGCCATGGTGGGCGGGCTTCTCCTCGGCTTCGCCGAGGTTCTGGGGGCGGTCTACCTTTCCCAGTACCGGGACGCCATCGCCTTCGCCATCCTGATTGTCGTCCTCCTCGTTAAACCGGCCGGGATCATGGGCAGCCCGGCGCAAGAAAAGGTGTGAGGTGAAGCCGATGAATGCTTACGTGCTGCAGGTGCTGGTGCTGGCCGGCATCAACGTGATTCTCGCTCTGGGGCTGAACCTGGTGAGCGGCTTCACCGGCCAGCTCTCTTTGGGGCACGCCGCCTTTATGGGTATCGGGGCGTACACGGCCGCCCTCCTCACCAAGGCCGGCCAGCCGTTTCTTGCGGCCCTCACGGCCGGGGGGCTGGTGGCCGCCCTCGCAGGCGCTCTGATCGGCATCCCTACCCTGCGCCTGCGCGGCGACTACCTGGCCATCGCCACGCTGGGTTTCGGCGAAATCCTGCGCGTAGTGGCGCTTAACCAGAAGATCACCGGCGGCCCGGTGGGCCTGCGTGCCATACCAGGGTATACCACCCTGCCCATCGTCCTCATCGCCGTTGCCCTGACGTATCTTTCCCTGGTGCGGATCCTGGGCTCGCGCCTGGGACGCGCCTTCGTCGCCGTGCGGGAGGATGAGCTGGCGGCCGACGCCATGGGCATCGATACCACCCAGACGAAAATCCTGGCCTTCGCCGTCGGGGCCTTTTACGCCGGCGTGGCGGGCGGGCTCTACGCCCACTACATCCGCTACATCAACCCCAGCAACTTCGGCTTCATGCGCTCGATTGAGATCCTTTCCATGGTGGTCTTGGGAGGGATGGGGAGTCTGCCGGGGGCGGTCCTGGGCGCCGTCGCCTTGAGCACGCTGCCGGAGCTCCTGCGCTCAGTCTCGCCGGCGGTGGCCCAGTACCGCCAGCTGATCTACGGCGCCCTGCTGGTGGTGGCCATGCTCTGGTTTCCCCAGGGGCTGGCGGGCGGGGGCCGGGCACTGCCCGGTCTCCTCAAGCGGCTGCACCTGCCGGCGCTGAGGAGGGGACAGCATGACGCTGCTTGAGAGCCGCGGTGTGACCGTGCGCTTCGGCGGTGTGACGGCCGTAAGCGCGGTGGACCTGGCGCTTCAGGAAGGCCAGGTGCTGAGCCTGATCGGCCCGAACGGGGCTGGCAAAACCACCCTCTTTAACGTTTTCACCGGCATCTACCGGCCGGCGGCGGGAGAGGTGCTGTTGCGGGGCGAGAGCATCAAGGGGCTGAAACCCTTTCAGATCACCCGCCGCGGCCTCGCCCGCACCTTCCAGAACATCCGCCTTTTCCGGAACATGTCGGCGCTGGAGAACTGCCTGGTGGCGCGCCACGGCCATGGGCGCGCGGGGCTGGGCGGGGCGCTTCTGCCGCTTAAGGCGGCGCGGCGGGAAGAGCAGGAAAGCCGCGCGGCGGCCCTTGAAGCGCTGGATTTTGTCGGGCTGGCCGCACAGGCGGGAGCGAAAGCCGGCAGCCTGGCCTACGGCCAGCAGCGCCGCCTGGAGATCGCCCGGGCGCTGGCCACGGGTGCCGGGGTGCTCCTTCTCGACGAGCCGGCGGCCGGAATGAACCCCCAGGAAACGAAGGAGCTCATGGCGCTGATCGAGCGGATCCGCAGGCGTGGGCTGACCATCCTGCTCATCGAGCACGACATGCGCCTGGTGATGGAGATCTCTGACCGGGTGGTTGTCCTCGACCACGGCAAGAAGATCGCCGAGGGGACCCCGGCCGAGGTGCGGCGCGATGCGGCCGTTATCCAGGCCTATCTGGGGAGGCAGGGTGAAAATGCTGCAGCTCACCAACGTTAGCACCTACTACGACAACATTGCTGCGTTGCAGGGCATCTCCTTTGCTGTAGAGGAGGGCGAGATCGCCACGCTCATCGGTGCCAACGGCGCCGGCAAGACCACCACCTTAAAGACCATCTGCGGCCTTCTGCGGCCCCGGAGCGGCCGCGTTCTCTTCCGCGGGCAGGACATCACCGGCGCCCGGGCGGACACCGTGGTGCGGGCCGGGATCGCCTTGGTGCCGGAGGGGCGCCGGGTCTTTCCCCAAATGACGGTGTGGGAGAACTTAGTCCTGGGCGCCACCGTGCGCCGGGACCGCAGCACCGTGGCTGAGGACCTGGAACGCGTTTACGCGCAGTTTCCCGTACTGGCCGAACGGCGCCGGCAGCTGGCCGGGACCTTGAGCGGCGGGGAACAGCAGATGCTGGCCATCGGGCGGGCGCTGATGGCGCGCCCCGAGCTGCTTCTCTTGGATGAACCCTCCATGGGCCTGGCCCCCCTGGTGGTGGAACAGATCTTCGGCATCATCGCCGAGATCAACCGTCAAGGTACCACGATTCTCCTGGTGGAGCAGAACGCGCACCTGGCCCTCAGCCTGGCCCGGCACGGCTACATCCTCGAGACGGGGCGTATCGTCAAGGCCGCCCCCGCCGCGGAACTTCTCGCCAGCGACGACGTGCGCCGCGCCTACCTGGGGGAATAAAAGAAAAACCGGCGCCTCCGACCGCCGGCGGTTTGACCTCTACTATTTGCGTAGCTCGGAAAGTTGGGTCCCGCCTACCCCGACGTTGTCCGGCGGAGTCTCCCGGATCAGCACCGAGAAAGCCTGGCCGGGGATGCCCAGCGTGGTGCTGGCGGCTTCGGTGAGGGCCTTAATAAGTTGCGCCTTTTTTTCCTTGGTGAGCACGGGGCCGTCAATCTGAATAAACGGCATGGACACTCTCCTTTCATTATTGAATGACTGTGCTGCTTAAATTATACGTCTGAACTGGATGTAATACCAGAGGTTACCTCGGATGAAAAACTTGGCGGCCGCCGATGAAGACGTAGCGCACGCGAGCCAGGTCGGCGCGGGCGAGTACAGTGAGGTCGGCGATGTAACCGGGGGCGATACGGCCGCGCTCCGGGGCGAGGCCGGGCAGGGCGGCGGCCGGCGCGGCCGTCAGCAGGTGCACGGCGGCGGGTAAGGGGAGGATGCCGGCGCCGACGATGGCTTTGAGGGCGAGGGGCAGCGGATCAAAAAATCCGCCGCCGTAGTCGGTGGTAATCAGGTCCACCAGGCCGGCCTTAAGGAGGGTCACGAGGTTGGCCGGGCTTTCTGTGGTGCGGCGGGCCCCGAAGCTGTCGAAGGTGGCGCCGTCGAGGATCGCCCCGGCTCGTTTCAACGCGCGGGCGGCCGCCAGCATGGCGCCTGCGGTGAAGCTGTCGTGGTTGGTGTGGGCGGCGATGGTGTGCGTGCCTGCCCGGGCGGCGGCCAGCACCGCGGCCAATGAGGGCGGCGCGGTGTGGGCGATGAGGGGGAGACCAAAGTGCCGCGCCGTGGCGGCGGCCTCGGCGATGCTCCGGCGGGCCGGCTTCAGGCCCGGCAGTACGCACGCTGCGATGAGCGCCTGCGCACGCGCCGGCGTCAGGCGGCCGGCCAGCCCGGCACCGGCCAGGGCTGCTTGGAGGGCCGCTTCGTCGCGGGCGGCCGGGTCCAGTTCTTTGCCCAACGCCGCCTCCTTGAGGGCCCGGGCCTGGGCCGGGGAGATCTCCACCCCGGTCTCTTCTTTAATGCGCCGCGGGATGTACATATACTCGCTGCCGCCTCCGCCCAGGGTGTGGCCGCTCCCGGCCTCGCCGATGGCGACGGCGCCTGCCTCAACCTGCTCCTTAAGGGAAGCGGCCAGGTGACGCTCGGTGAGGCCCGCTCCATCCACCGCCTGCGCTGCGGTGAGGGCGGCCGGCGTCAGGCCGGCACTGGTCTTGATGGTAAGCGGGCTGAGGTGCTGCGCCTCTGCCACCTCCTCGGGCAGGGCGAAGCCGTCCACGCTGAGCACGGTGGTGGTGCCTGCCGCCAGGTGCCTGACCAGGTTCCGCCGGATGGCCTCTTCGGCCAGAGGCGGCGCGCCGCTGGCAAAAAGGGGCCCAAAGGTCACGCCGTGGACATGGCTGTTGATGAAACCGGGCAGGAGGTAGTCGCCATCTAAGTCCAGCACCCGGGCGCCGGGTGGGACGCCGCTTCCCGCCCGCAGCTCAGTGATGCGCCCATCGGCCGCCAGGACGGTGGCGCGCGCTAGGAGCGTTCTTCCGTCGCCGGTGATGACGGTCGCATTGGTGAGGGCCAGCACGGGCTTTCACCTTCCCGACGGCCGGTTCTTACGTAGTGTCTGAGTTCACCGGGGGAGAGATCGGCCAGGCCCAGCTTCTCGATGGTGCGCGCGCCGCGGCGCAGGTCCCGGCGGGTGAGGAGGGAGACGTACTCGATGGTGGCGCTCAGGCGCGGGGTCGGCACACCGAGACGCCGGCCCAGGTCTTCGATGGGGACCAGGCCGTAAGGTGTGTCTTCCGTAAGGTAGCGGTGTTCAAAACTGGTAGGGGCCAGGCTCCACTGGTAGATGGGGTTGTTGACGTGGGTTTCATAGATATTCTCGCCGTGCGTTCCCTGGTGGCCGTACCACTCCAGGTCCTGCTCGTAGGCGGAGCGGAGCGGCACGCCCAGAGCCTCGCCCACAGCCAGGCGCTCGGCGTCCAGGGCCTCGATGACGCGCCCCACGGCCGGTGTCACCCCTTCCCAGTAAAAGAGGAAGTCGCCCGGCGCCTCGATGCGCGCCGCGTTGAGGATCATGATGGGGATGTGGATGATGGGATTGGGGTTGCTGAGGCCGGTCTCCAGAACCGAATCCGCTTCGGCCAGGTCCGGGTACGCCTGCCTGAGAAGGGAGAGTACCCGGGCCGTCTCCCGGGCCGGGAAGGCGGCCAGGCGCAGGCCTTTCTTGTAACCGCGGATCCACATGTGGGTGGGGCCTTTTTTGCGCCCGGCGTAGATGAGGCACTCGGTCTCGGCCACGGTCACGGGCGGGGCGCCGCGTGCCGCCAGCACCTGGGTAAACTCCAGGGAGCCGCCGAAGCTGCCTGGATTGAGTACCACCACCTGACCGCGCCTGAGGTGCGGCGCCACCTTTTCCGCGTAGCGCCGCTGCGAGGGCGCCGGCGTCACCACCAGGATGACGTCTGCGCCTGCCACCGCGGCGGCGATGTCGGTGGTGGCCCGCTCCAGGCGGGCAAAGCCGCCTTTAAGGCCGCTCGACGGGAGGACCTCGAGCTCCAGGCCGCCTTGGGCGGCGATGGGGGCGATGGTCTCTTCATAGCTCGAGTACAGGCGGACAGGAAAACCTTTCAGTGCCAGGTCCGCAGCGGTGGCCAGCCCCCCGTTGCCCCCGCCCAGCACCGCAAAAACGAGTTCTGCCACGGGTGTCACCTCCGCACTTTTCTTTAGGATGACCGGCAGTTCAGGATATATGTGGGCGTGTCGTCTTTCCTGACGCCACCGGATGGCCGCCGGCGTGACGCAAAAAATGATCACCGAAGGCGTAACGGTGAGCAAAATCGTCTTCCAAGGGCAGGACATCACCGGCTGGGCACCGAATAGAATTGTAGCAGCGGGCATTGCCCATGTGCCGGAAGGGCGCCGCATCTAACGCCGCGCCGAACCATTGTGAGCCGGAAAGGAGCGATAGCCTGGGCGGAAGACCGGCCGCGAATCCGCTGCGGCGGGTTCCGGCCGCTCCGGTCCAGGCAAAGACGATGCAGGGCACGGGCTTTTTGGTTGTGGACGGGCACTGTGACGTACTCTACCAACTGGAGAAAGACGGCGGCAACCTAAAGGAACGCCCAGCGGGGCAGGTGGACTTAAAGCGGCTGAAAGAGGGTGGGGTGGCGGGGCAGTTCTTCGCCCTCTACACCGGAGCGCCGCAGCGCGCCCTGCGGGCCCTGCCCAGCGTGCTGACGCAAATCAAGCTCTTTTACCGCGAGCTGGCGGCGGGTCAGGACCTCGTGCTGGCGGGCAGCGCCGCAGACGTGCGCCGGGCGGCCCAGGAAGGGAAGGTGGCGGCCATCCTGAGCCTGGAAGGCGGGGAGCCCCTGGGCGACGACCCGGGCCTGCTCGAGGTCTTTTACCGCCTGGGGGTGCGCGCCGTCGGCCTTACCTGGAACGAGCGCAACCTCCTGGCCGGCGGAGTGGCGGACGACTCGGGAAGCGGGCTCACGGCGCTGGGCCGGGAGGCGGTGAAGCTCGCGGGACGCCTGGGCATGCTGGTGGATGTGTCGCACCTTAATGCGCGTTCGTTTTGGGATGTGCTGGAGGCGGCCGCGGGGCCGGTTTTTGCCTCCCACTCCTCGGTGCATGCCCGCCGCCCGCACCCGCGCAACCTTACCGATACCCAGGCCCGGGCCCTGGCTGCGCGGGGCGGCGTGATCGGGGTGAACTTCCACGCGCCCTTCCTGCGGCGGGAGGGAGCAGCTACCCTGGATGACGTCGTGCACCACATCGACTACCTGGTGGAGCTGGTCGGCCCGGAACACGTCGGCCTGGGCTCGGACTTCGACGGCATCCCGGCGCCACCCCAGGGCCTGGAAGGCCCGCACCGCTTCCCCGCCCTCGCCGCCGCCCTCAAGGAGCGAGGCTACAGCGACGCCGCCATCGCCCAGATCATGGGTGAAAACCTCCTCCGCCTCCTTCCGGGGTCAGGTATCAACTAATCGAAGTTTTTCAACTCTGCAAAAAAGCGCCTGCGAGCTGAACGCCGGCGGGCGGGGCACGAGGCTGCTCACTCACAAAACCCCAGCCCTTTATGGGGGCTGGGGTTTTGTTCTTGCCCGCCTTTATCCCGCAGCGCAGAACTTCAGAGGTTTTCCGTATCCCTGTCTTCTCCAGGCGACCCTTCACAACAGGCCGGGTGTGGGTGCGGCCTGCTGGCCCCGCACTGGGCTGGGAGGATAATAGCGTTCTGCTTAATCGTCCAGGACTTCTCCCTGTGGAAAAGTCTTTTCCCTGGGGGGAGGAGACTTGACATTAGACGATAACTATATTAGAATAACATAATGAAAGCAAGCAATCGAATCTAGACCCCGGAAGGTCAGCGGGGCCCAGGAGAAACTTGACGGTGACGGGAAGGTGGTGATCCTATGCCGGCGGCAAGGAACGCAGAAAGGATGATGGCCGACCTCTTTAAGGCCCTGGCCCACCCCACACGGCTTAAGATCCTCGAACTCCTGAAAGGTGGGGAGCTGTGCGTGTGCGAGCTCATCCCCAGGCTGGGGCTGGAGCAGTCGAACGTTTCGCAGCACCTGGCCGTGCTCCGGCGCGAGGGGCTGGTGAGCTCATATAAAGACGGCCTGCGCGTGATCTACCGGGTGGAACACCCCGAGGTGTTTGACCTCTTGAACTCGGCGGCCAAGGTGCTGGTGCGGCAGGTGGAGGCCGGGCAGGATGTCCTGGCCGAGCTTTCCGGTGCGGACGGGGAGCTCAGCGCCGAGGCCGGGCGCAGCGGTGGAACGGCCTAGGGTAACCACAAGCCGGCAGCGCTTTTGAAATTCAGGGATTGAATTGGTAGGCTTAAAGGTGAGGAGTGGCGAAGTGTGATTTTAGTGCGTATGCTACAAGGCGGTATCATGGAGCTGGGCGAGTACCTTTCCGCCCACGTGCTCACCTGCCTGGTGCCGGCGTTCTTTATCGCGGGCGGCATCGCGGCCTTGCTTTCTACCGCTGCTGTCTTAAAGTACTTTGGTCCCCAGGCCAATAAATACCTGTCATACGGTGTGGCTTCGGTGTCGGGTGCGATCCTGGCGGTCTGCTCCTGTACGGTGCTGCCGCTTTTTGCCGGGATCTATAAGAAGGGTGCCGGCCTCGGCCCGGCCATCGCCTTTCTTTACTCCGGCCCGGCCATCAACATTCTTGCCATCGTGCTCACCGCCCGGGCCATCGGCTTCAAAATGGGCCTCGCCCGCGCCCTGGGGGCGATTCTTTTCTCCCTTATCATCGGCCTTATCATGGCGGCATTCTTTGCCGGCGAAGAAGCGCAGAAGAAGCAGCGCGCCCTCAATTTGGCCATGTTCAGCGGCGCCGCGGATGACCGCCCGGGCTGGCAACTCCTGATCTTCTTCGGGCTCTTGGTTGCCATTCTTCTCTTTGGGACGGCGAAGATTCCGCTCTGGAGCAAGGTGGCCATTCTTATCAGCTTAATCACCGCTGTGGCCCTTACGGTAACCCGCTGGTTCCGCACGGGCGAGTTTCAGGGCTGGATGCAGGAGACGTGGAAGTATGTCCGGATGATTTTTCCCGTGCTCCTGGTGGGGGTGTTCATTGCCGGCGCCATTAAGGTCATCCTCCCGCCGGCGTGGATTTCGCGCTTTGTAGGTGGCAATAGCCTGGGTGCCAACCTGCTGGCTTCGGTGTTTGGGGCGCTCATGTACTTTTCGACGCTTACCGAGGTGCCGATCGTGAAGGCTCTAACCGATCTCGGCATGGGGCAGGGACCGGCACTGGCGCTCCTTCTGGCCGGGCCGGCGCTGAGCCTTCCCAACATGCTGGCCATCCGTAACATCATGGGCACGAAAAAGACGGCCGCCTACGTTTCCCTCGTTGTGGTTATGGCCACCCTCACGGGGATGCTCTTCGGAACAATAGCTTGACTCATTTCCAGAAGCAGGGAGCTATGGGCTGCAAACAACCTCAGCGGCCCGCAATGAATAACAAATCGAGGAGGACTTGCGATGCTGAACATCAAGATCCTGGGAATGGGCTGCCGGAACTGCCGCGCCCTGGAGGCTTACGCGCGGCAGGCGGTGGCCGAACTGGGCCTGGAGGCTGAATTCGAAGAGGTCAAGGACATGGATAAGATCATGTCTTACGACATCATGATGACGCCGGCCCTGGTGGTAAACGAAAAGGTGAAGGTGGCGGGCCGCGTGCCCGGTAAGGATGAGGTTAAAAAGCTCCTCGCCGAAGAGGCCTGAGCGCTGGTAAGCCAAACGACAACGGACGAGGCTGCGGATTGATCCGGGCCTTGTCCTTTTCTTCTTGCTGGAACATTTCTTAGCAGATTTCCGCCCTGTGGCAGGAATACTTATACACCATGTTGAATATGCATCCATTATCACTTGCGAGGAGGGGTGCGTCTGCCTTGGCCGGTTACCGCCTGAATCTAACACTACTTAACGTTAGGGGTGCTCAGAGATGTTAGGGAGAAAAGGTTGGCTGCGGTTCGCCGCGCTGCTGGTGGCGTTTCTTGTTGTCTTCAGCTCGGGAGTACTGGCCGCCCCGCCTGTACCGACGCCTGAGAGCATGCTGGGCTATCCCGTGGGCGCCGACTATCACCTAACGGAGTGGTCCAAGATCGTCGGCTACATGGAGGCCCTGGACAAAGCCTCGCCGCGTGTTCAAGTGATTCCTTACGGCACCACGCCGGAGGGCAAACCGCTCATCCTCACCGTGGTTTCGTCCGAAGAGAACATCAAGAACCTCAAGAAATACCAGGAGATCAGCGCCCGCCTGGCCGACCCGCGGGGCCTCGGCGAGAAAGAGGCGCAAAAGCTCATTAAAGAAGGCAAGGCCATCTACTGGATCTGCGCCAACATCCACTCCACGGAAGTGGGCAGCGCCGAGATGGTCATGGAACTAGCCTACAAGCTGGCCGGCGGCACTGACGCCCAAACGAAAAACATACTGGACAACGTGATCGTGGTGATCGACCCCTCCATCAACCCGGACGGCCACGACATCTTTACGGAGTGGTACAACAAGTACAAAGGGACGGAGTGGGCGGGGTCCCGCCCGCCGTACTACGGCAAGTACGTCAGCCACGATAACAACCGCGACCTGATCGCGCTGGCGCTCCCCGAGATCAGCCAGAACGTCGAGGCACGCTTCCTTTTCCATCCCCAGGTCTACCACGACCTGCACCAGGGTGTACCCCGCATGTGGATCAACCCCACCCAGGATCCGAACGACCCCAACATCAGCCCCATCACTCAGGCCGACTGGATCAAGTACGGCGGCTATATTATCTCCGGCATGACGGCCAAAGGGATGGCCGGCGTGGTGACGGCCAGCCTCTTTGACAACTGGTACCCGGGCTACAACGACCAGTTCACCACCTACCACAACGGCATGGGCCTCCTCTTTGAGACGGAAGGCGGCTGGGGCGCCGACCCGGAGACCAGCGGCCCCGCCGACTCGGAGAAAGAAATCCACTGGTACATGCCCCTGCCGTGGAAGGGCAGCGTCTGGCGCCTGCGGGACAACATCGACTACCAGGAGACGGGCGTGCTGCTTTCCCTGGAGCTCACCGCCAAGGACAAGGATACCGTCCTCGAGCACTTCTACCTCAAGGGGAAGCAGGCGGTAGAGGCGGGGACGAACGAACCGCCCTACGCCTACGTCATCCCGGCGGGGCAGGAGGATCCGGCCGCGGTGGCCGACCTGGTGGCGAACCTCCTCAAACACCGCATCGAGGTCAAAGAGGCTACCGCCGCCTTCACGGCCGGCGGGAAAACCTACCCGGCCGGAAGCTACGTGGTGCTTCTCAACCAGCCGTACGGCCGGCTGGCCAAGACCTTGTTGGAGAAACAGGTCTACCAGCCCTACTTCAACGAACCGTACGATGTCACCGCCTGGACCTACGGGCTCTTGCGGGACGTAGCCACGGCGGCGGTTACGGACAAGGCGGTCTTTGACGTGCCGCTCCGTCCGGTAGAGAAGGCGGAGCTTGAGGGAACGCTGAACGGTGAAGAGAGCAGCGTCGGCTATCTGGTGAAGCACCAAAGCAACAACAACCTGGTGAAGCTCCTGGGCGAGCTCTGGGCCCAGGGTGCAGAGGTCGCCCAGGCGACGGCTCCCTTCAGCGTCGGCAGCCAGACTTTTGCAGCCGGCACACTTTGGGTGCAGAAGCTGGGCCGTATGGCTTTCGCCGACTTCAAGGCCCAGGTGGAAAGCCTCGGCCTCAGCGGGCAGGCCCTGGCCGCGGCCCCCTCCGGTTCCTTCAAGGCGCTGCACGAGCCCAAGATCGGCCTCTACCACGGCTGGGTGGACACCATGGACGAGGGCTGGACGCGCTATGTGCTGGACTACTACGGCCTGAAGTACGACCGGTTGGACAACACGGCGGTAAAGACGGGCGACCTCAGCCAGTACGATATCATCGTCCTCCCGGATATGCGGCCGCAGAACATTCTCGAAGGCAGCAGCAAAATGCCCCCGCCGTACCAGGGCGGCTTAGGTAAGGAGGGCGTGGCCAAACTTGCGGCCTACGTCAACAACGGGGGGACGCTTCTCGCCATGGGGAAGGCGGCGGCCTTCCCGGTGGAACAGGGCCTGGTGCCGGGAGTAAAGCTGGTAGATCTTAAGGGAGTGAACGCGCCCGGCTCCATCCTGGGGATAAAGGTGGACGCGTCTCAGCCGGTGGGCTACGGCTTTGATGCCGAGGAGGCCGTTTTCTACGAGAACAACCCCGCCTTTGTGGCCGAACAGGGCCGGGTGGTGGCGAGCTTCACTGCGGACCCGCTTCTTTCCGGTTTCCTTGATGACAAAGAGAAGAAACTCTCCGGCAAGGCGGCCATTCTCGACGTACCGGTGGGGGACGGCCGTGTGATCCTTTCCAGCCCGGATCTGGTGTACCGTTTCCAGGCGCAGGGCACGATCCCCTTCTTCTTCAACAGCATTCTGAGCACGGCATCGGCGTATTACGCCAGCCAGCATTGGCATTGATTCTGTAAAGCAAACCAACCCGGAAAGAAAAGCGGTGGTAGGATGCGCGGGGCGGCTCCGGCCGCCCCCTTCCTCTTTCCGCCGGTGTGGGCGGCCGCCGGGCCGATTGACCGGGTTGACGGGCAGAGCCGGATGGAGTACGATGGAAAGGATAGGAATAAAATGGTAGCGGAGCCTGCGCCCGGGTGTGACGGTGTTGGCGGACGTTCGGCGGCGAAGGAGGCGACTGGAGTGCGGGAAACCCGGTTCAACCGGCGGCCGGAACAAAGGGCGGGGGCTGCCCTCGTCCCGCTCTTCTCCGTCGTGCTGGCAGCGCTCCTTGCACTGGCGGCTCTGGCCGGATGGAGGCGCACGCCGGCGGTGCCGCCGAGCACCCCGGAGGCGGCGGTGCTTGCACCGGCACCCCTGGCCACCTTAACCCTGGCCGCCGTGGGAGATATCATGTGCCACCTGCCGCAGGTGCGGGCGGCCTGGGACGCGGAACGAAAGGTCTACGACTTCAGCCCGGCCTTTGCGGCCGTGGCGCCCCACCTGCGCGCTGCCGACCTTACCGTAGCCAACCTGGAAACGGTGCTCGACGACGCGCGCCCTTACCGCGGCTATCCCCGCTTCAACTCCCCGGCGGTCCTGGCCCAGGCCCTGTCCGGCGCCGGCGTGGACATCGTCACCACCGCCAACAACCACGCCTTGGATCAAGGCGAGGCCGGGGTCCTGGCCACGCTCCGGAACCTCAAGGCGGCCGGACTCCTTTCCACCGGCACCTTCGCCGGCGCAGCCGACCGCGGGCCGCTGCTGCATACTCTGAAGGGGTTTAAACTGGCCTTTTTGGCCTACACCCTGAGCACCAACGGGCTTAAGCCTCCCGCTGGGAAGGAGTACCTGGTAAACACCTGGAATTGGGAGCAGGCGGCCAAGGACATCGCGGCGGCGCGGGCGGGCGGCGCCGAGTTCGTGGTGGTGAGCATGCACTGGGGCCAGGAATACCAGAGGCGGCCTGCGGCGGAGCAGGAAGAGCTCGCCAGAAAGCTGGCGGGTGCCGGGGCGGACCTCATCCTGGGCAGCCACCCCCATGTGCTGCAGCCCCTGGCGGAAATCATCAGACCGGGCGGCGACGAACGGGTCCTGGCGGCCTACTCGCTCGGGAACTTCATCTCCAACCAACGCGACCCCCACACCGATCGGGGGCAGATCCTCTATGTCACCCTCACGCGCGACCCGCTGAACCACCGGGTGCTCATCAGCTCCTACCGGGTTTTGCCCACCCGGGTGCTGCGCGGGCGCGTGATCCGCGTGGTGCCCGCTGCGCTTGTGGACGAGTAGCCGCCGGCGCACCCGTCTTCTCAAACGTGAGAAAAAGTTGGATAAGTTGATACCTGACCCCGGGGTTGACAAAAGGGCGGTGAATTGCTAGTCTAGGCTGTGTACAAGAAACGAGGGGTCGCTGTATGCAGCTTAGAAACATTGCCATTATCGCCCATGTGGATCACGGTAAAACCACGCTGGTGGACTGCGTCCTCCGGCAGACGGGGGTTTTCCGCAGCAACCAGGAGGTCAGGGAGCGGGTCCTCGACTCCAACGACCTGGAACGGGAGCGCGGCATCACCATTCTGGCCAAGAACACGGCCGTGTTCTACAAAGATACCAAAATCAACATCGTCGACACGCCCGGCCACGCCGACTTCGGCGGCGAGGTGGAGCGGGTGCTCAGCATGGTGGATGGGGCGCTGCTCGTGGTGGACGCCTTTGACGGCCCCATGCCGCAGACGCGCTTCGTGCTGGAAAAGGCCCTGGGCCAAGGCGTAAAGCCGCTCCTGGTGGTGAACAAGATCGACCGGCCGGGGGCGCGGCCGCTCGAGGTGGTGGACGAGGTCCTGGAGCTGTTCATCAACCTGGGCGCCGGCGACGAGCAGATCGATTTTCCGATCATCTATGCCTCGGCCCGGGCGGGGGTGGCCCACCCGGACCTAGAGGAGGCCCGGCGGCTGTTGGCCGCCGGCACGCCCAATGTTCTGCCTCTCCTCGATGCGGTGGTGGACTGGGTGCCGGCCCCGGGCGGAGATGCGGCGGCGCCGCTCCAGCTCCTGATCACTACACTCGACTGGAGTGACTACGTGGGCCGGATCGCCATCGGCCGCCTGGCCAACGGCACGCTCACTCCCGGGCAGGGGGTGGCGGTGGCCTACGGCGACGCGCAGCCCCGTCAGGCGAAGGTGGCCGAGGTGTTCACCTTCCAGAGCCTGAAGCGGGTGCCCATCGAGCGCGCCACGGCAGGCGACATCGTAGCCGTTACCGGCCTCGGGGAGGTTAAGATCGGCGAGACCATCATGGACCCGCTTGCACCGCAGCCGCTCCCGCCGATTACCGTGGACGAGCCCACCCTCACCATGACCTTCCGGGTGAACGACAGCCCCTTTGCCGGGGAAGAAGGCACCTACGTCACCTCGCGCCAGCTGCGCGAGCGCCTGTTCAAGGAGGCGCGCACCAACGTGGCCCTGCGCGTGCGCGAAACCGACAGCCCCGATGCCTTCGAGGTGGCGGGACGGGGTGAACTCCACCTCAGCATCCTCATCGAAACCATGCGCCGTGAGGGCTACGAGCTGGCGGTCTCCAAGCCGCGCGTTATCCTCAAAGAAGGCGCGCAGGGTGTAGAAGAACCACTGGAGCGCGTGGTGATCGACGTACCGCAGGAGTATGTGGGACCGGCGATCGAGTCTTTGGGCGCGCGCAAAGGGGAAATGACCGGGATGATGCCGCGCGGTGAGGACCGCGTGCGCCTGGAGTTTACCGTACCCATGCGCGGCCTCATCGGCTATGCCTCGGAATTTGCCACCTTAACCAAAGGTAACGGCATCCTGACCCAGAACTTCGCCGGCTACGGCCCCTACCGGGGCCCGATCCCGACCCGCTCCGGCGGCAGCCTGGTGGCCTGGGAAGAGGGTGAGGCCACGGCCTACGCCATCAGCAGTATCCAGGAACGGGGTACCCTCTTTGTGACGCCGGGCACCCGGGTGTACGAGGGCATGATCGTGGGCGAGAATTCCCGCCCCGACGATATCGATGTGAATATCGCGAAGAAGAAGCACGTCACCAACATGCGTTCGTCCACGTCGGATATTGCGGTGAAGCTGGATGAGCCGCGCATCCTCACGCTGGAGCAGGCCCTGGCCTACATCCGCGACGACGAGCTGGTGGAGATAACGCCCAAGAGCATCCGCCTGCGCAAGGCCGTCCTGGCCAAGGGCGAGCGCAAGGACGCCCGCCGCCAAGCCCAGGCCTCGGCGTAGGATGTATAGAGTGCCGGCGTAGGGGCGCAATAAATGCGCCCCTACGGTTTGCGCCGGTATAAAGCCTGCAGGGATGCGTCGGAAAATTACGAGCACTACCGGAGGGGTTAAGAAGGAAGTTCCTGTGCCCGTGTTTTTACTTGTCCGCCGGTGATACCGGGTCGGGGGGTTTTACGGAGGTAAGGTTTACCGCCGGGGCGTGGCGGGCGTACAGCGAGCGGGCCCGCTCGTTGCTGACCGCCTCCAGCACCGGGGCCTCGGCGGCGAACTCATCGACCTCTTGACGGCCGACCTCCGGCGGGACGAGCTTCCCCGGGCCGCCCACGCAGCCGCCCGGGCAGGCCATGCCTTCGAGGAAGGTGGCCTTAAGTTCGCCGGCTTCGGCCTTCTTGAGAAGTTCACTGCACTCTTTAATGCCGTTGCCCTGGCGCGCGGCCACCGCCGTGCCGGGGGCCAGTTTCGCGATGCTGCGCATGATGGCGGCTGTAACGCCGCCGGTGTGCCCGTAGATACGGCCGTCGTGGCTGGCGTCCCGCAGGGCGGGCGCCGCCGCCCGGCGCGGCACGGTGATGCCCCCCGCTTCCAGCAGGGCGGCCGCCTCCTCGAAGGTGAGGACAAAGTCCACGGCGTCGGCCAGCTCCCTCTGGCGCGCCTCCGACTTTTTGGCGATGCAGGGACCGATGAACACCACGCGCGTACCGGGGTGCTCAGCCTTCTCCAGGCGGCCGATGGCGATCATGGGGGAAACTGAATCGGAAATAAGGTGCGCCAGGCGCGGGCGGAACTTCTGTACCAGGCGGATAAAGGGCGGGCAGCAGCAGGACGTGATCATAAAGGGGTCACCGCGCCGGATGCGCCGCAGGTACTCCTCTGCTTCCTTAATGGTGATGACGTCCGCCCCCAAGGCCACCTCCACCACCCGGTGAAAGCCGAACTCCCGGAGTGCCGCCGCCACTTCCTCGCCGAAAACGTCCGGCCCGAACTGCCCGGCGAAGGCCGGGGCCACCACTGCCGCCACCGGCCCCCGCCCGTCAAGGAGGAGCTTGGCCACCTGCACTATCTCCGCTTTGTCCGACAGCGCGGCCGCCCGGCAGGCGCCGATGCAGAGCCCGCAGTTGAGGCAGCGCTCGTTGTCAACTTGGACCGTACCCGCCGGTCCTTTTTTTAGTGCTCCGGTGACACAGGCGGCTTCGGCGGCGCACTCCATGTCCCGGCAACCGGCGCAGGCGCCGGGAACCGCCACAATGGTGGGCGTTTCCGGTGTACCTGTCTCCAGGGCGCGCCGCGCCGCCTGGGCAAGGGTTTCCCCGCCCGCCGGGTGCGGGTTGAGCCCCAGCGCACAGCGCACGTGCCCGGCGGCCGCCTGCCGGGCCGCCGCTTCGCTCTGCCCCCGCTCGCGCCAGAACGGGGTCAGGCTTTTTGCCAAGTCCTCCACTTTTGCGACCAGTGTTCCGGCCTGGAGCGCGCCTGCCACCTCCCGAAAGAGGCGCCGGCGCAAAGCCTGGGTCGGGGTAAGTTCAAGTTCCATCGCTATCACCCCGGTTTAGTTTAACCCGGAAGCGCCTTCACTCTACCCGGCGCTGCAGCCGCACAAGACAAGCCGGTCCCAGGCCGCGCAGAGTACGTTGCTCCGCCACGGGAAGGCCGGGACCGGCCGGACAAAGGGCGAAAGCGGGCGGCGGCCGTCAGAAGGCCGGTACCACGGCGCCCTGGTATTTCTCCTCGATGAACTGCTTCACCTCGGGTGTGTTGAGGGCAGCGGCCAGTTTTTGAAGCGGCTCTTTATCCTTGTCCTCCGGCCGCACCACCAGGACGTTCACATAGGGCGAATCCTTGTCTTCGATAAAAAGCGCATCCTGGGTGGGCACCAGCTTCGCTTCCAGGGCGTAGTTGGTGTTGATCACGGCCAGGTCCACGTCTGCGAGCGTGCGCGGCAGGGAGGCCGCATCCAGCTCCTTGATCTTCAGGTTGTGCGGGTTCTCGGCGATGTCGAGGGGCGTGGCGGTGATGCCCACGCCTTCTTTCAGCTTAAGAAGCCCGGCGCTCTGCAAAAGGAGCAGGGCCCGCCCGCCGTTGGTGGCGTCGTTGGGGATGGCGACGCTGGCACCGGCCGGCACATCCTTGAGGTCCTTAAGCTTCTTAGAGTAGATGCCCATGGGTTCGATGTGAACGCGGGCGATGTAGGTGAGGCTGTTGCCGGTGCCCTTATTGAAGCTCTCCAGGTACGGGATGTGTTGGAAGTAGTTGGCGTCGAGCTCCTTGGCCGCCAGAGCGGGATTAAGCTGCGTGTAGTCGCTGAATTCCTTTACTTCCAGGGTGATGCCTTCTTTTGCCAAGGCGGGTTTGACAAAGTTGAGGATTTCCGCGTGCGGCACGGTGGTAGCGCCTACCTTAAGCGTCACCTGGGCCTGGGCGGCAGGTTCCGAGCTGCCGCCATTTTCCTGGGGCTTGGCCGGCGCGCAGGCCGCCAGGCTCGTGGCGACGAGGACGGCGACAATGAAGAGCGCCAGGCGAACTTTTGTTTTCATGCACTGAACCCCCTTTGATCTTTGGCCGCCCGCCGGGCCAGCCAGTTGCCGGCCGACTGGGCAACCTGTACCAGAGCGATCAGGATGACGACGGTCTCTAAGAGCACATCGTCACGGAATCTTTGGTAGCCGTAACGGATGGCGATGTCCCCTAAACCACCTCCTCCGATGGCTCCCGCCATGGCCGAGTAACCCACCAGGTTGATCGCCGTGAGGGTGAATCCCAGAAGGAGCGCCGGCCAGGCCTCCGGGAGAAGCACCTTGAAAATGATCTGGGCCGGTGAGGCGCCCATGGCCTGCGCCGCTTCCACCACGCCCGGATCCACCTCCTTGAGCGCGCTCTCCACCACGCGCGCCACAAAGGGGATGGCGGCCGCCGCCAGGGGGACGATGGCCCCGCGGGTGCCGATGGCGACACCGACCAGGAGTTTGGTGACGGGCATAAGGAGAAAGAGAAGGATGATAAAAGGGATGGAGCGCCCAGCGTTGACCACGGCCCCCAGGACGGCGTTAAGCCGGGGCCGGGGCAGCAGGTGCTCCGGTGCCGTCACCACCAGCAGCACCCCCAGGGGTACCCCAGCGGCCAGGGCGATAGCCAAGGAAAGGCCGACCATGGAGAGGGTCTGCCCAGTGGCCTCCAGGATGAGGCGTTGCAGGGCCGCATCGGTGAGCAGCGCGCGCACCTTACACCACCCCCGCCGCCGGGGCCAGGGTCACCCGGCTTGGCGGCAAGAGCCCGCTGATGCTGAGCAGGCGCCGCGTGGCCGCCGCCCGCGGGCGGCTGAAGACCTCCCGGACCGGCCCTTCCTCCACCAGCCGGCCCTGTTCCAGCACGGCCACCCGGTCGCACACGGCCTGGATTACGGGCAGCTCGTGGGTGATGAGAACAATGGTTACGCCCAGGCCGGTGTTGATCTCCTTAAGGAGCGCCAGGATGGACTGGGTGGTTTCCGGGTCGAGGGCCGAGGTGGCTTCGTCGGAAAGGAGGAGCTTCGGGCGACAGGCCAGCGCCCGGGCGATGCCCACCCGCTGCTTCTGGCCGCCGGAGAGCTGGTGCGGGTAGGCGCCGGCTTTGTCCGCCAGCCCCACCAGCTCCAGCAACTCCGCCACGCGCGTTTTGATGGCCGCCGGCCGTGCGTGGACAATCTCCAGCGGGAAGGCTACGTTCTCGGCTACGGTGCGGAGCTTGAGGAGATTGAAGTGCTGGAAGATCATGCCGATGCCTTGGCGCGCCCGGGCCAGCTCGCTCCGGTCGAGTGTCGCCAGGTTCCGGCCCGCCACCCAGACCTCGCCGGCGGTGGGCCGCTCGAGGAGGTTAAGGCAGCGGATGAGGGTGCTCTTACCGGCGCCGGAAAGGCCCATCACGCCGAAGATCTCTCCCTGCGCCACCCGGAAGGACACGTCCGTAAGCGCCGTTACCTTCCCGGTGGGTGTCTCATACACCTTTGTCAGGTGCTTCACCTCGATCACTTTTTTCTCCCTCCTTGAAGCAACAAAAACCCCTCCGACAGACGGAGGGGTTTAATTCCGCACTCTCATCTGCCAGGACAGCACCTCTCGTCCTGCTGGAATTGGCACCGGGCCGCGCATGAGCGGCTGGTTGCCGAGGTTTCACAGGGCCAGTCCCTCCACCTCTCTGGATAAGAGCCCTCAGCTATTCACTTGTTGGCATGAATATTAGCATGGAAAACGGGAGCTGTCAAGAGCCCGGCGGCAGCCAAACGGTAAAGGTGGTGCCGCGCCCTACCTGGCTCTGAACGTCGATACGGCCGCCGTGGGCGGTGACGATCCAGCGCGCGATGGCCAGGCCCAGGCCGGTTCCGCCGTTTGCCCGGGAACGCGCCTTGTCCAACCGGTAAAAGCGCTCAAAAATGTGCGGCAGGGCCTCCGGCGGGATCCCGGGCCCGGTGTCTGCTACGGCCAGGACAATCCCGCCTTCCTGGGCCGTAAGCCGCACCCTGACCTGTCCCCGGTACGTGTACTTGATGGCGTTTTCCACCAGGTTAATGAGGAGCCGCGTGAGCTGTGTTTGATCGCCCCAAAAGGTAAGGGAGGACGGGGCCTCAACCTTGAACTCCAGGCCCTTGGCTGCAGCCGCAGCGGCCAGTTCCGCCGCTACATCGCGTACCAGCGCGGCCAGGTCCAACTCTTCGTACTCCAGCCCCAGGCGGGAGCTGTCACTGCGGGCCAAAAAAAGCAGCTGGGCGATAAGTTTGGCCATGCGCTGGGTTTCCGCTTGAATGGTGGTCAGGGCGGCCCTGGCCTCTGGAGGCAGCGCGGGCAGGTGCAGGGCATCCTCTGTTTGTGCAGCCACCACCGCCAGCGGCGTGCGCAGCTCGTGCGAGGCATCGGCCGTAAACTGGCGCTGGCGTTCAAAGGCTGCTTCCAGGCGGCCTAGCATTTCATTGAAGGTTTGGGCCAGATGGCCTACTTCGTCATTGGCGCTGGGAACCCTGACCCGTTCGGACAGGTTGCCCTGTCCGATGGCCCGGGCCGTTCGGGTGATCCGGTCGATGGCGCCCAGGGCGCGCCGGCTGATAAAGAGCCCGCCGAGCGCACCCACCAGGAGAAACGGGGGTGCCGCCGCCAGGAGGAGGAACAGAAAACGGTGGCTGGTTGCTTCCACGCCTTGGGTGGTGCGTGCCGCCCGCACCCAGGCGATTACCCGGCCACCGTCCTCTACCGGCAGGGTGACCACAAACCAGCCCTGGCCGTGAACTTCTAAGTGCTGGGGTTGCGAACCGGTGGGGGGTACCCCCATTTTCTCTGGTAAGACGCCCGGGACCGCCTCGCCCAGGAGCCGGTTGCCGCGTCCATCGTATAATGCCACCTGTGTGCCGGAAGGTGCCAGGTGAATGGGTTCTGAAACGCGGGGGTGGCCGTCTTCCACCTCCACCTGGGCTAAAACCTGTTGGGCGTGGGTTGCGACCAGGGTTGCCACTTCCGCCTTCCCGCCACGGTCCAAGGTGAGGTAGACCACAGAACTGAAAAAAGCTAAGACGACTGTCAAGAGCATCGAGAACCAGAGGGTTAGGCGGGCACTGATGGTAAGGTTCCGTTCCAGAAGACGCAGTGCGGCGCCGGCCAGGGCGCGCAATTTTTTCAGCATCATTCCGGCGCCCTCAACTGGTAACCAGTACCGCGCACTGTTTGGATGAGCTTGGGTTCGAACCCGTCATCCACCTTGCGGCGCAGATAGCGGATGTAAACGTCCACCACGTTGGAGAGGCCTGTAAAGTCGTAATCCCAAACGTGCTCGGCAATCTGGCTCCGGCTCAAGACCTGATTGGGGTGACGCATGAGGTACTCGAGCAGGGCGTATTCCTTGGCCGTAAGCTTAATCTCCTGTCCGTCACGCGTTACCTGGTGTGTCACCGTATTGAGCTCCAGGTCGGCTACCGTTAAAATGGGGCCCCGGTGTTCCTCGCCGCTACGCCTAAGGAGCGCGCGCACGCGCGCCAGGAGCTCCTCAAAGGCGAAGGGCTTGGTGAGGTAGTCGTCCGCCCCGGCGTCCAGTCCCTTCACCTTGTCTTCCAGCGCGTCGAGGGCGGTGAGGATTAAAACGGGCGTGTTGTCGCCACGGCTGCGCAGCGCTTTGAGGACGCTGCGGCCGTCCTGTTTCGGCAGCAGCTGGTCCAAGATGACGCAGTCGTAGCGCACGGCCGCGAGAAAATCGAGCGCTTCCTCTCCGTCCCTTGCCAGGTCCACAGCGTAGCCTGCTTCCTTGAGACGGCGAACGACCACCCGGGCGAGATCGGGCTCGTCTTCGACCACCAACAGGCGCACACGGGTCCCTCCTTCATTTAGTCTATTGTACCTCCAGAATGTTAAGGTCAGGTTAAAGCGGCTCGCTAAGCTGCGTCCCGGTATAAAAAAGGCGCTCCCTCACCTAGGCGGGCGAGGGAGCTTTTTCGCAGGGGGGATCAGGTCGAAAGTGGCGCCGGCTGGTTCACCCAGGTCAGTTTTGAAACTCGCCTTCTTGTTCCACCTGGATGTTGTCCGTGTCGGCTTCGGCACCGGACTTCTCGCTTTCCAGCTTTTCCTGCTCGGTTTCGCCGCCGGCATCCTTTTCCTGGGCTAGGACCCGGCCACTCCCGGCGTCTACCTTAACATCCAGGGACTCACCAGTCTTAGCGGTGAGTTCCACCTGGTAAACCAGGTACCCATTCTCATCCCCCAACTCAGTCTTAACCACCTTGGCTCCGGGGTAGGCCTGGAGGGCCGCCGCTTCGGCCCGGGCGGGGCTGAGCTTGGCTTTCGCGGCCAGGGCCGGATCAGGTGCGTCTTCCTTGGCTGCTGGATGCTCAGCCTCCTGAGCTTTGGCGGTATCATGCGCCGCCCGCCCCAGGAAAATAGAGCCCTTGATTTCGGGGAGTTTTTGCTCAACCTCCTGCACCGCTGCCGCCGGTGCGGCCGGGGGTTTGGCTGCTGCGGTGCCGCTGGCGCTCACGTAGCTAAATACCAGCGTGGCACCCAGAAGAGGTACAGCGGCCTTTTTGGCCGTCGCGAACCACATCATTGTATCCAGCTCCTTTCTTCTCTGCAAGGTGGCCACCTTCACGTCTTATTATGGCTGAGCTGGATTAGAATGGGGTGAAAAAAGGATTAGGATTCGATTAGGATTTCATGAGAATTTTCTTGTTTTTTCCGGCTGTTATTGACTTACGTATGGCTTAGAAGACCTGAAGCGTTAGGCTGAGAGGGCCAAGGGGGTGAGGCCGGTGGAGCGTAAGTTTCGCTGTGCTACCGGTGGTTACGAGTTCGGCCTGGCCTACAGGGCGGGTATGCAGGGCGCACGGCTGCGTTGCCCCAAGTGCGGCGGCCTGGTGCACCGCGCCGATCCGGGCGGACGGGGAGGCTGCGGGCGGGGCGCCAGAAGCAGGGGGGTTAACATGAAGGTTGCGATTACGTCCCAGGGCGACGACCTGGCGAGTGCTGTGGATCCCCGTTCGGGCGCTGCCGGTACCTCATCTTGAGTGACACGGCAGCGGGAACCCGGCGGGCGGCCCCAACCCGGCACAGGGGGAACCCGGCGGTGCCGGCATCGCCATGGCCCAGCCCTGGCCCGGGAAAAGGTTGAGGCCCTCGTTGCCGGCAACATCGGCCCGAATGCCGCCCGGGCTCTGGCGGCGGCGGGGCGCAATACGCGCCCAGGGGGCACGCGGCCGAAAAAGCGGCCGGCAGCTGAAAGCCGCCGGCTTCGCTGTTGTCAGGCGTAGGTCGGGGGATGAGCCCAGGAGTTAGCGCTGGGAGGTGTCTTCCGATTCGTCGCCGGGCGGTTCAGCGGGGGAGGGGGCTTCGGGCGTGACCATTGGCCGCCGCCGGAGGCGACGGTGGCGCCGGTGCCGGCCGTCCGGCGCGGGGGGACCTTCGCGGTCGTCGTCCCGGCACGTGGGGCAAAGGGCCTCGTCCGCCGGAGAGGCAGGGCGGGCGGGCGCGGCAAATTCACCCTGGCAGCGGCGGCAGCGCCGGCGCCGCCCCGCAAGTTCGTACGTCCCGCCTTCCACCCGCAGGGCCAACCCGCCCGTGAGCATACGGGCGACCTTGGCACGGGCCGAGGTGAGAATACGCTGGAAGGTGGGGCGGGAGACCTGCATGCGTGCAGCACACTCTTCCTGCTCCAGCCCTTCCTGGTCTTTCAGGCGGATGGCTTCCAGTTCTTCCACGGTAAGCACTATTTCTTCCAGGCCGCAGCGGCGTACTCCTGCCGGCTTAAAGACTGTTACCGTGGGAAGAAACTCCACGCGGCGGCATTTTTTCGGCCGTGGCACCCCCATCTCTCCCCTGCGCAGTTCTAGCTCTTACGTTTACTGTAAATCCATTCTGTTTCCCTGTCAACAACCCGGTGGCTTGTACCGCCGGCAAAATCAGTATTTTCCCACGTTCTCCCGCTGCGGCAGGAGGCCGGTAAGGCCGGGGTACCAGTCACCCGGTGTGAACCGCCGGTGCGGGCCTGATACTGGAGGGCCTGGAGCACGCGCAATCTCGCCGCTACCCGCCGCTATTGGGCTGCACGGCCTGGACATCCGGTCTCGTAAGCGGTGGCTCGGTTAAAAGGGGGGTGCGATCGCAGGCATACCTTGGGGTCCTGAGCCGCTATCCTTTCACTCAGGCTCAGTGCCGGTTCATGCAGGAGGGCCGCTTCCTGTACTTTTCAGCCTTACTGGCCTAGCTCAAAGATGACCAGTTCACCCTTTTTCCCGTCCGGATCTTCTTGGAGGTAGGCCAGACGCGAACCGCTTCTACCGGCCAGAAAGCCCGTAAGCTCGCCTTTAACCACCGGCAGTACCTGATCCTGCCATACCTGCACCATCTGCCGGCTGCCGGCCGGGTTGTAATTGGCTGCGTCAAAGGTGAGAAAGAGGCTCTCGCCTACGGTCAGCCAGGGATAGCCGGACCAGTAACCCTTCGTCTCACCCGGGGGCGTAAGGCGCAGCGGTTCTTTGCCCGCCCGGGCCAGCCAGAGGGCGTTGCCGTCTTTCTCCGCGGTCAAGAGATAGACCGCAGGCTCCTCGGCGAAGACCGCCGGGAGGGTGATAATCTGCCGCGGGGCGGCCCCCAGGCTGCCTACCTCGGTCAGTTTTCCGGTCACATCCGCCAGATAGAGCGAGGTGTCCTGGAAGGCGGGGAGTTCGCCCGACTCCGCCGGCGACTTCCCCTGCACCTGGCCGGCGATGAAGGCCAGGTGAGTACCGTCCACAGACCAGGTGAAGTAGCCCAGTTTCTTATCCGGGAGAGAAAGCTCAGCGACCTTCTGGCCGTCCGGTGTGGCGATGGTGACTTGAACAGCGATGGGGAGCGGCGTGTCCTCGCCCATGATGATGTCGTATCGGTCGTAGGGGTCGGTGCTGCCCTTTTTCGTGGGGGCCGTGTAGTAGGCCAGGTAACGGCCGTCCGGGGACCACTGCGGCCCGAAGCTCATGGTTTCGGCGCGCGGCGCTAGGCAGGTCTCCACTTCGGTGACTGTATCCAGCACATAAATCCCGCTCTTATTCGGTTCCCACAGCTCGTAGGCGAAGTGCGTACCGGCCGGCGACAGGCGGGGGTAAAAGAGCCCGTCGTAGCTGGGGAGGTTTTGGCGTAGGGCGGTGGGTGGAGCCCCGTCCAGGGGCACCCGCCAGATGGCCTTGTCCGCATGGACGAAGACCGCCCCTTGCGCGAGGCTCGGGTACACCTCAGTGACGTAACCGCCTTGGACCGGGAGCCAGGCGACCTCCGCGGGGGCAGTGGCGGCGCCGCCGGCCTTGACGGTAAAGAAAACCAAACCCCGCTGACCCTTGTGCGCTCCGTCCGGCTGCGTGCCCTGGCGGGCGAAGATGAGCGTGTTGTCTTCAGCCCACCCCAGCGACCGCAACAGTAGGCGGCCGGCGGCGTAGTCTTGTTCGCTCGTTTCGGCGAGCACCCTTCCTTCTCCTTGCCCGACCGGGTAGAGCCAGAGCCCGGCCTTGTTCCTGACTGGGTTTTTCCCGCCCGGTGTAGTGAGCACCACTGCCCACCGGCCGTCCGGGGAAAGGGTGTGGTCGATGTAGCCGACGGGGCCGGGCGGAAGGCTGATCTTGGCTTTCTCCTTCACCTTCAGGGGCGCAGCGGGCGGTGGCGGTGCCCCGGGAGCCGGGTTCTCTTCCGGTGTCGCAGCATCGCCTCCCGCAGGCGGGGCGGTGGGCGCGGTGCTGCAGCCTGCTAGGGCCAGTACTAGCACCAGTGCCACGACCATCATACCCAGGTGGGTTTTGAACAGGTAACGCAGCGTCACTTAGCATCCTCCCCCTTGTCCGCTTGCCTTTACTACCTTTGCTATCTGTAAAGACGTTTGCTGGCTCTTTTTGGTTCCCGCCCCGTGAGCGGAGCAATACTGTAAGCACTCGTGGAGTGCGCCATCTGCAGGCAGACAAAAAGTCCGGGGAATCATCCCGAACTCAGCACAAGACTGCATTTTTTGGTATAATTGGAGTGGACAGGTCGAAACCTGCCGATTCGGGGATAGGAGGCACCCCTTCTCTGTGGCCGAGGGGCATGCGGCCCGGGGAGAACTCGGGAGAGGGGGTGCCGCGTTGGAACTCAAGATCGGACCAATTGAATTCGCCGTTGCGCCGTTGGTAGCCATTGTGCTACTCCGGCTGTACTTCCAGTACAAGTCGAAAAAATAGCCCGCTATTAAGCGGGCAAATCGAGTAATCGCCTACCCCCGGGTCGCTATGCCCTCCGGGAGCAGGAAGTCTTGCGGGACTTCCTGCTCTTATTTTATACGGAGAGCTGTTGGAAAGCAAGCACCGGAAACTTCACATTTGGCCGAACATGCCGGCGGAAGTGTCGCCGGACGAGGTGGATGACTTGACAGTTCCTGCGGAGCAGGATAAACCTGCCGCCCGACGAATACCTGTTTAGTAACCTAAGTTTGCTTGTGTGCCTTTATCGAACGCTGAGGGGGGTGCGACATGTTTCTTCTTCGCCTGGGTCTTCCTGCGGCCGGCGGAGCCGGGGCGGATTGAAAACGCTCTGGTGGAGGTGGCGACTGCCTGTGGCCTCGGCCTTCAAGCGGCATGACCGCCGCCGGTGAAAACGACACAGTGGACTTGCTCACCCCGCCCGGTCCTGCTCAGACGCGGGTCGCCGATGCCTGCGAGATCCTTTACCTACCTAGTCCGGCGGCCGCGGTTTTGGCCGCCGCATTAACGCAGGGGCGGCGACGGCGTTGGCCCGGATCGACCTGGGCCAGGGCACGCTCATGCTGCGGGTCCCCGCGCCGGGCAGCAGTTTAGTAGAACGGCTGATCGAGGAATACGGGGCACGGCGGGCCGGCGAATCTAGTCCAAAGGCGCTTTTTCTAAGAACAATACGAGGGGGAAGGAAGATGAACCTTGGCATCACCGGCTTTGAGCACGTGGCGGTGCAGGTGGCCGACCTGGAGCGTTCGCTGGCCTTTTACACCGCGACGTTGGGGCTTACCCTGCGCGAACGGAGCGAGATTCCGCAGCGGGGCCTGCGCAAGGCTCTCATCGCTGTGGGGACGGGGCAGATTGAACTCCTGGAGTACCAGGATAAGGCGGTGCCCGCTGCCGACGGGCCGGTGGCGCACCTGGCGCTCACCGTGACGGACATCGCTGCTGCACTGGCGGCCCTTAAGCGTGCCGGTGTCCGGCTGGAGGACGAAGCGCCGCGCGCTGTGGGGGGTGGCTGCCAGATTGCGTTTCTACGGGGCCCGGACGGCGAACACATTGAGCTGTTCCAACCCGTCCGGGCGTAAGGACCTTGCGATCTCCCCGCTTTTTCCGGTGGGGAGATTTTTTTGGCGGGCAGGGATAGGAGCGGTACGACACGAAAGTATAAGAGCACGGCGCAAGTTACTTTGAAAAGTTGATACCTGACCCCGATGGGAGGGAAAAGGGTGAAGCGGGAGTATCCGGTGTTTTTGGCGGAGAATCGGAGCGTGGCGCACCTACTGAACTACGTTTTGCTGGTGCTGCTTTTCTGGCAGGCCTGGAGGAACCGCGCCTCGGAGCTGGGCTTTGTGGTGTGGGGATCGCTGGCGTTTGCGCTGCTCCTGGACCTTCTGCAGCGCGCCTTGACGGTGTACACCCTGGCGGAGGGGCGGCTTAAGGTGCGGCAGGCCTGGCGGGGGGCGAGCATCCCGGTGGACGAGATCAAGGAAATCCGTTCTTGCCCGGGCGGGCGCAACCTGCCCCGGGGTCCCAAACTACGGGCCGCCATCACCATGAGCAACCTCCTCGCCATCCGCTGGGGACCGAAGGAGAAGGAACGCTGGGCCATCATCAGCCCTTCCGCGGAGCTGGTGCACCTTATCCGGCGGGCCAAGAAGAAAAAGTAGCCCGGCGGGTGAAACTTTTGCCGCCTGCGCGCGTACTGCGGAGAGACGGCAGGGAACAGGGCAGCACCCGTGCCGGAGGGTTTTCACTTTTGTACTTGGGAAAGGAGAGACTGTATGTCGAAGCCCCTTATTGTCGTTGTGGCGGTGCTTGTGCTGCTGGCGCTTTTTGGCTTCGGCAGCTACAACAGCCTGGTGAACCTGGATGAAACGGTTGAGAGCTGCTGGAGCCAGATTGACAACCAGCTGCAGCGGCGCGCCGACCTGATTCCGAACCTGGTGGCGACGGTGAAAGGCTACGCGGCCCACGAAGAAGCTGTCTTTACCCAGGTGAACGAAGCGCGGGCGAAACTCGCCGGCGCCCAGAGCGTGCGCGATGCGGCGCAGGCGGATGCCCGGCTCAGCGGCGCCCTGAGCCGGCTCCTCGCGGTGGTTGAGAACTACCCCAACCTCAAGGCCGACGCCAACTTCCGCCGGCTGCAGGATGAGCTGGCCGGCACTGAAAACCGTATTGCCGTGGCGCGCATGGACTACAACAACGCTGTCCGGCGCTTCAACGCTGCCATCCGGCGCTTTCCCACGGTGATCTTCGCGCGCCTTCTGGGCTTTACACCCAAGGATTACTTCCAGGCTGAGCCGGGTGCCCAGTCGGTGCCGAAGGTGGACTTCGGCACTCCGCCGGCCGCCCGGCAGTAAGGAGGGCGGAGCGATGTTTGCGGCACGCCGCAGCGCCGGGTGGGCGCTGGCTCTTTCCCTCGTTGGTGTTGTTCTCGTTGCGGCGCTGCCGGCTCCGGCCGCGCCCGAGCTCCCGCCCCGCCCGGCGACGGCCACGTACGTCAATGACTTCGCCGGCTTGCTCGACGCTGGCACGCGCAATGAGCTCAGCGAGATCGGCCGGGCCCTGGATGAAAAGACCGGGGCGGAAGTGGTGGTGGTCACCGTACCCTCCCTGGACGGCAGCCCCATCGAAGATTACGCCCTGCAGCTTTTCCGCGCCTGGGGCCTAGGGGACCGGGAGAAGAACAACGGTGTGCTGTTGCTGGTGGACAAAGAGCGGCTCTTAAGCGGGGAGAGCGGCAAGGTACGCATTGAGGTGGGCTACGGCCTGGAAGGGGCCATTCCCGACGGCAGGGCCGGCCGGATTCTGGACGAAAGGGTTCTACCCCTGTGGCAGGAGAAAAAGTACGCCGCAGGCATCCGGGCCGGCTACCTGGCGGTGGCGGCGGCGGTGGCCGAGGAGTATCAGGTAGACCTCAGCGCCGACCGCACCTTGAACGTGCTGGATGGCTATCGGGCAGCGGAGCGCGGCTCCGACGGCCTGCCCTGGGAGCTTCTTCCGCTGCTCTTTTTCCTGTTCATTTTCCTGATGAGCGGTTGGGGCCGCCGGCGGCGCCGCGGCATCTGGTGGTGGGGCGGCTTCGGTGGCGGCGGCTGGGGCGGTTTCGGCGGTGGCTTCGGCGGCGGCGGTTTCGGCGGCGGTTCGTCCGGCGGAGGCGGCGCCAGCCGTTAGGCACCACCCAAGGTGCAGCAAACGCGACGCCCGCCAGTGAGAATAGCCCAAGCGCAACGCACGCCTTCTTTAGCCCCAAGGGATTCCGTTACCCGGCTGGCTGCGGTTCGGCTAAGGAGCTTGTCTTAGGTGCTGTGCTGTCCTTAAAGGCATCTTTCTGCCGCCAGGCGGTCCGACACATCCGTGTGACTACGCAGAAAGGTCCTGGATCGAGCGTTTGGATCCGAGTCGAATCAGTTCGTTGAGTACATCCATGTCTCCCTGAATCCCTGCGTCAAGAGTTCATCAATCGCTTGCCGAATACGCTGGGAAGGTGGTACTCTATTTATGGCTCTGAGTTCCTTCAACCTTAGGGTAAGGACTTAGTGGGTTGCCACTTCTGAGTTTGGCCGGCAAGCTAAGGAATAGGGAGACGGTAGGTTTGCCCCAGGCTTTCTCCGCCCTCCGGCACCGCAATCTCCGCCTTTTTTGGAGCGGGCAGTGCGTTTCGCTCATCGGCACCTGGATGCAAAACGTGGCCCAGGCCTGGCTGGTGCTGCAGCTGACGGATTCGGCCTTTCTCCTGGGCCTGGTGGCCGCTACCCAATTCGTGCCGATGTTGGTGCTCTCTCTCTTCGCCGGAGTCATCGCCGACCGCTTCCCCAAGCGGCGGCTGGTGCTGGCCACGCAGACGACCATGATGCTCATGGCCGCCATCTTAGGCACGCTCACGTACCTGGGCGTGGTGCGTTACTGGCACGTGCTCCTTTTGGCGCTGGGCCTGGGTCTGGCGAACACGCTCGACATGCCCGCCCGCCAGTCGTTCATCATCGAACTGGTGGGGCGCGAAGACCTCATGAACGCCATCGCTTTAAACTCCTCCATCTTCAACGCTGCGCGCGTGATCGGGCCGGCGGTGGGCGGCCTGGTGATGGGCTGGCTCGGGGTAGCGCCTTGCTTTTTCATCAATGCGGCCAGTTTTGCGGCAGTGATCATCGGCCTTCTCTTTATCCGCGTAGCGGAGAAGAAACCGGCGCCACAGCGCCGGGAGCCCGTCTGGGCCGACATCGCCGCCGGCATCAATTACGCGCGCCAGACACCGGCCATTCTGGAACCGCTACTTCTTATGGCAGCGCTCAGCACCTTTGCCATGAACTTTAACGTGCTGGTACCGACCTACGCGAAGCACACCCTGAGCCTTACGGAATCCGGGTACGGGTTTCTCATGGCGGCGCTCGGCATCGGCGCCTTCGCCGGTGCCGTTATGCTGGCCTTTATCAGCCATCGCGGCCCGCAGCGGGCGCTGCTTGTCGCCGGTGTGGTGGGAATAACCTTTTTTCAATCGCTCCTGGCGCTGACGCGCTGGTTCCCGCTGGCCTTTCTTCTTCTTATGTTAACGGGCTGGTCGATGATCACCTTTACCGCCTCCGTCAAC
>NZ_AP024619.1:0-127500 GCF_019668485.1 Gelria sp. Kuro-4 | reverse complement strand
GAGCGGCTACGGCTGCGAAGCGACCGAGCCCAAACTGCCGAGAAAAACCCCTAGCGAGGCCGAAGGTGCCCGTACCGCAAACCGACACAGGTAGGCGGGGAGAGAATCCCGAGGCGCGCGAGAGAACCCTCGTTAAGGAACTCGGCAAAATGGCCCCGTAACTTCGGGAGAAGGGGCGCCGGCCTGGGAGTAGGGCGAACGCCCGAAGCCCGGGCGGGCCGCAGTGAAAAGGCCCAAGCGACTGTTTACCAAAAACACAGGTCCCTGCCAAGTGGAAACACCACGTATAGGGGCTGACGCCTGCCCGGTGCTGGAAGGTTAAGGGGAAGGGTGAGAGCCTTGAACCGAAGCCCCAGTAAACGGCGGCCGTAACTATAACGGTCCTAAGGTAGCGAAATTCCTTGTCGGGTAAGTTCCGACCCGCACGAAAGGCGTAACGACTTGGGCGCTGTCTCAACGAGGGACTCGGTGAAATTGCAATACCTGTGAAGATGCAGGTTACCCGCGACTGGACAGAAAGACCCCGTGGAGCTTTACTGTAACCTGACATTGGATTTTGGTGTGGCCTGTACAGGATAGGTGGGAGGCAGAGAAGCCGAGCCGCCAGGCCCGGTGGAGCCGACCTTGGGATACCACCCTGGCGACACTGAAGTTCTAACCTCAAGCCGTGAACCGGCTGAGGGACCGTGTCAGGCGGGCAGTTTGACTGGGGCGGTCGCCTCCCAAAGGGTAACGGAGGCGCCCAAAGGTTCCCTCAGCGCGGTTGGGAATCGCGCCGAAGAGTGTAAAGGCAGAAGGGAGCTTAACTGCGAGACAGACACGTCGAGCAGGGACGAAAGTCGGGCTTAGTGATCCGGTGGTTCCGAGTGGAAGGGCCATCGCTCAACGGATAAAAGCTACCCCGGGGATAACAGGCTTATCTCCCCCAAGAGTTCACATCGACGGGGAGGTTTGGCACCTCGATGTCGGCTCATCGCATCCTGGGGCTGAAGTAGGTCCCAAGGGTTGGGCTGTTCGCCCATTAAAGCGGTACGTGAGCTGGGTTCAGAACGTCGTGAGACAGTTCGGTCCCTATCCATCGCGGGCGCAGGAAACTTGCGGGGAGCCGTCCCTAGTACGAGAGGACCGGGATGGACGGACCGCTGGTGTACCAGTTGTCGTGCCAACGGCAACGCTGGGTGGCCAAGTCCGGACGGGATAAACGCTGAAAGCATCTAAGTGTGAAGCCCACCCCAAGATGAGGTTTCCCATGGCACAGGCCAGTAAGACCCCTTGCAGATGACGAGGTAGATAGGCCAGGTGTGTAAGGAGGGTAACCTCCTCAGCTGACTGGTACTAATAGGTCGAGGGCTTGACCTAATTCGCTCGCTCTTTTGTTTTGAAGGCGCAGGCAGCCTTCAAGGCAATGGTACCTTGCGTAAAACATGTGACCCTGGGTTGCCCTGCGGGACAGGTCGCGCCGAAGAGCGTGTCTGCAGGGAGCGCAACACGCAGGACGGGGTAGGAAGCGATTAAGGTATCTGTTTCAGGGATGAAGCGACCTGTCGCCTTACCTTAGAAGCAATGTGCCGACATGGTAGGAAGCTGGGTAAGGGGCAGGGACATGGGCGACTAATATTTCCGGTGACTTGAGCGGAGGGGCCACACCCGTTCCCATCCCGAACACGGAAGTTAAGCCCTCCAGCGCCGATGGTACTTGGGCCTCGCCCTGGGAGAGTAGGCCGTTGCCGGAAAATATTTGCCAAGGCCGCACTTCGTATGCCGAGGTGCGGCCTTGCTGCGTTGGGGGCCGGAGGAAAAGCGACGGGCCTTAGCGAATTAAGTGACTGCAGGACCAATTGCGAAGGAGGAGAGTTGGATAATGCCTTGCGGGTACATGGGTAAGCTGTTGCGCGTCGATCTTACGGAACGCAGGACGTGGGCCGAAGAGCTCGACCCGGAAGCCGCGCGCAAGTACATTGGCGGCAGCGGGCTCGCGGCGAAGTACCTTTACGAGGAAACGGACGCCGGCACGGATCCCCTGGGGCCTGAAAACCTGCTCATTTTCCTGACCGGACCCTTTACCGGTACGATCGTGCCGAATTCAGGGCGGCATGCCGTGGTGGCCAAATCACCCCTGACCGGCATCTGGGGCGAAGGGGATGTCGGCGGGACCTGGGGAATCATGTTGAAGCGGGCCGGTTATGACGGCATTTTGGTTAAGGGTAAGGCGAGTGAACCCGTGTACCTTTGGGTGCACGAAGAAGGAGTTGAAATCCGTCCGGCCCGCCGCCTGTGGGGGAAAGACACCTTTGAGGTTGACGAATTAATCAGGGCCGAAACGCATCCGAAAGCAGTAATCAGCTCCATCGGCCCGGCGGGCGAAAACCTTGTGAGAATGGCCGTGGTCATGAGCGACGGACGTGACGGCCGGGCGGCCGGGCGCGGCGGTTTGGGGGCGGTAATGGGTTCTAAGAACCTCAAGGCCATCGCCGTGTACGGCACCAAGCGGCCGGCGGTGGCCGAGGAGGAAAAGCTGCGCGCGTTTACCAAGGAAATGGCGGCGGCCATAAGGGAACGGACGCAGGGAATGGCCCGCTTCGGCACGGCCGGCGGCCTGCAGGCCATGGAAGAGCTGGGCGATCTTCCCATCCGCAATTGGTACCAGGGCAGCTGGCCTGAGGGCGCGGCTAAAATAGGCGGGCAGCGCCTGGCCGAAACGATTCTTACGCGCAATTACCACTGCGGCGCCTGCGTCATAGGCTGCGGCAGGACGGTTAAGCTGGAGCGCGGCGATTACGCCGGAGTCGAACAGGGCGGACCGGAGTACGAAACGCTGGCTTCCCTCGGCGCCCTCTGCCTGGTGGACGACTTGGAAGCGGTAGCCTTGGCCAACGAATACTGCAACCGCTACGGACTGGATACAATTTCCACCGGTTCCGCCATCGCCTTTGCCATGGAGTGCTGGGAGCACGGCCTAATAACTAGAGAAGATACAGATGGAGTCGATCTCCAGTGGGGTAACGGCGAGGCCATGCTGACCATGGTTCAATGCATCGCCAAGCGAGAGGGGTTCGGCCGGGTCCTGGCCGACGGGGTGCTGGCGGCGGCCAGAGCCATCGGGCCGCAGGCGGAAGAATACGCCGTTCATGTGAAAGGTCTGGAGTTTCCCGCTCACGATCCGCGCGCCTACAACAGCGTGGCGGTAGGCTACGCCACCTCCAACCGGGGAGCGTGCCATCTGCAAGGTTTCACCCACATGTTCGAAAAAAGCGTGACCATGCCCGAGCTGGGGTACGAGGAGATCCAGGACCGCTTTGGTGTTGAGGCCAAGGGCGAGCTGACGGCCAAGTGCCAGGACCTGATGTGCCTCTTGGATGCCTTAAAGATGTGCAAGTTCTCGCTGTCGGGCGGCGTCAAGGTGACGCACATGATCGATTGGCTGAATTACGTAACCGGTTGGGACGTTTCACTTCAGGAGTTTCTGAAGACCGGTGAGCGCATCTTTAATCTCAAGCGCCTTTACAACGTGCGCTGTGGCATAAGCCGTAAGGACGACACCCTGCCGCCGCGCATCCTGACCCATAAACGGGGAAGCGGCGGTGCGGCGGATAACCTGCCGCCCTTAGGCCGGATGCTCGGCGAATACTATGCATGGCGGGGCTGGAGCGAAGAGGGGATCCCGACGCCGGCGAAGCTGCGAGAACTCGGCCTGGAAGAGTACGCCGATTAGCCAATTGAACGGTGTCCCACCCTTCGAGGTTGCCGGGGAGTGTACAGCGACCGGGAATTACTGCACTTACAGCAGATCGTCAGCATGCGTTTTCTCGGCGCTTCCCTCAAGCAGGTTAAGGCTGTATTGGCTCACGCCTTTCACCGGGGGAGATCCAGAATTGACCGGTAGCCCGGCGGAAGTTGGAAGCAGTTCCTGTGCAGGCGGTTAAGGTGTTGAGTAAAAAAAAGGCCACCGGGGAACAACCCCCTGTGGCGTCAGAGCTTGCTATGCACCTGATCGGATTGACCTTTACTGCAGGTAATCTTCCAGTTCCTTCAGGTCGTTGATATCAAAAATGCTATCGATAATCTGTTGCAGGACGTAAACGTCCTGCTTCTTTATTCTGGCCATGTACTCCCGGGGTATTTTGCGGAACTTCTTGCTTAAGAGCCTGATGGTCACGTCCAGTAAGGATTCCTGCTGGCCCTTTTCCATGCCCTTTTCCATACCCTTTTCGATACCCTTTTCCATGCCCTTTTCAAATATCCGCTGGTAGCCGGCGGATTCCTCGATGCTAAGCATTTGTTCCACCTCCTGGAAAACAAGGTCAATTGCCATTTGGTCGAAAACCAGTCCGGCGAATATCTCCGCCCGCAGCAGCACGGTTTTTTTAGTTTCCAGGTCCAGGTCGCTGCTGATAATATCCTCCGCGCAGCGCCGGAGGAATTCCTTGCCGCCTTTTTGGCGCTTTTCCCTGTCCACTACAGGTAACAAGGAAAGCAACCGCTGGTGGGGGCTGTTTTTTAATTCCTCATAGGTTATATTACCCACATCGATAAGCTGGTAACGATAATCCAGCAAGTTTTGCTCGCCCAGTCGATACTCGAGTTGACGGGACATGTTCATTTGCCATTGGCCGAAGTAGATGACCATCTGGTAGACCGGTAAGTGGTAGGTTCTATGGATTTCCAGGGCGTAGCGCAACATGCGGTAGGGCATCTCATCATCATTACGGCTCTGGAATTCCAGGTGGACGGCCAAAGGACCCTGCTGGCTTTCAGCCTTCACTACCAGATCGGAAACCCTGCTTTCTACCTGAGGAAACTCGATCTTCAAGTCGCCGGTTACCCTGGCCTCAAGGCGGCCAAAGTAGTTGATGAGTTCCTGGGTTTCGTCGGCGAAAAGGTCCTTGATGGTGATATCATACCTGTTACCACTTTGCGGCTGCAAATAAACCACCACCTGCCTTAAGTTTATCAATGGAATACTGCCGGGGCAAGTCTGTTCGGAAATCTTTCTGATGGGTTACCGGGACGGAAGTTGGAAGCAGTTCCTGTGCAGGCGGTTAAGGTGTTGAGTAAAAAAAGGCCACCGGGGAACAACCCCCTGTGGCGTCAGAGCTTGCTATGCACCTGATCGGATTGACCTTTACTGCAGGTAATCTTCCAGCTCCTTCAGGTCGTTGATATCAAAAATGCTATCGATAATCTGTTGCAGGACGTAAACGTCCTGCTTCTTTATTCTGGCCATGTACTCCCGGGGTATTTTGCGGAACTTCTTGCTTAAGAGCCTGATGGTCACGTCCAGTAAGGATTCCTGCTGGCCCTTTTCCATGCCCTTTTCCATACCCTTTTCGATACCCTTTTCCATGCCCTTTTCAAATATCCGCTGGTAGCCGGCGGATTCCTCGATGCTAAGCATTTGTTCCACCTCCTGGAAAACAAGGTCAATTGCCGTTTGGTCGAAAACCAGGCCGGCGAATATCTCCGCCCGCAGCAGCACGGTTTTTTTAGTTTCCAGGTCCAGGTCGCTGCTGATAATATCCTCCGCGCAGCGCCGGAGGAATTCCTTGCCGCCTTTTTGGCGCTTTTCCCTGTCCACTACAGGTAACAAGGAAAGCAACCGCTGGTGGGGGCTGTTTTTTAATTCCTCATAGGTTATATTACCCACATCGATAAGCTGGTAACGATAATCCAGCAAGTTTTGCTCGCCCAGTCGATACTCGAGTTGACGGGACATGTTCATTTGCCATTGGCCGAAGTAGATGACCATCTGGTAGACCGGTAAGTGATAGGTTCTATGGATTTCCAGGGCGTAGCGCAACATGCGGTAGGGCATCTCATCATCATTACGGCTCTGGAATTCCAGGTGGACGGCCAAAGGACCCTGCTGGCTTTCAGCCTTTACTACCAGGTCGGAAACCCTGGTTTCTACCTGAGGAAACTCGATCTTCAAGTCGCCGGTTACCCTGGCCTCAAGGCGGCCAAAGTAGTTGATGAGTTCCTGGGTTTCGTCGGCGAAAAGGTCCTTGATGGTGATATCATACCTGTTGCCACTTTGCGGCTGCAAACAAACCACCACCTGCCTTAAGTTTATCAATGGAATACTGCCGGGGCAAGTCTGTTCGGAAATCTTTCTGATGGGTTACCGGGAACCTGAGACAAAATGGCTTAACGGCCTTGAATGATCCAAGGCAGGTTTTTCTGTCCTTGGCCGTGGAACTGGGGGAAAACACCCAGTATACATCGGTGAACCATGAACAGACAGCTGTAATGAAAGCGGCGGAAGAGAGGTGGTGGTCCACCTGACCGATGTTGGCGGCACCAGTTCTTCCCTCGTTAACGAATGAGGCTGGATCTTTCACCTCTGCGACCGCCAGGGGAGACCGGCCGAAGCCGGGGCCGCCTGCGTGAAAAAGGCCGCCTTCTTCGAGCAGCCCGACTGGGCCTGGGGGACACGGCCCGGGGCGAGAGCAGCGCCTGGACCACTGGCACCGTATTTTTGCCGGTTGTACACCCCTATAGTGGGCGAGTTCGGCCTCGCGGGGAAGAACGACTCCTTGACAAATCGGGTTGGATCGCCTATAATATCCTTCGTGAAGCGTTCCTCGGTAGCTCAATGGTAGAGCGCCCGGCTGTTAACCGGGTGGTTGCAGGTTCGAGTCCTGCCCGGGGAGCCATTACTATGGGCCTGTAGCTCAGTGGGAGAGCGCTTGACTCGCATTCAAGAGGTCGAGGGTTCGACTCCCTTCAGGTCCACCAAGTTAAAAGCTACATTTTCTTGTAAAAAACACACAAGAAAATGTAGTTTATTTTATACATCAGCAATAAAAATACTTCGGCATGACGGTTCTTTAACTGTCATGTCTTTTTATGATCAAGAAAGGCGACTTATTAACCATTTATCAAAAAAAGAAGTTTTACGCGTTGCCGCTTATCAGCACAGCTTATGAAGAACAGCAGACCAGTCTCGATTCGCAGATTCAATATTATACAGATTATATCACCAATCATGAAGGCTGGGTATTTGCAGGTATCTATTCCGAACAGGCATCAGGTACGCGCTTTGATAACAGAACCTCGTTCAACCGCATGATGAAGGACGCCGATGTCTCTGACAACGGAAAAGACCCCACTTTGATCACGGAAAAGGGGACCACCCCCGCTTAGGCATAGCCTAAGCGGGCTTGCGGACATTTTCGGCCTCCTGCTCCCGCCTTCGCATACTTTCACGGAAGCGATAACTTTCACCGTTCATGAGGAGAATGTGAGCTCTGTGTGTTAGCCGGTCCAGTAGAGCCGCCGTCAGGCTTTCATTTCCGAACACCTCCGTCCACTTGTCGAACTCGAGGTTAGTGGTGATGATCATGCTGCCGCGTTCGTAGCGGCTGGCGCAGAACTGGAAGAGCAGCTCAGCACCCGTGCGAGTAAAGGGTACATAGCCGAGCTCATCAAGAATAATTAAGTCGTGGCTGAGCCAGGACTTCTCCAGTTTACTGAGGCGATACTCTTGTTGCGCCTCGAGGAGCTCATTGGCGAGTTCCGAGGCGGTAAAGAAGCGGACTCTGAGGCCCTGGCGGCACGCACAGATCCCGAAGGCAATGGCCAAATGGGTTTTGCCTGTGCTCGAATTCCCCAGCAGAATCACGTTTTCCTTTTGCCGAATAAACTCGCACTGGCCAAGGAGAAGCACCTTGTTCTTGTTGAGCGAGGGGATGGCAGCAAAATCGAAGTCTGCGAGGGTTTTCGTGAGCGGAAAGCGGGCGGTCTTTAGGCGGCGGCGTAGACTTCTTTCCTCGCGCCCTATGATTTCCTTCCTGCTCCGTGAGAGCGGCCAGGTAATCCACGTAGGTTTGGTTTCTTTCTGCAGCCTCCCGAGCCAGCGCAAGGTACAAGCGGCCCATGGCGGGCAGGCGCAGGCATTTCAGATTAGCTTCGAGCAACGCATTCCGTTCCATCGGCTCTATACCCCCTCAAGAGCTCGTTAAACTGGGCCACATTTGGTTTTTGAACTCTCGGTGTAGAGCTTAGGAGCTTTTCGGATGAGCTTGGCCAGAACATTTTCAGGAGTGCTTCATAGATGGCCGCAAAAGAACAGTCGCCAGCAGCCAGAGTCTGCTCGATCGCTGCCTTGAGCGCGATTTCATCAAAGGAGCGTCCCAGGCGCAGGACATTCACAAACTCGCGGGCGCCTTTGGGTGACTGCTTAAGAAGCCTGGTGAGTAGCTCCTGATACAGCGGACCCAGCTGTGCTTCCTTGAAGGGCCTGGCATCTAGAAGGGCGCGAGGCTTCTTTAAGAGCTCGTCCAGGTAGTGGTCGAGAACAAGGTGTTCTTGGCCGCGGCCGTAAAGCCGCGGGTGGCTCGCTATCAGCTTGTCCTTCCCATACACCTCGATACGGTCCACAAACGCCTTTAGCGTCAGCCAGCGCCGGGCATACGACCAATATCTAATTATGGCCAAATCCGCTATAATTAAAATAGGCAATACACCTCTATTTCGTACTCTTTTGTTTGTGAAGACGATGGGAACCTATATAGGGGCATTTAAAACGTTTCTAGCATCCTTACCAGCGTTAGATCTACTTTACAAGATGGCTCAGCGTATAACCATAACGTCGAATGAGTAACATATTGATCTTGCTGAAGTTTTATACTTCCACCTGCAATTTCTGTTCCATACCGTAAAGGCTACATCTAATTGCCTCCTTAATAAGGAATTCAGCAGCAACAATCAAGCTCAAATTTTATTTGTAAGGGATATATTGCAGGATGTTTCGATATCTTGATTGTTATTATGATTAATTTTAGATTAATGCATTGACAAAATTAGGCTATAATCATATAATATAATCATGGAGTAAAGGAGGAGAGTAAAATGGCTAAAGTAAAAAGCATGACCGACAAACAAGAAAATATACCAATGACCCAAAATATCATAGCAACAGCAAAAAAACCGAAGCAATCACGTCTTTCACAAACCATATGCCCGAACTTGTCAATAGAAGATGCCTTAGCAATTCCAAGAGCTATTAAAGATAATTTTGCTGGACAAGCTACTGCCCCCCTATTAGTCGCAGAAGCATGCGGTGTTTCTCCAACAAGTTCAAAGTGGCGCACTTTGACTGGTGCCGCAATTGCCTATGGATTAACAAATGGAGGTTACAATTCAAAGGAAATTTCATTAACCCCCTTAGGTGAAAGGATTGTTGCTCCTCGCGTCGAAGGAGACGATGAAAAAGCATTAAAAGAAGCAATTATGAAACCGACTCTTCTAGCTGATTTTTACCGCCAGTTTGACAACAATAAGCTCCCAAGAAAAGATATCGTATATAACATCCTTAGAAGCAAAGGTGTTCCTGAAGAAAGGCTCGAATCAACTTGGGATATCTTGAGAGCAAATGCCACTGCAGCAAAAGTGCTCAGGGTAATAAGCGGTAACGAATATATTTATGTTAATATGGAAAGCTCCTCATCTGCAGAACCTGTATCCCAAATAAGTCGTATTGAAGTTGATCAAGTACCTCCTAAAAATATTTCCAATGATGTTCTTGAAAAAATGAACATTACGCCACCTGACTACGCACCGCAACCCATTCCAATAAAAAAGGAAAAGCCCCATATATTTATTTCACATGGGAAAAATAATACTATAATTATTGGACAACTTAAGGAGCTGCTGGCCTATGGTCAGATGGAACCTATTGTTTCCGTTGAACGCGAAACAACCGCTATCCCTGTTCCGGACAAAGTCTTTGACGATATGAGGAACTGTGATGCAGGTATTATCCATATTGACTTAGAAGAGGTGCCATTTGGAGATGGTGACCAGAAGTATAGCCGCTTGAATGAAAATGTACTTATTGAAATAGGTGCTGCTATCGCCTTATATGGTAAACGTGTGATTTTGTTGTGTAAAAAAGGAACATTACTGCCGTCAAATCTACAAGGCTTATATCGATGCGAATATGAAGGCACACAATTGGACTATGCTGCCACGATGAAATTGCTAAAAACCATGCAAGAATTGAGAGACATGATGTAACTCTAGCAAAAACAGTATGCCATAGTTTAAGATTCCTTAGGTGAATCTATTGTGTAGAGAACGTTTGTATGATGACAAATGTACGGCATCTATATTCACCTAACTTGCCATTCAGAAAAAGAAGCAAAAGGACTTGAACCCTGGTGGGGCAGGTCTTTTTGCTTTTGCAGCTTATATATTATAGTGAATACAGTTACCGCGGGAAATTAAGGATGAACAAGGCTGAGAACCTATCTTTCCTGCCGGTATGTTGCTGTAGCACGGCGTAACTTAAATTACCACTATAGTTCAGAAAATTAAGGGTTGAAATAAATTATCTGGATCGATACCACAAGGAAGAAATCGGACTGCAGTATCTCCCAGAGCTGGAGGATCATTTGACCGCTTTTGTTTTGGAGGGCCTTACCGATTGTCTGAATTAAGAAGGTGCCTGAGCCGTACATGTGAAAGTAACAGCTTTAAAAGGAGGGCAGTTCTTGGATAACAGCGCTGCGGCTGAAGCCGCGCATACCGGCATGGGCACGGAAATGGCTCACAAGGCTTTCGGCAGGCACTCAGTGCAAGCGCTACGAGCCGTTGAAAACGAAGCACAAAGACTGGAACGTTTGCTCAGCCGTTTTCGGCCGGAAAGTGATATCAGCCGAATCAACCGTTCTGCGGGCGTAAAGCGAGAAAAAATCAGCTCTGAAACCTATAAAATCCTTTCATGTGCAACGGAATGCTCAGTCATTTCTCAGGGGTTATTCGATATTACCGTCGGCCCACTGGCAGACTTGTGGGATTATAAGCACGCGTTGGAGCCTCCTGCAAACAACAAGATAGAACTTGTTCTCCCTCTGGTTAATTACAACGATTTGGAACTGGATGCCGTCCACCAAGAAGCAGGACTGAAAACTTCCGGACAGGCTGTAGATTTAGGCGGCATCGGCAAGGGCTTTACCGGCGACCGTTTCATGGAGATATTTCAGGAATATGGCGTCAGATCCGCCTTTTCCAATATTGGAGGGAATGTGTCCACTCTTGGCAATAAGCCCGACGGCTCGCCGTGGCGTGTGGGTATCCGCCATCCCCGGCTAAATGGTCTGCTCGGCGCGGTGGCAGTGACCGGAAAGGCGGTGGTCACCTCCGGAGACTATGAGCGGTATTTTCTTGACAAGGAAGGCAGGCGGTTCCATCATATTCTGAATCCGATTACCGGGTATCCGGCAGAGTCCGGGCTTGTCAGCGTAACCGTTGTAGCGGACAGCGCCATGACCGCCGACGCATTGTCTACTGCCGTGTTTGTTGCCGGTTTGGAGAGAGGGCTTGCCTTGATAGAAAAATATACACATACAGACGCGGTTCTAGTAAACGCGGAGCTGCAGGTATACGTTACGCGGGGCTTGCGGAAGTGCTTCCAGGCAGCTGCCGGAATCAATGTAAACTATGTGTAGGAAAGGAAAGATTGTATCATGCAGACTGTCAAAAAGAGAAAGGGGAAAATCAGAGTGTGGATAGTAATATTATTAATTGTCGGTGTGATTGCATTGGGAATGGCAGGAGCGGTTGTCTTGACCGCTCCGGGGCGCAACGAGCTTCAAAATATGGTCATCGCCGATGTGGATTTTAAACAGCTGCGCGACGGGGTTTATACGGGTGCATACCGCGGAACAAAGGACGGCTTCAGAAACGCTGCGGTTGAGGTAACCGTAGCCTCGGGTGCTGTTACAAAGATCAGGGTGACAGAGGGAGCGCTGGCCGGTGACAAGCAAACGACTAAAATCAGAAAGGGCCTTACGATTAACAATCTGTTTGACGAGGTGATCAAATCTCAATCCCTGCAGGTGGACGTTATCAGCGGCGCGACCCTGACATCCAAAGCACATCTCAAGGCGGTGGAAAACGCGCTGAAGCAGGCGGAGATCAAATGATGTGCATCAATCAGGAGCGTATGATTTATAGAGAAAAGAATGACTGCAGCCCGCCTGATTTCAGGTGGGCTTTCGTACCCTATACAGTCCGTGGTAGGCGAAGGAAAGGCCGGATGTTCCGGTGCCCCTTGCATTACCGGTCTGGGCCGGGTATAATGAAGACGCAGCAGTTGATGGTGTCCCGGTTGTGTAAACATGCACCCAGCGAGGGTGCTTTTTGCTTTTCTGCAGAAAGGCCCGCCGGGGCTTTCTGGAAAATGTCGAAGCAGGGCGGCCACGGCCGCTGGGGCGGATGGTTTAAAGGGGGTTGAAAGTTGTGGACACAGCAGCAGCCAAGGCGCGGGCGCGCGGGCGGCACCCACTGCTTACGGCGCTTATTCCGGTGGTGGAGGGGCTGGGTAAGACCTTTGGCCGCTACACGGAAGTGGTGCTGCACGATATCAGCGACCCGGAGCATTCGATCATCGCCATTGCCAATGGTGAGGTTTCAGGCCGTACTCTGGGCGGCCCCATGACTGAGGTGGGCCTCAAGATGATCCGGGCCAGCCAGGGAGCACAGGACATTCTAAACTACGGCAACTACACCCGCGACGGGCGCAAGCTGAAGTCATCCACCATCCTGCTTCGCGATGAAACGGGAGAGGTCATCGGCTGCCTCTGCATCAACGTGGACCTAACTGAAATGAGCGCGGCGGAAAGGGTTCTGCAGGAGTACTGCCGGGTGGAGGAGGGCGGCCCCACAGAAACCCTGGCCACCAGCGTAAACGATGTCCTGGAGCACCTGGTGGAGCAGGCGGTGGCTGATGTGGGTAAAGCCCCCGCCCACATGACCCGTGAGGAAAAGATCCAGGTGGTGAAGACACTGGAAAAGCAGGGAGCCTTTCTGATCCGGGGTGCGGCCGAGTACATCGCCAAGACGTTGGGCGTCTCCCGCTACACGGTTTACAACTACCTGGACTAGCCCGCTCAGGGGGCCGGGCGGTTACCAAAAACCTGCCTCAGCGGCGGCAGGTTTTTTCTCTGCGGCGGGGTTGACAGGCTCTCGCGCGGTACCCTATAATGGCCTTGGGTCATGTTTACACAAATTGTTGCGATACTAAACTTGCTGTGTAAATTTCGGGAGGGGGAGGTAGAGGGATCCAGCCGAGGTTCTGCGACGAATACTTTCTCCAGAGCAGAAAAGGGTAGAAATCAGGGGGATTCCGGACAGAGAAGGAGGGCTCTTGGTAGTGAAAAAGCTCGGTCTATTGCCGCGCCTGCTCTTGGGTATTGCCTGCGGTATCCTCATCGGTGCCTTGACCCCGGAAGCGGTGGTCAAAATCCTCGTTACTTTCAGCGGCATTTTCGGTAACTTCCTGAATTTTGTAATTCCACTCATCATCATCGGCTTTGTGGCTCCCGGTATCGCCGAGCTCGGCCAAGGTGCGGGGCGGCTCCTGGGCATTACCACCGGCCTGGCGTATCTCTCTACGCTCATCGCCGGAACGGCGGCTTACCTGGTGTCTTCGGTGGTGTTGCCCGTTCTTACCAGCGGCTACACCATGACCGCGGCCCAGAACCCGGAGGAGGCACTGCTCAAACCTTTCTTTACGGTGGACATGCCCCCGGTTATGGGCGTTATGAGTGCACTCCTCACGGCCTTTATCCTGGGCCTGGGTGTAGCGGCCCTCAAGGGTAGGTCCCTCAGGGACGTGCTGGGTGAGTTTCAGCAGGTGGTAGAAGGCGTTATTCAAAAGGCCATTATTCCACTTCTACCTATCCACGTGGCCGGCATCTTCGCCAACATGACCTATGCCGGCGAAGTGATGCGCATCCTTACCATTTTCGGCAAGGTGTTCATGCTGGTCATTCTGCTGCACATCGCCATTCTGTTCTTCCAATATTTTACGGCTGCGGCCATCGGCCGGCGCAACCCGTTTGTGGCGCTGCGGAACATGTTGCCGGCTTACTTCACCGCCATCGGCACCCAGTCCAGTGCGGCCACCATCCCGGTGACCCTGCGCTGTGCCAAGACGAACGGTGTATCGGACGAGGTAGCCGACTTTGCTATCCCGCTTTGTGCCACCATCCACCTCTCCGGGAGCACCATCACCCTGACCACCTGCTCGCTGGCGGTTATTCTCCTGGCGGGCCATGCCTTCCCCAGCCTGGCTGCGTACTTTCCCTTCATCATGATGCTGGGCATCACCATGGTGGCGGCTCCCGGCGTCCCGGGCGGCGCAGTTATGGCGGCCCTGGGGATCCTGCAGAGCATGCTCGGCTTCACCGAGGCGCAGCTGGGTCTCATGATCGCTCTCTACCTTACACAGGACAGCTTTGGGACGGCCTGCAACGTAACGGGCGACTGCGCCATCAGCATCATCGTCGACACGTTGGCGGGGAATGGGCACCGGCGCGAGAAGCTGGCCCAGAGCCCGGCTGCGGCCCGTTAGCACCGCAGGCAGCTTTCGCTTCGATCCCGACCGGGCGGCAAAGGGGCGTATTTACGCCCCTTAACCCTTGCCGGGGAAACATCTTCCGGCTTGCGGATCAGCCCGGCGAAGACGCATACTTTGAAAGAGCGAACGGGGCGGGACTGCGGCCCACCCCGCAGGGGGAGGTTAATTAAATGATTACTCTTTCCGAAGTTCAGGCGGCACGCGAACGCCTGGCTAAGGTGGTGCACAAGACCGAACTCACCTACAGCCGGACCTTCAGTGAGCTTGCCGGCAACGAGGTTTACCTGAAAAACGAAAACCTGCAGAAGACGGGCAGCTTTAAGATCCGCGGCGCCTTTAACAAGATCGCTTCGCTCACGGACGAGGAAAAGCAATGCGGCGTCATCGCCTCTTCGGCCGGCAACCACGCGCAGGGCGTGGCGCTGGGAGCAACCCTTTACGGCATACCTTCCACGGTAGTCATGCCGGCCGGCGCGCCGCTGGCGAAGGTTATGGCCACCCGCGGCTACGGTGCCGAGGTGGTGCTGCACGGGGCCGCGTATGACGATGCTTACGCCAAGGCCGTGGAGATCCAAAAGAAGACCGGCGCCACCTTCGTCCACCCGTTCAACGACCCGCAGGTGGTGGCCGGGCAGGGGACCATCGGCCTGGAGGTCCTGGCCGACCTGCCGGATCTCGATGCGATAGTGGTGCCCATTGGCGGCGGCGGGCTTATCTCCGGCATCGCGGTAGCGGTAAAAGAGACGAAGCCGGACGTCAAGGTGATCGGCGTCCAGGCGGCCGGGGCGCCCTCCATGCTGGCCTCGCAGCGGGCGGGTCACATCACCACCCTGAGCTCTGTGGCCACCATCGCCGACGGCATCGCGGTCAAAACGCCGGGCGAACTCACCTTTGCCACGGTGCAGAAATACGTGGACGACATCGTTACGGTGGAAGAAGACGAGATCGCCAATGCCATTCTAATGCTCCTGGAGCGGGCGAAGGTGGTGGCCGAAGGCGCTGGTGCGGCACCCGTGGCGGCCATCCTGCAGCACAAGATCAACCTGACGGGCAAGAAAGTGGCGGCGGTGATAAGCGGCGGCAACATCGATGTCAACATCCTGGCGCGCGTGATCGATCGCGGCTTAGTCAAAGCCGGGCGCAAGGTGCAGTTCCGGATAGTCATCCCCGACCGGCCCGGCCAGCTGCAGCGGGTGCTGGAGGCCATCGCCGGCACCCAGAGCAACGTGGTCGCCGTCTACCATAACCGCACCAAACGGCACGTGGCCGTGGGCTTTGCCGAAGTGGAGTTCGTGCTCGAAACGCAGGACAAGGCCCACGCCGACACCCTGCTCTCCATGCTGGCGGCCCAGGGCTTCGAGGTTGAGCTTTTATGAGCGGAAGCGGCATCTTCACCATCATTGGACCGGTGATGGTGGGCCCCTCCAGCTCGCACACGGCGGGGGCGGCACGCCTGGGTTGGGCGGCGCGGGCCATCCTGGGGACGGAGCCGGTGGCGGCCGCCTTTTACCTGCACGGCTCCTTTGCGGAGACCGGGCGCGGCCACGGCACCGACCGGGCGCTCCTCGCCGGGGTCCTGGGGCTGGGCCCCGCCGACTCGCGGCTGCCCGCGGCGTACCGGCTGGCCGAGGCGGCAGGGTTGAAGTACGCCTTTTACACCCAGGACTTGGGGGACGCCCACCCGAACACGGTAAAGATTGTCCTCCGGGGCGGGGATGGCAGCCAGGTGGGTGTAACCGGCTCCTCGATAGGCGGTGGCGAGATTGTCATCACTGCTGTCGACGACCTGGCGGTGGAGTTCAGCTGCCATTATCCCACGCTCCTGACGCTGCACCAGGACCAGCCGGGCATGGTGGCGCGCGTTTCCGTGGAACTGGCGGCCGCGGGCGTCAATATCGCCTTCATGCGGGTCTTCCGGCGGGCGCGGGGCGGCGAAGCCTCCATGGTGGTAGAAATGGACGAAGACGCACCGGAGCAGGCGGTCGCCCGGATCGCCGCGCTGCCGGGCATGCGGCGCGTACGCGTGGTGAAGGCGGTGAGCGCGTGCTGACCTTTGCGAGCGGAGCGGAACTGCTCGCCCTGGCGGAAAGGGAAAACCTCTCGCTGGGCACGCTGGCCCTGCGCTGGGAAAGCGAGCAGGAAAGAAAGCCGGAGGCGGAGCTTAAGGCACGCATGGCGGAGTACCTGGCAGTGATGCGCGCGGCGGTCGAGCGCGGCCTCACGGGGAAAGACCGGTCGCCCAGCGGCCTTGCCGGCGGCCGGGGCCGCCTGGTGTGGGAAGCCTCCGGTAAGGCGCGCGTCGGCGGAGCCACCCTGGCCCGGGCGGCGGCCCGCGCCTTGGCGGTGGCCGAAGTCAACGCCTGCATGGGGCGGATTGTGGCGGCACCGACTGCCGGTTCGTGCGGCATCGTCCCGGGCGTGCTCTTCACGGTGGCCGAGGAGAACCACAAGGACGACGAAGCGCTTGTCTTGGCGCTGTTTACCGCCGGGGTTATCGGCCAACTCATCGCCCGGCGGGCCACCCTGGCCGGCGCCGCCGGCGGTTGCCAGGCGGAGTGCGGCGCCGCGGCCGGCATGGCGGCAGCGGCCGCAGTGGAGCTGGCGGGCGGCAGCCCCGGGCAGGCGTTAGCCGCCGCCGCCATCAGCCTTAAAGGTTCGCTCGGCCTGGTGTGCGACCCCGTCGCCGGATTGGTGGAGGTACCCTGCATTAAACGCAACGCACTCGGCGCGGCCAACGCCCTGACTTCTGCGGAACTGGCGCTGGCCGGGGTGGAGAGCGCCGTCCCCTTTGACGAGGTGGTGGATGCCATGGCGGAGGTAGGTCGGAGCCTCCCGCGGGAGTTCAAGGAGACCGCCCTCGGCGGCTGTGCGGCCACTCCAACCGGACGGGCCTGGAAAGAGAAGCTGTGCCGGCCGTTTTAGTAAAAGGGCTGTGCGACCTGCGACCCGGATGAAGAATCCGGTTTATTTTTTTACACCTCAGCCCAGTTATTGGCAGGAATTTGCCGCCCAACGTCTAATATTATAGCCATGTCTACATCACATGAACAGATGTACACGAGACAAGCTCTGCAGGAAAGGGGGGAGGGGGTCAGGGTTTCTTGGGTTGAGGGGCGGGAAAAGGAGAGACAAAGGAGGAAGCGAGGGTGCGGAAAAGGATTGGTGTTTTACCGGTAGCGGTCTTGGTGGCAATCCTGGTACTTACGGCCGGATGTGCCCCGAAGCCGGCGGCCGAGCAACCGGCAGAGCAGGCCCCGGCGGCAGGTGACACCATCCGCATCGGTGTGTTTGAGCCTATGACCGGCGATTCGGCAGCCGGCGGTCAAATGACCTGGGAAGGCATCCAGCTGGCTTGGGAGCTGCACCCCCAGGTCCTGGGCAAGAAGGTGGACGTTAAGCTGGTGGACAACAAGACGGACAAGAACGAAGCCGCCAACGCCGTCGCCCGCCTGATTGAAAAAGAAAAGGTTGTGGCGATCATCGGCAGCTACGGGAGCTCCCTCTCCATGTCCGCCGGCCCCATCGTGCTGGAGAAGAAGGTGCCGGCCGTGGGCTGCTCCCCGACCAACCCGCTGGTGACGAAAGACAACCCGTACTACTTCCGCGTCTGTTTTATCGACCCCTTCCAGGGCAAGGTGATGGCCAAGTACGCCACGGAGAACCTTAGGGCCAAAACGGCGGTGATCATCCGCAACGTGGCCGACGCCTACTCGGTGGGCCTCTGCAACTACTTCAAAGACGCCTTCGTCAAGTTGACCGGAAATGAGAAGGCGATCCTGGCCGAGCTCGACTACCAGCAGGGCGACCAGGATTTCACCGCCCAGCTCACCACGGTAAAAACGAAGAACCCGGATGTTATCTTCGCCCCCGGCCCTTATAACGACGGCGCCCTGATGATCAAGCAGGCACGCAGCCTGGGCATTAAAGCCGCCTTCCTGGGCGGCGACACCTGGGAGGCGCCCGAGTTCATCCAGATCGGCGGGAAGGACGTGGAGGGCGTAGCCCTCTCCACCCACTACAGCGTGGACGCTGCACCCACGGAGGCGGCCAAGGAGTTCGTCGCGGCTTACAAGAAAAAGTACGACGGCAAGGCCCCGAATGCCTTCGCTGCGCTGGGGTATGACGCCTACATGGTGATCCTGGACGCCATAGAACGCGCTGGTTCGCCTGACCCGGTGGCCGTCCGCGACACCTTGGCCAAGACGGCGGACTTCAAGGGCGTCACCGGCACCATCACCCTGGACGAAAACGGCGACGCCACTAAGAGCGCCGTGATTCTCCAGGTGCAAAACGGGCAGTTCAAGTACCTCACCACGGTAGAACCGGAGTAAAGAAGAACGCCGGCTGAGGCAGGGTTTTCCGCCCGGCGGCTTCCGGGAGGCAGGAAGGGAAACCCTGCCGCGGCCTGCTCTTTAAGGCGGCTCAGATCTGCCGTAAAGTTTAGTGAGAAACGAGGCTTCAGCATGACCTTAACCCTGTTTTTTCAGCACTTGGCCAATGGGATTTCGCTGGGCAGCTTGTATGCCTTGATCGCCATCGGCTATACGATGGTCTATGGGATCGTCCGTCTCATTAACTTTGCCCACGGCGACCTCCTCATGGTGGCTGCTTATGCGGCTTTTTACGGTATCCTGCTCTTCAGCCTGCCCTGGTGGGCGGTTTTTCCGCTGGCGGTGGTTCTGACCACCCTCCTCGGCCTGAGCATCGAACGCGTGGCCTACCGGCCCCTCCGGGACTCGCCGCGCATCTCGGTGCTCATTTCCGCCATCGGCGTCTCATTCCTGTTGGAAAACCTGGGGCTGGTGGTGTTCGGCGGGCGGCCGAAGGCCTTCTTTGTGCCCCCCTTCTTTGCCACCATGCACAGCATCGGCGGCGTGGCGGTCGCCACCCTCACCCTGGTGATCCCGGTGATCACCGCCCTGCTGCTTCTCGGCCTGATTTACCTCATCTACCATACCAAGGTGGGCATGGCCATGCGCGCCGTCGCGCGGGACCTGGAGACGGCGCGGCTCATGGCCATCGACGTGGACCAAATAATCTCCCTCACCTTTGTGGTGGGCTCTTCCCTGGCGGCGGTGGGCGGCTTGATGTGGGGCCTGAAGTTCCCGCAGATCAACCCGCTGCTCGGCGTCATGCCCGGGCTCAAGTGCTTCATCGCCGCTGTTGTGGGCGGCATCGGCAACATCGCTGGGGCGGTGCTGGGCGGCTTTGTGCTCGGGGTGGGCGAGATCCTCCTGGTGGCCTTTGTACCCGAACTGGCCGGCTACCGGGACGCCTTCGCCTTTGTCCTCCTCATCTTGACCCTCCTCATCCGTCCCACCGGCCTTTTGGGTGAGCGGGTCGCGGAGAAGGTGTAGCCATGTTAGAGCGTAAACATTATCTCACCGCCGGTACCGGGCTCCTTCTCATTGCCGTCCTGGCCTGGGCCGACAGCGGCTTTTTCGGCCTCCTTCAGGCCTGGGATGCCTACACCGTGCGCATCTTCAACCTCTGCGGCATCAACATCGGCCTGGCCCTGGCGCTCAACCTGGTCAACGGCTTTACCGGCCAGTTCTCTTTAGGCCACGCCGGCTTCATGGCCGTGGGCGCCTACACCGCTGCCCTGCTCATTATGCCGCCGGCAGTAAAGCAGCTCAACTTCTTCATGGTGCCGCTGGTACCGGCGCTGGCGGGGATTAAGCTGCCCTTTGCGGTCGGTATTCTGGCCGGGGGCCTCATGAGCGCCGGCTTTGGCTTCCTGATCGGCGCACCGGTGCTCAGCCTGCGCGGCGATTACCTGGCCATCGCCACCCTGGGCTTTGCCGAGATCATCCGCGTGGTTATTGTGAACGTAAAACCGCTCACCAACGGCGCCCTGGGGCTCAAGGGCATTCCCGGTTACACCGACCTGTGGTGGAGCTTCGGCTACGCCGCCCTCACCACCTGGCTCCTGGTCCGCCTGGTTTCCTCCAGCTACGGGCGGGCGCTGAAGGCCGTCCGCGAGGACGAGGTGGCGGCCCAGGCCATGGGGGTTAACCTCTTTTACCACAAGATGCTGGCCTTTGTGCTGGGTGCCTTTCTGGCCGGGGTTGGCGGCGCACTGCAGGCCAGCCTCATCACCAGCATCGACCCTAACATGTATCGCTTCCCCCTGACCTTCCAGATTCTGCTCATCGTGGTGCTGGGGGGCATGGGCTCCATCACCGGTACGGTGATCGCCGCTACGGTGGTGACCGTTTTGATGGAATTCCTGCGCATAGTGGAATCACCCCTCACCCTGGGGGCGCTCACGCTGCCGGGCATTCCTGGGATGCGCATGGTAGTTTTCTCCTTGCTTTTAATCGTAGTCATCCTCTTTTACCGCAACGGCATCATGGGTGAAAGGGAGTTCTCTTGGGAGGCCGCCGGCGCCCGGCTCAGGCTGCTCCGGTGGCGGCGGGAGGTGAGCCGGTGAGCGCGCTGCTTACGGCCGAGAACCTGGCGATGCGCTTCGGCGGGCTTACGGCGGTGAACAACTTTTCCCTGGAACTGGCGGAGGGGGAACTGGTAGGGCTCATCGGCCCCAACGGCGCCGGGAAGACCACCGTTTTTAACCTTATTACCGGCGTTTACCGGCCCACAGCGGGTACCATCTCCTTCTGCGGCGAAAAGATCACCGGCCTCAGGCCGGACGCCATCGCCCGGCGCGGCATCGCCCGTACCTTCCAGAACATCCGCCTGTTCGGGCGCTTAACGGTGCTGGAGAACGTGCTGGTGGCCCAGCATTTGCGCCTGGGTGCCTCGCCGCTCGCGGCCGTGCTGCGACTACCCAACTACCGGCGCAGCGAAGCAACCATGCGGCGGCGGGCCGAGAGCCTGCTCGCGGCGGTAGGGCTGAGCGCCCTGGCCGAGGCGCCGGCCGCCTCCCTGCCCTACGGCCAGCAGCGGCGCCTGGAGATCGCCCGGGCGCTGGCCACCGGGCCCAGGCTGCTCCTCCTCGACGAACCGGCCGCAGGCATGAACCCGACCGAGACGGTGGACCTCATGGCCTTTCTGGAGCGCATCCGGCGCGAGTTCTCTTTGACCATTCTCCTTATTGAACACCAGATGCGGGTGGTAATGGGCATCTGCGAGCGCATTCTGGTGCTGGATTATGGTGAGCTGATTGCCGAAGGGCCGCCGGCGGCCATCCAGCACGACCAGCGCGTCATTGCGGCCTACCTGGGGGTGACGGCAGGTGCTTGAGGTCAAGAATCTCCACGTGTATTACGGCGGCATCCACGCCTTGAAGGGCGTCAGCCTCACCGTCCCGGAGGGGAAAATCGTCACCCTGGTGGGCGCCAACGGCGCCGGCAAAACCACCACCCTCAAGGCCGTCTGCGGCCTGGTGCGGCCTGCAAGCGGTGAGGTGCTCTTTCTCGGCCGGCGCCTGACCGGTCTTAAAACCACGGCCATCATCCAGGGCGGCGTTACCCTGGCCCCGGAGGGCCGCCATGTTTTCCCCGACCTCAGCGTAAAAGAGAACCTCATCCTGGGCGCTTACGCGCGGCGCGACAGCGCCGGCATCCGGGCCGACCTGGAAGGCGTCTACAACCTCTTTCCCCGGCTGAAGGAGCGGCAGGGGCAGCTCGCCGGGACCCTCTCCGGCGGCGAGCAGCAGATGCTGGCGGTGGGCCGCGCCCTCATGTCGCGCCCGCGCCTCCTTATGCTGGATGAACCCTCCCTGGGGCTGGCCCCGCTTCTGGTGCAGGAGATCTTCCGCATCATCCGGCGCATCAACGCCGAGGGAAAGACCATTCTCCTCATCGAGCAGAATGCCCGGGCCGCCCTGGAACTGGCCGACTACGGGTATGTGCTGGAGAGCGGGGCGGTGGCCCTTTCCGGGAGCGGGCGGCAGCTGCTTTCCGATGACCGCGTCCGGCAGGTGTACTTGGGTGAAACAGGTTGACCGGCGAAACTTCCCCGGGCTCTCTTTAAGTGGAACTTTGGGGTACCTGTGGGTACCCCTTTTGCATTGGGAGCAGCTTACTCTTTACAAGGGCGTCGGCCGAGTGGTAAGATAAGAGCGAGAAATTGTGATATAAATGACAAAGTCTGGGGGCCGTAGGATGCTGGAGGTCACGGTATGTGTGGGCAGCGCCTGCCACCTGAAGGGATCGGCTGAGGTGATCCGCATCCTCAAGGATTTAATCGCCGCCTACGACCTGGGAGACCAGGTGACGCTCGCCGGTTCCTTTTGCCAGGGCCACTGCACGGACGGTGTTGTCGTGCGGGTGGGAGAGGAGCTCATTACCGGCGTCAGCCGGGACCAGGTGTATGACCTTTTTCAGAAGAAAATCCTCGGGAGGTGCCGCCTGTGAGCGTCATCACCACCCGGGTGGCCGACTGCCGGGACTGCCACCGTTGCCTCAGGCACTGCCCGGTCAAGGCCATCTCCTTTGAATCGGGTCAGGCCCATGTGCTCGACGAGCGCTGCGTAGCCTGCGGCACGTGTACCCTGGTTTGTCCCCAGCACGCCAAGATCATTCACAGCGACCTGGCCCGGGCGCAGGATTTTCTCGCCCAGGGTGAAAAGGTGGCGCTCAGCCTGGCGCCGTCCTTTCCGGCCGCTTTCCCGCCGGCCGTCGCCGCTTCCCTTCCGGCCCGCGCCCGGGCCCTGGGTTTTACCTGGGTGGAAGAGACGGCCGTCGGCGCCGAGGTGGTGGCGGCGGAGTATGCCGCGTTGCTCAACGAGCGCGAGACGCCGCTTATTTCCGCCTGCTGCCCGGCGGTGGTGAACCTCTTGGAGAAACACCACCCGGAACTCCTGCCGTACTTGGCTCCCACCCTGTCGCCCATGACGGTGCACGCCCTGCTGCTTAAAGACCGCTTCGGGCCGGAGATAAAAGTGGTGTTCGCGGGGCCCTGTACGGCCAAGATCGATGAGGCCCGGCGCCCCGAGGTGGCCGGGCGGGTGGATGCTGTGATCACCTTTGCCGACCTTAAAGAATGGCTGGCTGCCGCGCCTGCGGCGTCGCCCCCGCCGGGGGCGGAGGCCTGGGGGTACAGGCTCCCGGCCCGCTCCTTTCCGGTGAGCGGCGGGGTGCTGGCCGCCGCCGGCATCAAGGCCGACCTCACCAGCGGGGTGGTGGCTGTGAGCGGCCTGGAGGAGTGCCTGGAGACCTTCGCCGACCTGGCGGCGGGGCGCATCCGGCCGCGGTTCATCGAGGCCATGGCCTGCCGGGGCGGCTGCGTAGGCGGGCCGGTTATGCCACAGGGTACCAGCGCAGCGGCGCGGCGCCTCCAGGTGGCTGCCTACTTCCGGGAAGCCGACGCTGCTCCCTCCCCCTGGCACATTCCTGCCGGGTTCCTGGCCGATGAGCGGCTGCGCCGCTCCTACGTGGACCGGCGGCAACGTCTCCCTGAGCCCAGCCCGGCCGAAATTGCCGCCATCCTGGCCCGTACCGGTAAGACCCGCCCGGCGGACGAGGCCAACTGTGGCGGCTGCGGCTACAGTTCCTGCCGGGAAAAAGCCTACGCCGTTTACCAGGGCTGGGCTGAAGAAGAGATGTGCATTCCCTTCATGAAGGCCAAGATTTCCTCGCTGGCCGGAGCCATCGTGGATTCCACCCCCAGCGCAGTGATTGTGGTGGACCCGGAGCTTACCATCCAAGAGTTCAACCCGCGGGCACGCAGCCTCTTTGCTCCCGGGAATGAGGCTGCGCAGGGGCAGCCCCTGTCTGCCTTCCTTGATCCCGGGGATTTCGCCCGGGCCTGGGCCGAGCAGAAAGCCATTGTGGATAAGCGCGTCGCCTACCCGGAGCGCCACCTGGTCACCCTTCAAACCATCCTGCCGATCAAAGACTACGGCCTCATCGTCGGCATCATCAACGATATTTCGGAAACGGAACGGCGCCGGCAGGAAGTGGAGGCCATGAAACGCGAGGCGCTCAGCCGGGCGGAACACGTCATTACCAGGCAGATGCAGGTGGCCCAGGAGATCGCCGGGGTCCTGGGCGAGACCACGGCCGAAACCAAGGCCACGTTGCTGGAGCTCATCCGCATTGTGAGCGGGAAAGAGGAGAAGAACAATGCGCCTCGTGGCTGACGTGGGGCAGGGCAGCCTGGCCAAGGCCGGCGAGGAGCTCTGCGGCGACCGGGTGGAAGTGGTGCGGCAGCCGCGCCAGACCACGGTGGTTCTTTCCGATGGACTTGGTAGCGGGGTGAAAGCCAATATCCTGGCCACCTTAACCACCAAGATTGCTGCAGGGCTCCTGGCCCGGGGTGTGTCTTTGGAGGAGGTGATCAGCACCGTCGCCCAAACCCTGCCTGTGTGCCGCGAGCGGCGCATCGCCTACTCCACCCTGGCCGTGGTGCAGGTGAAAACCAATGGGGCGGCGCGCGTGATGCTCCTGGACAGCCCGCCTGTCTTTCTGGTGCGCAAAGAGCAGGTTATCAGTTTCCCTACCCGGACGCGCCAGGTGGCGGGCCGTGCGGTGGAAGAGGGCGCTCTGGAGCTGGTGGCGGGCGACCGGCTGGTGCTGGTGAGCGACGGGGTGCTGCACGCCGGCATCGGTGGGATCCTCCCCCTGGGGCTGGGCGAAGAGGGGCTGGCCCGGCACCTCACGGAGCTCGCCCCCCGCTGCCCCACGGCCGAGCAGCTGGCCGAGCGCCTGGTGGAACTCTGCAATGCCTACTACACCCTGGCCCCGGGCGACGATACCACGGTGGTGGTGCTGGCCCTGCGCCGGCCGCGGCAGTTGGTCCTTTTTACCGGCCCGCCGCGCTCGCCGGCGGCCGATGCCGAGACGGTGGACAGGTTCATGCGTGCACCGGGCAAGAAGGTGGTTTGCGGCGGCACCACCGCCAAGATCGTGGCTCGGGAGCTGAGCCGGCCGCTCACCGTGGACCTGACCTATGAGGACCCGGAGATCCCTCCCTGCGGCCACATCCCAGGAATAGACCTGGTAACGGAGGGTATGTTAACCTTGAATCGAGCGCTCGTTTACCTCAAGGCGGGCCGCATTCCGGACCGGGCCGACGGCGCCAGCCAGGTGGCGCGCCTCTTGAGCGCGGCCGACGAAATAAAGATAGTGGCCGGACTGAGTGTCAATCCGGCGCACCAGAACCCGGACCTGCCGGCCGGGCTGAACCTGAGGGCGGGTACCGTGGACCGCCTGGCGGCAGAGCTCAAAGCTCAGGGACGTGTGGTGCAGGTGGAGTGGTGTTAGGCAGGCAACTTGACAGAGGTGCTTGTTCAGAGTACAGTATTTACTACCGGGAGAGTGTAACCTGGAGACAGGTAAGGGGGCGCACGGAGTGAGGGAAGGTAAAGAAGAACACGTGCCGATGGTGGTTATCCGCCGCCTGCCCAAGTACTACCGGTACCTGGGTGAGCTGGTGGAGCGCAAGGTGGAAAGGATTTCCTCGCAGACCCTGGCCGACATGATGGGCATTTCCGCCTCCCAGCTCAGGCAGGATCTCAACCACTTCGGGGAGTTTGGCCAGCAGGGTTACGGGTACCGGGTGGAAGACCTCTACCAGGAAATCGGCCGCATTATCGGCTTGGAAAAGGAATACAACATGGTCATCGTTGGTGCCGGCAACCTGGGCCAGGCCCTGGCGAACTATCCGAACTTCAGCAAGCGCGGCTTCATCTTGCGAGGCGTCTTCGATGTCAACCCCAAGCTGATCGGCCTCCGGCTCCGTGACAACGAGATCATAGATACTGACCGGCTCGAGGACTTCATCAAAAAGAACGACATTTCCATCGGCATCATCACCGTCCCCAAAGAGGCGGCGCAAGAAGTGGCCGATCGCATGGTCAAGGCCGGCATTAAGGCGATCTGGAACTTTGCTCCGATAGACCTGAAGGTACCCGAGGATGTGATCCTGGTGAACGAGCACCTGGCCGACCGGCTTATGGTGATTTCCTTCCGGCTGAAGGAACTGGGTTACGATGAGTAGCTACTCTCTCGAGTAGCTTTTTTCTTGTCAAGCGGACAGGGGTGTGTTAAGATGGTAGGAACAAGGCGGGTGAAAGCCCTACCCAAACGTGGTAAACCTACTGGCTAAGGAGGAAAAGCCGTGGAAGCTGACACGCCCCTCTGGCTGGAAGAAGGGCTTACCTTCGACGATGTGCTCCTGGAGCCGGCCCGTTCGGAGATTTTGCCGCGGGATGCGGATGTCACCACCTACCTCACGCGGGACATTCGCCTTAACATCCCGCTGGTGAGTTCGGCCATGGACACGGTGACCGAAGCGCGCCTGGCCATCGCCATGGCGCGTGAGGGTGGTATCGGCGTCATCCACAAGAACATGAGCATTGAACGCCAGGCCCAGGAAGTGGACAAGGTAAAACGCTCCGAGAGCGGTATTATCGTGGATCCCATTTTTCTTTCCCCTGAGCACCGGGTGGCCGACGCGGTGGAGATCATGGAGCGCTACCATATCTCCGGCGTGCCCATCACCGATCCCGAGGGGCACCTCATTGGCATCATCACTAACCGCGACCTGCGCTTTGAGGAGGATTACTCCCGGCCCATCAGCGAGGTCATGACCAAGGAGAACCTTATCACCGCCCCGGTGGGCACCACCCTGGAGCACGCGAAAGAGATCCTCAAGAAGCACAAGGTGGAGAAACTGCCCCTGGTGGATGAAAAGGGCCGCCTGAAGGGGCTCATTACGATCAAAGACATCGAAAAGGCCAAGAAGTACCCGAACGCTGCCAAGGATGCCGTGGGACGCCTGCGCGTCGGGGCGGCGGTGGGAGTGTCGGCCGACACCCTGGAACGGGCCCGCGCCCTGGTGAAGGCCGGGGTGGACGTGCTGGTTGTAGATACGGCACACGGCCATTCACGCGGCGTGCTGGAGATGGTGGCGCGCCTTAAGGGCGAGTTCCCGCAAACGCCCATCGTGGCCGGCAACGTGGCCACGGCCGCCGGGACAGAGGACCTGATCGCCGCCGGGGCCGATGCCATCAAGGTGGGAGTAGGCCCGGGGTCTATCTGCACCACGCGCGTGGTGGCGGGCATCGGTGTACCGCAGATCACGGCCATCTGGAACGCCTCTCGCGCAGCCGATAAGCACGGCGTCCCCATTATTGCCGACGGCGGCATCAAGTTCTCGGGCGATATCACCAAGGCGCTCGCGGCGGGGGCGGCCAGCGTTATGATCGGCAACCTCTTTGCCGGTACCGAAGAAAGCCCGGGCGAAACCATCATTTACCAAGGGCGCAGCTATAAGGTTTACCGCGGTATGGGTTCGCTCGGCGCGATGAAAGAGGGCAGCCGGGATAGATATTTCCAGGAAAATGTGGAGAAACTGGTACCGGAAGGAATTGAAGGGCGTGTGCCCTACAAGGGCCCCCTGGCGGAGACCGTGTATCAGCTCATCGGCGGGCTCCGGGCCGGCATGGGTTACTGCGGCGCCGCCAGCCTGGCGGAGCTTAAGCGCACGGCACGCTTTGTGCGTGTTACGGCAGCGGGCCTCAGGGAAAGCCATCCGCACGATGTAATCATTACCAAGGAAGCGCCCAACTACAGCGTGGACAGGTAGAGGCTGCAGCCGGAGGGGAGTGCCTGCCGTAAAATGGGAGAACGGCAGGGAAGGAGAATCGGCCGGCAGGTCGAATATACTGTAGTGAAGGTTAAAAGCATGTTAAGCCGAGCCAGGTAGTAGAACCCCACTGACTGTAAGGGGTGGTGGACCATGGTTAGGCCGCTTAGGTACGCTTCAGTAAGCCAACGCAGTGCCTGTACCTGTGGTGCTGATACCGCGGGAGGGCATGGTGCGTTGGCTTTCTGTGTAATCGGGGGGGATTCGCAAGGTAGCACGCGTCGACCGGAAGGGAGGTCCCCAATACCAAGGGAGGTGCTGCATGGTGAAGTGCACGGTGATCGAGACCGGGGGTTTCCAGCGGGGGATCTGTGATCTATGCGACCACCACTGTGAGCGGGACTATGAGGGTACCGGCCGCAGGTTTCCCCACGAGGAGCAGCTCCCAAATTGCGCTTTTTACCAGCGCGCCTACTACCTGAAGCCCCTGGAACCGAATCTGAGCCGCGTGAGGCGCCCCCAAGTAAACTAGGGCCAAGCGAGGATCCCGGCCGCACCGGCCGGGATCCTCGCCTTTAGCCGAACAATCTCTAAACATTCATGAGAGAAGTTCGTTTTTTACCTTGACATCCTCAGAAGGGCTCTGTTAAGATAAGCCTGTCAGAGAAAATAGAGGAAAAAGGAGGAAGTGTCAAGGTGAACAGAGAGGCTGTCGCACCGGCAGCGGACCAGGGCGGCTTCCTGGAAAAGTACTTTCACCTCACGGAGAATGGCACCACCGCGCGCACCGAGATTCTAGCTGGACTGACCACCTTTGTCACCATGGCCTACATTATTCTCGTGAACCCCATTGTGCTCAAGGCGGGTGGGCTGGATCCCGGGGCCGTCTTTATGGCCACCTGCTTCGCCGCCGCCGCCTCCACGCTCTTCATGGGCCTTTATGCCAACTACCCCTTCGCCCTGGCACCCGGCATGGGCCTTAACGCCTTTTTCGCCTATGTCATGGTCGGCGCCATGAAGCTCGACCCATACACCGCGCTCGGGGCCGTCTTTCTTTCTGGAATCATCGCCGTCATTGTTACTCTCACCGGCCTCCGCGAGCTCCTCATCCGCGCCATTCCGCTGCCGCTGAAGCACGCCGTTGGTGCCGGCATCGGTCTCTTCATCGCTTTTATCGGCCTCAAGAACGCGGGCCTCATTGTGCCCGACCAGGCCACCATTGTTGCCTTGGGCAACCTGTCCGACCCGAAGACCCTGCTCGCCGTGATAGGCCTCATTCTCACCGGTACCCTGGTGGCCCGCCGGGTGAAGGGCGGTATGCTGCTGGGCATTCTCCTTACCACCCTCATCGGCGTCCCGCTCGGGGTGACCAAGCTGCCGGCCGGCGTTATCTCGCCGCCGCCCAGCATGGCCGCCGGTTTTCTCAAGCTCAACGTGCTGGGAGCCCTGAAGTGGAGCCTTTTTCCCACCATTTTCTCGCTCTTTTTTGCCGATCTCTTTGATACCATCGGCACCTTCGTCGGCGTGGCCAGCCGGACCGGCATGATCGACGAGCAAGGCAACCTCAAGCGCGGCAACAAGGCCCTCTTTGCCGACTCAATAGGTACCGTGGTGGGGGCGCTCTTGGGCACCAGCAACACCACCACCTACGTGGAGAGCGCCGCCGGCGTGAGCGTGGGCGGGCGCACCGGGCTTACCGCCGTGGTGGTGGCCATTCTCTTCGTACTGAGCATCGTCTTTTCACCCGTCGCTCTGGCGGTACCGGGCGAGGCCACGGCGCCGGCGCTGGTCATCGTCGGCATCTTTATGGCAGCCAGCCTCACCGAGATCAAGTTCGGCGACTTCCTGGAGGCCTTCCCTGCCTTCCTCACCGTCATCCTGATGCCTCTTACCTTCAGCATCTCGCTCGGGCTTTCCCTGGGCTTTATCGCCTATGCCCTGGTGATGCTGCTCAGCGGTAAGGGTGCCCAGGTGCACTGGATGATGTACCTCCTGGCCATCCTCTTCACGTTATACTTCGCTTTCATCCACTAGAGCTGTCTGCGGCAGATAGAGGCGGCCGGTTCCGCGGCGGCGGGGCCGGCTTTTTCGGCGCCCGGACAAACCCTGGCCCTAAGTGTTGTTTCAGGGCGCAGGGCTGTGCTATACTGGCGGCGAGAAAGGGACAGAGGGGGACCGGAACGTGCGGCCCGTCATCGCCGTGTCCATGGGGCACAAGAAAGGAACGCACTACCTTAATGATCCCGTGGCCGAAGCCGTGCTGGGGGCGGGCGGCCTGCCCTGGCCGGTGCCGGTATGCGCCCGCGAGGTGGTGGAGCAAGTCTTGCTGCAGGCGCAGGGGCTGCTCCTGCCCGGCGGGGAAGACGTGGACCCGGCCGCTTACGGGGAGACGCCTGCCCCGGAGCTGGGGCCGGTGGACCTGGAGCGCGACGCCTGTGAGCTGGACCTGGTGCGCCTGGCCTGGGAGCGGGGCCTGCCCATCTTAGGCATCTGCCGCGGGGCCCAGGTGCTGAACGTGGCGCGCGGCGGCTCACTCCTCCAGGACATACCGTCTACGGTAGCAGGTGCCCTGGCACACCGCCAGGGCGAGCCTTACGGCCGGCCGGTGCACCGGGTGGTGGTTGACCCCGGCTCGCGCCTGGCGAAAATCCTAGGCGAGGGCGAGTTTGCGGTAAACTCCATGCACCACCAGAGTGTGAAGGCGCCGGGCGCCGGGCTTAAGGTTGTGGCCTGGGCCCCGGACGGCGTTGTCGAGGGCATCGAAAGCCAGGACCCGGCGCGTTTTGTCCTAGGCGTACAGTGGCACCCCGAGTACCTGGTAGACCCGGCCGCCGGCCGCCCCGCCATGCGCCGCCTGTTCGCCGCCTTCATCACCGCCACAGCGGAATAACTGCGGCGCGGCGGGCCGCTCCCCGGCCGAGCCGGCGGACCGGCTTCCCCGGACGTTCGGCCGGCGCTTTTCGCCCTACCGCCTTTTACGGAGCCTCGCGTATGTCGAAGCCGCGGAAGCTGAGCCCGGCTTGCCCTGTTTTCCGCATAGCTCCTGCCCACTTGGTGAGAATAACCGGGCAGGGGTGATTTTTTTGCGAGGAATTCCTGAAAACCCCCTTCACAAATTGCCACCGACGGCGTATAATGGTAACAGAAAAAGTCAAAGATAGTCAAACAGGTGATGCCCATGTGGTCACTGGCGGATGAGATGGAAAACTGGATCAAGGAGCTTTTAGGTGCGGCCGAGGAGGGAGTGGTGGAGCTTAGGCGCAGCGAGCTGGCCAGCCGTTTTTCCTGCGTCCCTTCCCAGGTGACTTACGTCCTGACGACGCGTTTTGTGCCGGAGCGCGGTTACCGCGTAGAGAGCCACCGTGGAGCGGGCGGGTACATCCGCATCGTCAAGCTGCCGCGCACCGACTGCCGCGCCCGCTTGGCTTCCCGGGTTGGGAACCGGCTTTCCGAGCGCGAAGCCCTCTCTCTGGTGGCGGATTTGTGCCGGGCCGGGCTTATCGACGAGGCGGCCGGCCGGTACCTGGCGCTTGTCCTCCGCGACGAGGCCCTGGGCCTGCCGGCGGCTCTGGCGGCCGAGGTGCGCGCCCGGATGCTGTTCACCCTGCTCGCCAATGTCTAGCCCGGCTGCAACCTTTCGGAGGTGACTGGCATGCTCTGTGAGAACTGCAAGAAACGCCCGGCTTCCGTCTATGTACGGCGCACGGTGAACGGGGTTACCACCGAGGCTCACCTGTGCGAGGAGTGCGCCCGGGAGCGGGGCGAGCTCAACATCCTCGCCGGGTCGAGTTTTGCCTTCCCGGACCTCTCTTTAGGCAGCCTTTTCTCCAGCCTCCTGGATAACCTGCCGGTGGGACCGAACCCAGCTACACTTACCGGCTCTGCGCTGCGCTGCCCCGAGTGCGGGCTGACCTACGGAGATTTCCGCGAGCGGGGCCGCTTAGGCTGCGCCCGCTGCTACAGCACCTTCCGGGAGCAGCTGGAGCCGCTTATCCGCCGGCTGCAGGGCGGGCTCCGGCATGCCGGCAAGGTGCCGCGCCGCAGCGGCGGCACCCTGCGCCTTAAGCACGACCTGGAGACCATGCGGCGGTACTTGAAAGAGGCGGTTGCCCGCGAGGCCTTTGAAGAGGCGGCTCGCCTGCGCGATGAGATCAAGGCCCTGGAGGAAAAACTGAAGGGGGGCGGTGAAGGTGCCTGATCAGGAGGCCGTCTTTACCCAGGTGCACTCCGCCTGGCTGGGGGAAGGACCGAACTCCGATATCGTCGTCTCCAGCCGTATCCGCCTGGCCCGCAACCTGGCCGATGTGCCCTTTCCCCCGGCGGCCGGCAAAGAAGCGCTGCTCGAGGTGCTGAACCGGGTACGCCGGGCGGCGCAGCACCTGCCCGAGGCGCGCCGCTATCAGCTCCTGGAGCTGATGCGCCTTTCACCGCTGGAACGGCAGGTACTTATTGAAAAGCACCTGGTGAGCCCCGAGCACGTCAAGGAGCCGGAAGGGCGCGGCGTGATCCTGCGCGACGACGAGGCGGTGAGCATTATGGTCAACGAAGAAGACCACCTGCGCCTGCAGGTGCTCCTGCCGGGACTCAACCTCGATGCCGCCTGGGACCTTGCGAGCCGCCTGGACGACTCCCTGGAGCAGCAGCTGGACTTCGCCTTTGACGAGAAGCTGGGCTTTCTGACGGCCTGTCCCACCAACGTGGGCTCGGGCCTGCGGGCCTCCATTATGCTGCACCTGCCGGCACTGGTGCTTCTGAACCAGGCCGGCCAGGCTTTTACCACCCTCTCCCAGTTCGGCGTGGTGGTACGGGGGCTTTACGGTGAAGGAACCCAGGCCCTGGGCAACTTCTTCCAGATATCGAACCAGATCACCCTGAGCCAGTCGGAAGAGGACCTCATTGCGAATCTCTTGGCTCTGGTGCGGCAGGTCCTGGAGCAGGAGCGGACGGCCAGAAGCCGCCTCTACCAGGAGGTGGGCAACCGCCTGGTGGACATGGTGTGGCGGGCCTACGGCACCCTCACCAACGCCCGCATCCTGAGCGGCGATGAGGCCATGAAGCTTCTTTCCGACGTGCGCCTGGGCGTCACCTTGAACCTCTTGCCCCAGGTAGAGCTCAGCACCCTCAACCGGCTCCTCATCCTTACCCGCCCCGGCTTTATCCAGCGCGTGGCCGGCCAGGCGCTGCCGGCGGCGGAGCGCGACACGCGCCGGGCGGCTATTGTGCGGGAGGAGCTGGCAGGGAAGAATAAGTAAATAAACGGCATCAACACGAAAAACCTTGGAGGTGGAACTATGTTTGCGCGGTTTACCCAGCGGGCCCAGCAGGTGATTATCCTGGCGCAGGAAGAGGCGCGCCGGCTCAACTACCCCTACGTGGGCACCGAGCACCTGCTTCTCGGCCTCATTCGTGAAGGAACGGGTGTAGCGGCCCAAGCCCTGGGCAGCCTGGGCATCCAGCTGGATCAGGTGCGGGCCGAGGTGGAAAAGATCATCGGTCCGGGGACGGGGGCGCCGGCCGGCCCGGAGTTGGGGCTGACCCCCCGGGCGAAACGGGTTATTGAACTCGCCCTGGACGAGGCACGGCGCATGGGTGTGGACTACATCGGCACCGAGCACCTGCTTCTCGGCCTCATCCGCGAGGGCGAGGGTGTGGCGGCCCGGGTGCTGGAAAACCTGGGAGCCGATTTAGAGAAGGTGCGCGCCCAGGTGCTGCAACTCCTGGGTGCAGGCCAGCCCCAGGACATCAAGCGCCAGAAGGGGCGCGGCCGCACCAACACCCCCACCCTGGATTCCCTGGGCCGGGACCTCACCGCCATGGCCCGCGAGGGCAAGATTGACCCCATCATCGGCCGCAGTAAGGAGATCGAGCGCGTCATCCAGATCCTTTCCCGGCGCACCAAGAACAACCCCGTGCTCATCGGCGAGCCGGGCGTCGGCAAAACCGCCATCGCCGAGGGTCTGGCCCAGCACATCGCCGAGGGCACGGTGCCGGAGCTCCTCAAGGACAAGCGCGTGGTCACCCTGGACCTGGCTGCCGTGGTGGCCGGCACCAAGTACCGCGGTGAGTTCGAGGAGCGGCTGAAGCGCGTGGTGGATGAGGTGCGCCAGGCTGGCAACGTAATCCTCTTCATCGACGAGCTGCACACCGTGGTGGGCGCCGGCGCCGCCGAGGGTGCCATCGATGCCAGCAACATCTTAAAGCCGGCCCTCGCCCGCGGCGAGCTTCAGTGCGTGGGTGCCACTACCCTGGACGAGTACCGCAAGTATATTGAAAAGGACGCGGCCCTGGAGCGGCGCTTCCAGCCCATCACCGTGGGCGAGCCCACGCGCGAGGAGACCTTGGAGATCTTAAAAGGCCTGCGCGATCGCTACGAGGCGCACCACCGCGTCAAGTACACCGACGACGCCTTGGAGGCGGCGGTGAAGCTCTCCGACCGCTACATCACCGACCGCTTCCTGCCCGACAAGGCCATCGACCTGATCGACGAAGCCGGCTCGCGCGTGCGCCTGAGCGCCTTTGTAGCACCGCCCGACCTGAAAGACCTCGAGGAGCAGGTGGAGGAGACGCGTAAGGAAAAGGAGGCCGCTGTGGCGGCGCAGGAGTTTGAGAAGGCGGCGCGCCTGCGCGACAAGGAGAAGGAGCTCAGGGCTAAGCTGGCGGAGACCAAGGGCCACTGGCAGGAGAGCAAGGATAAGGCGGCGCCTCAAGTCACCGCGGAGGATATCGCCGCCGTCGTCTCCGACTGGACCGGTGTCCCGGTGAAGCGGTTGGCCGAAGAAGAATCGGAGCGCCTGCTTCACCTGGAAGAGACCCTGCACAAGCGGGTCATCGGGCAGGATGAAGCCGTGCAGGCCGTGGCCCGCGCCGTGCGGCGGGCGCGCGCCGGCCTGAAAGACCCCAAGCGGCCCATCGGCTCCTTTATCTTCCTCGGCCCCACCGGCGTCGGCAAGACGGAGCTCGCCCGCGCCCTGGCCGAGGCCATGTTCGGCGAAGAAGAGGCCATGATCCGCCTCGACATGTCCGAGTATATGGAGCGGCACACCGTCTCGCGCCTCATCGGCGCGCCTCCGGGCTACGTGGGTTATGAGGAAGCCGGACAGCTTACCGAGGCCGTCCGCCGGCGTCCTTACTCGGTGGTGCTCTTTGATGAAATCGAAAAGGCCCACCCCGAGGTCTTCAACGTGCTTCTCCAGGTGCTGGAGGATGGGCGCCTCACCGACGGCAAAGGCCGCACCGTGGACTTTAGAAACACCATCGTCATCATGACCTCCAACGTGGGCGCTGAACTTCTGCGGCGTGAGCCCACCGTGGGCTTCCGCCCCGGCGGCGAAGCGGCCGGCTATGCGGACATGAAGGACCGCGTGCTGGATCAACTGAAGCGCACCTTCCGCCCGGAGTTCCTCAACCGCATCGACGAGATCATTGTCTTCCATGCCTTGGCCCAGGAGCACGTCCACGCCATTGTGGACATCATGCTCAAGGAAGTGGCTGAGCGGCTCAAGGAGCATGACCTTAAGCTGGAGGTGACGCCGGCAGCCAAAGAGGTGCTGGCCAAGGAGGGGTTCGATCCCACCTTTGGTGCCCGGCCGCTTAGGCGGGCCATCCAGCGCCTCCTGGAGAACCCGCTCTCCGAAGAGATGTTGGCCGGCCGCTTCAAGGAAGGCGACACCGTGACTGCCGACGCCGAGGAGGGCAAAATCGTCTTTCAGCCGGCCCGGCCGGCCGCGGCGGTCCGGGAGTAACCTCTGCGGGCAGCTGGGGCAGGGGCTGAGTTCAGGCCGTCCGCGCCCAAGGGAGCTCCCGCAGGGGCCTTAAACTGGTGTCTGAATGAGAAGCCGAGAAGGGAGAGGGGAACTTGGCGCGGGCGAAGGTTAGGTACGCCTGCCAGGAGTGCGGTTACAGCACTCCCCGCTGGCTGGGGCGCTGCCCCGAGTGCGGCGCCTGGAACAGCTTCATCGAAGAGCATCCGACCGCAGAAAGCGTTGCGCGGGGCACGGCGCCGGCGGCCGTGCCCGAACCCATCACCAGCATCACCGGTGCCGAAAGCGCGCGCTTTTCCACCGGCTCAAGCGAACTCGACCGCGTTTTGGGAGGCGGGATCGTCCCCGCCTCCCTGGTGCTGGTGGGCGGCGATCCCGGCATCGGCAAGTCCACCCTGCTGCTTTCCCTGGCAGCGCGCCTGGCGCGCGGGAGCGGCACCGTCCTTTACGTTTCCGGTGAGGAGTCGGCGCGCCAGATCCGCCTCAGGGCCGAGCGCCTGGACGCCTTGGCCGAGCGGCTCCTCCTTCTTCCCGAGACCGACCTCGGCCGGGTAGAAGAGGCCGCCCGTAGCCTGTCTCCCGTCCTTCTAATTGTGGACTCCATCCAGACCATGAACTGCCCGGCCTGCCCTTCGCCGCCGGGGAGCGTGGCCCAGGTAAGAGAGTGCACGGCAGCTCTCCTCAAGCTGGCCAAGGGCGAGGGCATCACCACCTTCATCGTCGGGCACGTCACCAAGCAGGGGGCCCTGGCCGGCCCCCGCCTCTTGGAACACATGGTGGACACCGTCCTCTATTTCGAAGGCGAAGGCAAGAACGCCTACCGCATCCTGCGCGCAGTGAAAAACCGCTTCGGCTCCACCAACGAGATCGGCGTCTTCACCATGGAAGAAGGCGGGCTGGCGGAGGTGCCCAACCCTTCGCAGCTCTTTTTAAGCGACCGGGCCGCGCCCGTACCAGGGGCGGCGGTGGTGGCCACCCTGGAAGGGACACGGCCCCTTTTGGTGGAGGTGCAGGCCCTGGTGAGCCCGGCCGGCGGCGGGCCACCGCGCCGGGTGGCCCAGGGGGTCGATCTCAGCCGCCTCCTCACCGTTATGGCCGTCCTGGAAAAGCGGGCCGGCCTGCCCCTGGCGGGCTCCGACGTGTACGTGAGCGTGGCCGGCGGCGTGCGCCTGGAGGACCCGGCGGCGGACCTGGGCCTCGCCATTGCCGTTTCCTCCAGCCTGGTCGGCCGGGCGCCGCTGCCGGCCTGCGCCGCGGCCGGGGAGATCGGCCTTACCGGCGAGGTCTTGAGCGCGGCGCACCTGAAGCTGCGCCTTAAAGAAGCCCAGGCACTGGGTTTTCACCAAATAGTGGTACCGGCGCGCCAGAGTAAGTCCTTGCCAAACATACCCGGGTTAGGTATACTAGGAGCAGAAACCGTCAGCGACGCGCTCCGGCAGGTGCTGGCGCACGGGCCGGGGGAGCGTCCCCGCCGCTGGTAGCGGCGGGGTGCAGGGCACTCAGGGAGAGGGGTGAGAGCATGCAGCAGATTGGTGTGGTGGTGGCGGCCCAGGGCGAGCGCGCCAAGGTAAAGGTCTGCCGGGCGACAGCCTGCAGTCACTGCGGCCGCTGCCCGGAGGGCGAGCGGCACACTTTGAGCCTTTTGGAATCGCCTAAGGAAATTGTGGTGGACGCCTTCAACGAGGCGGGCGCCCGGGAAGGCCAAACCGTGGAGCTGGCCGCCCAGGACGGCAGCGTTCTCCTGGCGGCGTTTCTGGCCTACATGGTCCCGCTCATCGCCTTTTTTGTGGGCGCCTTCCTCGGCGACTGGCTGGCACCCCGCCTCGGCCTGGTGAGTGCCCAGCTGGGAAGTATCATCTTGGGGCTTGCCTTTCTGGCCGGAACCTACGGCCTGCTTCGCCTTAAGAACCAGGCCCTGGGTCAAAGCCGCCGTTTTTTACCTACGATAGTGCGTGTTTTGCACTGAAGCGAAGCTTGTTGCAGCCATGCCGCCCAGAGGGGGCGGCATGGCTGTTTTTTTCTCTTGCCTGCTTCCGGTGCTCTGGGTATAATATAGGCAGATAGAATGAGAATCGTTATCAAACTGGCATCAGGTTCACCCCTGTCACATAGACATTAGCCGAAGAAGCTGGAGGAGGCGTAGACCGTGGACTGCTGCCAGAACAAGAGGCCTTGGTGGAAGCCTTTTGGTCGCCCAGAAAAGGACCGGGGCCGGCCGGAAGCAGGTGAACTGAAAAAGGTGGCCTTGGTGGGTAACCCGAACGTGGGCAAGAGCGTACTCTTCAACCGCCTGACGGGTATCTACGTCACTGTGTCCAACTACCCCGGAACCACCGTGGAGGTTTCGCGGGGTAAAGGGCGGTTTGGCGGGGAAGAGCTGGAGGTTATCGACACCCCCGGCATGTACTCGCTCCTGCCGATTACCGAAGAGGAGCGGGTGGCGCGGCGCCTCCTCATCACCGAGAGCCCGAGCGCCGTGCTCCACGTGGTGGATGCGCGCAACCTCGAGCGCATGCTGCCGCTCACCTTTCAGCTCATCGAGGCGGGGCAGCCGCTCATCCTGGTGCTCAACATCATGGACGAAGCGCGGCGGCGCGGGATCCACATCGACTGCACCCGCCTGGCGGCCGGGCTGGGCATACCTGTGGTGCCGGTGGCGGCAGCCTTAAACGAAGGTATCGACCTCCTCAGAGAGAAGGTGAGGGAAATTGCCGCCCGCGCTGCTTAGACCGTTGTACCCGGAAAGCATCGAAAAGGGCGCCGAGCGCCTGGTCGCCCTGCTGCGGGGGCACTACCGGCTGGCACCCCGGGCCATCGCCCTGCTGCTTCTCGAAGAAGACGAGGAAATAGGCGAGCTGGTGCGCCGCCAGGAAGGGCCGGCGCGCTGGAACGCCATCCGCGCCGTGGTGAGTGAGGTAAAAAGGGAGTTCAACGAGCCCGTGAGCTACATTTTGGCGGTGAAGCGGCAGGAGGCGGCCCGTACGCTGGCGCGGGCCGTAATCAGCCGGGAAGAGAGGCGCCGCCGGACCTGGGGCGAAATCCTGGGCGACCTTACCATGCGGCCCCTGGTGGGCATTCCGGTTCTCCTCCTGGTGCTCTACTTCGGCCTTTACCAGTTTGTCGGCGTTTTCGGGGCCGGCACCGTGGTGGACTACCTGGAGGGGAGCATTTTTTCCGCCTACGTCAACCCCTGGGTAAACGCCGCCGTGGACCGGCTTATTCCCTGGCCGCTCCTTCAAGACCTCATCGCCCATGATTACGGCATCATCACGCTGGGGCTGCGCTACGCCGTCGCCATTGTCCTGCCCATTGTGGGCAGCTTTTTCCTGGTGTTTTCCATTATTGAAGACAGCGGTTACCTGCCGCGCCTGGCGCTTTTGGTGGACCGGCTCTTTAAGGGCATCGGCCTTTCCGGACGGGCGGTGATCCCGCTTACCCTGGGCTTCGGTTGTGATACCATGGCCACCCTGGTGAGCCGTACCCTGGAGACGCGGCGCGAGCGCGTTATCGCCACGCTGCTTTTGGCCCTGGCCATTCCCTGCTCGGCGCAGCTCGGGGTGATCCTCTCGCTCCTTTCTGCCTACCCGCGGGCGCTGCTTGTTTGGCTGGGTTTCCTGCTGCTGGTCTTTCTTTTGGTGGGGTACCTGACGGCACAGCTTCTTCCCGGCGACGGTCCCAGCTTTTACATGGAGGTGCCGCCGCTCAGGCTGCCTCAGCCGGGGAACGTGCTCACCAAGACCTACACGCGCATGCAGTGGTACTTCCTGGAGATTGTGCCCCTTTTTGTCCTGGCGAGCGTCCTCATTTGGTTGGGAAAGGTTACAGGTCTTTTTGATGCCGTCCTCGACGCGCTGGGAACGGCCGTTGGTTACCTGGGCCTGCCGCGGGCGACGGGCGAGGCCTTCCTCTTCGGTTTCTTCCGCCGGGATTACGGCGCGGCGGGACTCTACGACCTGGCCGCCAGCGGTGCCCTCTCGGCGCGGCAGCTCACTGTAGCGGCGGCCACCCTCACGTTGTTCGTCCCCTGCATTGCCCAGTTCTCGGTCATGGTCAAAGAAAGGGGCTGGACCACCGCCCTGGGGATGGCCGCCTTCATCTTCCCCTTTGCCTTTGTCGCCGGGTACGTGCTCAATCTGGTGCTCGGCTTTACGGGGGTGCTGGGCTGATGACACAGGTAAAGTGCAGCTTTTGCGGCTTCAGCTTTGCGCCTGAGGAGGGGCGCGCGGCCTGCGCCGGTTGCCCCTTAAAGCGCCTGTGCCGGCGCATCAAGTGCCCGAACTGCGGCTTTGAGCTGGCCGTTTCCCCGCGCCGGCTGCGAAAGGAGGGAACGGGGGATGTTCGGCAGGCGAAGTAGGTGGCGCCGGGGCTGGGGCGGCGGCCGGCGGGCGGCGCGTGCCGGCGGGGCGCGTACCGTGGCCGACCTGGCGCCGGCGGAAAAGGCGGCGGTGCTGGGGCTGGCACCGGCGGCGCCGCGTGACCTCAACAAGCTCATGGCCCTGGGCGTGCTGCCGGGCGCGCCGCTCACCCTGCTCCAGCGCTCCCCCAGCCTTGTTGTGCAGGTTGGGGAGACGGTCCTGGCGCTGGACGAAAAAATCGCGCGGACTATTTTGGTGGGGCCGTCGCTGGAGGGTTGACAGGTGCCGGCAGAGCGGCTATAATAAGGGCAAAGGTACCCTACCCGGGTACAGGTACAGACGAAAGAGTAATAGTTGCCTGCACCTGCGGGGTAAACTAAAGCGGGCGGCGGAAGGAGGTTTTTCCGCATGGCTGGCTGGTGGGATAAATTCCTCAAACGGCTGGCTGCGGCCAGCGAGAAGCAGTTCGGCGGCGAGGCGCCCGACTGCTGCAAACCGCCCCAAAAGAAGCCGCCGGTGAAACCGGCCGATAAGTAAAGGAGATGGAGCACATGGGTTGCTGCTCAAGTAAACGCGAAGGACACACGGCTGCTGCGGGAGCTGGAGACGGTGTGGTTACCACGCAGGTGAGGGCTGCGGGCATGAGCTGCCAGCACTGCGTCATGGCCATAAAAAAGAGCGTGGGCAACCTGCCTGGGGTAAAAGACGTGAATGTCGACCTTGCCACCGGGCTGGTTACCGTAGCGCACTCTGCCACGGGACCGGACCGGGAAGCCATCCGCGGCGCCATCCGCGAGGCAGGGTACGAGCCGGAGGACTAAGCGCGCACGCCCGGGCTGCTCCCGGGCGTTCTTTTTCTGTCGGCTTTTCGGCTGGGGAGGAGGGGGATTGTGCTTCAAGGGACAACGCGGGCCGATAAGGTGCTCCTTGCCGGCATGGTCTTGGCGGCCGTAAGCATGTGGTTTGTCATCCGGGCGAACGGTGGGGCGGCGGCCCCGGCGGAGGCGGTGGTGGTACGGGCGGGAAAGGAAGTGCTGCGCGTTTCCCTGGCCCGCCCCGGCCTTTACAAAGTGCCGCTTGTCCGGGGCGAAGCCGTAGTTGAGGTGGCCCCGGGACGGGTGCGGATGCGGCCCATGCCCAGGAGCATTTGTCCCAGGGGTATCTGTTCCGAGACGGGATGGATTTCAACGCCCGCCCAGACCATTGTTTGTGTACCGAACCTTCTCAGTGTACGCCTTACAGGGGTGAGGGACGGTGCCGTTGACGCCCTGGCAGGTTAAATGAAAACTGCGGCAGGAATTCTTCTTTTTGTGCAGAATAAGAAATCTATATCTCTACCTAGGCGTCGGCCTAGGGATTTTCTTAAGAGAGGAAGGGTGAACCGTGGGCATCAAGACGGATAAAATCTGGATGGACGGGCGGCTCGTCGACTGGGAGGATGCGAAGGTACACGTTCTCACCCATGCCCTGCATTACGGCAGCGGAGTTTTCGAAGGGATCCGGGCCTACGAAACGGCCGGCGGCCCGGCGGTTTTCCGGCTCAAGGAACACGTGGACCGGCTCTTTGCCTCGGCCAAACTCCTTTACATGGAAGTTCCATACACCCACGAGGAGATCAGTGAAGCCATTAAAGAAACCATCCGCGCCAACAACTTGAAAAGCTGCTACATCCGCCCGGTGGTATACCGCGGCCTGGGCGAGATGGGGGTGAACCCGGCGAAGTGCCCGGTGAACGTCTTTGTCGCCGTGTGGCCCTGGGGCGCCTACCTGGGCGAGGAGGCCCTGGCCAAAGGTATCCGCGCCAAAGTAACCTCCTGGGCCCGTAACTACATCTCCTCGTTTCCGGCCAAGGGTAAGGTCAACGGCGCCTACGTCAACTCCATCCTGGCCAAGATGGACGCCCTCCAAAGCGGCTACGATGAAGCCATTTTCCTGGATACCGATGGGTACGTGGCCGAAGGGAGCGGCGAGAACATCTTTTGGGCCAAAGACGGCGTTATCTACACCACGCCGCTACCCACCGTACTCAAAGGAATCACCCGCGCTTCGATTATGGAGCTGGCGCGCGGGCTCGGTTATGAGGTGGTGGAGGCACGGGCGGCCCGCGACGAGCTTTACCTGGCGGACGAGGTCTGGTTCTGCGGTACGGCGGCCGAAATCACCCCGGTGCGGGAGATCGATGGCCACACCATCGGCGCGGGCCGGCGCGGCCCCATCGTTGAGGCCCTGCAGAAACGCTTCTTTGCCGTGGTTCACGGTGAGGTGCCTGAATACGAGAAGTGGCTCGCACGGGTGTAGCGGTTTGGCGACGGGTCGCTTAGTCCTTACCGAGCTCCCGTCCGCCGTGAGGTCTGGCGGCAACGGCACGTCCACGAGGCCTGACCCCGGGTGCAAAAAAGGGGCGCGGATTTCCGCGCCCCTTTGCGAAGTATGTGTCAGCTGAGGTGGAATGGGCCCAGGGCCAGTAGCCGTTCCTGCTCCTTGAGCAGCACGTCATAAAGATTAATATCGAGGAGATTGCAGAGCGCCGCCAGGTAAAAGAGCAGGTTCCCGATTTCTTCTTCCACCTGCTCCCGGCACTCCGCGCAGAGCCGGCCCTGCAGGTGGGTGGAGAGAAAACGAAGCGCCTCCTCCAAACCGGTGTCCGCGGGCACGCGCTGGCGCTGCGCCTGGATCTCCAGGCAGCCGCACGCTGTTACGCTTTTTACCACTGCGCGGTTGGTGCGCGCCCCTGCTTCCTGGATCTTACTTAAGACGTCCAGGATAGAGCGGTGGCGCAAGAGGTACTTCCCTACCGCTTCCTGAAATTCGTCGCAGATGAGATCCTTCATTCCGAGGCCTCACCCCTTCCCCTGGTCCCATTATACCCGTCGGCCTTGTCCCGTGTCAACGCGCGTTTTCTTGCCGACAGCCTGCCCCTCGGATTTTATGTTGACAGGAGAAGGTGCTTGTGATATAATCATTTACTTCTTGACACGCTTCCGCTTCCTATGGTACCATAGAGGTGTATAGTAGGCTAGGAGGCGCAGCCGATGTTCAAAGTAGGCGACAAAGTGGTTTACCCGATGCACGGGGCGGGTGTCATCGAGGCTATCGAGGAGCGGGAGTTTCTGGGCGAAAAGCGCCGGTACTACGTGATGCGGATGCCCATCGGCGACATGAAGGTGATGATTCCTACCGACAGCAGCGCCGAGGTTGGTCTTCGCCAGGTTATGTCCCACGAGGATGTGCTGCGGGTGCTGGAGATCCTGCGGGAGCATAAGAGCAAGATGTCAGGTAACTGGAACCGGCGTTACCGGGCCAACCTGGAGAAAATAAAGAGCGGCAACGCTTTCGAGGTTGCGGAGGTGGTGCGCAACCTGATCCTGCGCGACCGTGAAAAGGGGCTTTCGAGCGGCGAAAAGAAAATGCTCGACAGCGCCCGCCAGATTCTTATAAGTGAGCTGGTGCTGGCCCAGAACATGGAGGAAGACGAGGCGCAGTCGCTGGTGGACGGCCTGGCTGCAAACTGAGAGAACGTCAGCGAAACTGGCGTTTTTTCTTTCTTTTTGTTCCGGTAAAGGTTAAACAGGGTGGTAAATGTTTATAATAGCAGAGGAGAACAGGTATGATAGGGAGGTTTGATCCGGTGCTGGATTGCCAAAAACCTGACGGCGGGTTATACTGGAAAGGTGGAAGGGGGTGGAACTGAGGTGATTAAAGGTTTGGTGCGCGTATTTATCGCCCTCCTGGGGGCGCTCGGCGGCTACGAACTCATGCTCATCGGCATCCCGCTTCTTACGGAAGTGTTGCACTTAACACCGAGCGCAGTCGTTCATGCTGGCCTCCTGGTATTTGGGGGACTTACAGGCGGTATTATCTTTTATCTCATCGCCCCGCCCATTATAAGGCGTACTCTTAATTTCGTGGAATGGTCCGAGGGTCGGCTGCAAAAAATGCCGGCAACGGATGTTATCACCGGCGCGGTCGGGCTGGTGGTGGGGCTGCTTATCGCCAACCTGCTCACCCTGCCCTTTGGACGCCTGCCGGTGGTGGGACCCTTTATCCCCGTCCTGGCCAACGTTATTCTCGGCTACATGGGTATGAGCCTGGCAGTGAAGAAGAAGGAGGACCTCTGGTCTTTCGTTGCCAACTTTCCCCGTTTGACCAAGGACAAGGACAAAGAGAAGGAAAAGGCCGCCCGCTCCAGCGAGCCGGCGGCGGCGCCTAAGGTGCTCGACACCAGCGTCATTATCGACGGTCGCATTGCCGACATTGTCAAGAGCGGTTTTCTAGAGGGTACCCTGGTGATCCCCAATTTTGTGCTGGAAGAGCTCAGGCACATCGCTGATTCCTCGGACCTCTTGAAGCGCAACCGGGGACGCCGCGGCCTCGATATCCTTAACCGCATCCAGAAGGAACTGGGCGTTAAGGTGGTGATTTCCGACCGCGACTATGAGGATGTGGCGGAGGTGGACTCCAAGCTTTTGCGCCTGGCCAAAGACCTGAAGGGCAAGGTCCTTACCAACGACTACAACCTCAACAAAGTAGCGGAGCTCCAGGGTGTGCCGGTTCTTAACATCAACGAGCTGGCCAACGCCGTGAAACCGGTGGTACTCCCTGGAGAAGAGATGCTGGTCCATGTGATCAAGGACGGCAAGGAAGCCGGCCAAGGCGTGGCCTACCTGGACGACGGCACCATGATTGTGGTGGATGGCGGGCGCCGGCATATCGGCGAGACCATCGGCGTTTTGGTGACGAGCGTCCTGCAGACGGCCGCCGGGCGGATGATCTTCGCCAAGCCCAAGGCCATGGAAAAGGTAGTATAGAGGTGAAGGGACAGGTCTGCGCCTGTTGATGGGCGTCGGTGCAGCGTTCTCCCGCAGCCTGCTTGTAGCAGAGGGCGGGGGCCGGTCCGACGTTGGGCGCGATACCTGTCCCCATGGCAACCGCGGGGTTCCGCTCTTTCGTGGGCGGCGTTTGCCGTGCAGGTTTTCGTCGCCGGTGAGGGGACAGGTCTGCGCCTGTTGATGGGCGTCGGTGGAGCGTTCTCCCGCAGTCTGCTTGCGGCAGGGGGGCGGGGGCCGGTCCGACGTTGGGCGCGATACCTGTCCCCATGGCAACCGCGGGGTTCCGCTCTCACGCCGGTGGCGTTTGCCGCACCGGGTCGTGCTCCAGGTGGGACAAAGGAGGATTTTCGCCCGGCGGCGGCGAAAGAAGGCCAAGAGACGGAAGTGGGCGAGGGCGGAAGAATGACCAAGGTTTATGCTGTAGTGCCCGCCGCCGGCTCCGGGCGGCGCATGGGCGCAGAGACGAAAAAACAGTTCCTCCTTCTCGGCGGACGGCCTCTTTTTTTGCGCTGCCTGGAGGTTTTCGCCGCGCACCCGGCGGTGGCCGGCACCTACCTCGTGGTGGCACCCGGGGACGAGGAGCAGGTGGCGCGCCTTATTCGTGCTCACGGCATCGCCAAAGTGCGCGGCATCGTGCCGGGCGGGCGGGAAAGGCAGGATTCGGTGCGCCTGGGTCTGGAGGCGCTCCCGGCCGCTACCGACTACGTTCTTATCCACGACGCCGCGCGCCCCTTCTTAACCCTCGAGCTTATCGAGCGCACCCTGGCGGCGGCGCAGCGCACCGGAGCGGCGGCGGCCGCCGTACCGGTGAAAGACACCATTAAAGTGGCGGGACCAAGCCTTTTGGTCGAGAAAACGCTGGAGCGCCGGCTGCTCTGGGCCATGCAGACGCCGCAGACCTTCGCCTACGGCTTAATTCTTAAGGCGCACCGGCAGGCGCACGCCGAAGGCTTTATCGGCACCGACGACGCCGTGTTGGTGGAGCGGCTGGGTCACCCCGTAGAGCTCGTGCCCGCGAGCGACGGCAACATCAAGATCACCACGTCCACCGACCTGCTCCTGGCCGAGTGCCTGCTGGCCCGGGCGAAGGCGGAGCGGGATGAGAGCTTGGGGGCTTCCGCGCTCCAGGAGAAGGTCCGCGGCAAAGAAAGCCCCGGCCGGGAGGCTTAAAAAAGAAAGGAAGGGCGACCATGCGTATCGGCACCGGCTTTGACGTGCACGCCTTTAAGCCCGGCCGCCGCCTGGTTTTGGGCGGGGTGGAAATCCCGCACCCGTGCGGCCTCGAGGGCCACTCGGATGCCGACGTGCTGCTCCATGCCATCGCCGACGCGCTCCTGGGCGCGGCGGCCGAGCGGGATATCGGCTATCACTTTCCCGACACCGACCCGGCCTGGGCGGGCGTCTCTAGCTTAATCCTCCTGGCCGAAACCGGGGAAATCCTGGCCCGGCGCGGCTTCAGCATCGTCAACATCGACAGCACCGTAATCGCCCAGGAGCCCAAGCTTGCGCCTTATGTGGAAAAAATGCGCGCCAATATCGCCCAGGCCCTCAAAATTCCCTTGGAGCGCGTAGCCGTAAAGGCTACCTCCACCGAACACCTGGGCTTTACCGGCCGCAGCGAAGGCATCGCCGCCCAGGCCGCATGCCTGCTGGAGGAGTGAGAACAAGACAGGAAGTGTGGGAGGAAAGCATGTGGGCACGCGTTGCGGCTGCACACGGTGGCGTGTATAAAAGTTGGCGGCGTGGTTATACTGGGAATGTAGGACGACCTGTCCTGCATTCTTTTGTTACAAGGAGGAAAAAAAGTGCAGACAAAGGCGCACCTGCTCCTGGCAGGCTGCGTCCTGGCTACGCTGGTTATCATCCTCGGCCCGCACGTTTCCCAAGGTCATGCCCAGGAGGTGCATGCGGCGGCACAGGCCCTGGTTGGTGAGCGGGGGGATGCCGGGTGGCAACTCTCGCTGCGGCTGGGCGGAGAAACAGGCGCCATACCGGAAGTGGCGGTGGGGCACCGGGTGGTCCTCAGGATGCGCCGCGCTGCCGGCGGTTACACGCCCTGGGAGCGCGCCCGCATAGTGCTGGACCGGCTCGCCCACGCCGCCCGGCGGGGGATGGACCCGAAGAGCATCGTGCCCGACCTGGCCGGGGAGGAGGCGGTGGTACGCGCCGGAGAACTGCTCCTGGTTACGGCCGACCGCGATACGGCCCGGGCCAACTCGCTCTCGCCGCCGGAACTGGCCTTGACTTGGGCCAACAACCTGCGCACCAGCCTGGGTGCCCCGGCTCTCAGCCGGGAAGAGGCCTACCGCGCCATGAGCCGCGGCCGCACGCTCACCGCCCGGGCCTCTTGGTACGGGCCGCGCTTTCACGGCCGGCGCACCGCCAACGGAGAGATCTTTGACCAGAACATTTATACCGCCGCCCACCGGACCCTGCCCTTCGGCACGCTGGTCCTGGTGACGAACCCGGCCACCGGCCGGTCGGTGGTGGTGCGCATCAACGACCGCGGCCCCTATATACGCGGGCGCAGCATCGACCTGTCGCGCGCTGCGGCCCGGGCCATTGGGATGGAACAAGCTGGCGTAGCCGACGTAGAGCTGGCTATTCTTAGCCGGTAACCAGCGGGGAAAGGCAACCGAGTCGGTTGCTTTTCCCATTTTTCGTTATGCGTCCCTGTTACTTGCAGGGGCGGCATGGTATAATAAATGAGATTAGAACCAAGGGAGGCCGGCTTCTGATGGACAAAGTGCGTGTCAGGTTTGCCCCCAGCCCCACCGGACCGCTGCACATCGGCGGCGCGCGGACGGCGCTTTTCAATTGGCTGTTTGCTAAAAGGACCGGGGGTACCTTCGTGCTGCGCAGCGAGGACACGGATCGTGAGCGTTCTTCCCGGGAAAGTGAAGCGGCCATTATGCGCGATTTGGCGTGGCTGGGCATTACCTGGGATGAGGGCGTGGATGTGGGCGGCCCGCGCGGCCCCTACCGGCAGACCGAACGCCTCGACATCTACACGCGCTTTACAAATCGACTCCTGGAAGACGGCCTGGCTTACCAGTGCTTCTGTAGCGAAGAAGAGCTGGCCCAGCAGCGGCGCGAGATGCTGGCCCACGGCGAGACGCCCCGCTACCAGGGACGCTGCCGCAGCCTCACGGCGGAAGACAGGGAACGCCTGCTGGCTGAAGGGCGCAAACCGGTGGTGCGCTTCCGCGTACCCGGCGGCAAAAAACTGGTGGTGGACGACCTGGTACACGGCGAGGTGGAGTTTGCCAGCGAAGAGATCGGCGATTTCATCATTGTCAAATCCGATGGCATACCCACCTACAACTTCGCCGCCGTTATCGATGACCACCTCATGGGTATCTCCCATGTCATCCGCGGCGAGGAGCACCTCTCCAACACGCCGCGCCAGCTGCTCCTTTACCAGGCCCTGGGCTGGAAAGAGCCGCAGTTCGCCCACATCCCCCTCATTCTGGACGAAGATCGCACGAAAATGTCCAAACGCAAAGGGGACGTGGCGGTGGAGGAGTACCGCCGGCGGGGCTACCTCCCGGAAGCCATCGTCAACTTCCTGGCCCTCCTGGGCTGGTCGCCGGAGGGGGAAGAGGAAATCTTTTCTCTCCAGGAGCTAACGCAGCGCTTTTCCCTGGAGCGCGTTTCGAAGAGCCCGGCCGTTTTCAACACCGAAAAGCTCAAGTGGCTCAACGCCCACTATATAAAAGCAAGCCCCGACGAGCGCATCCTGGAGTTGGCCCTGCCGCACCTTAAGGCCGCCGGCTACGTGGCAGGGGAGCCGGGGCCCGAGGAGCGCGCCTGGCTGCTTAAAGTGGTGGGGGCAGTAAAAGAGTACCTGACGGAGGTCAGCGAGATCACCGACCACATCGACTTTTTCTTCAGCAAGGAAGTGAAGCCGGAGGACTCCAAGACCCGCCAGATCCTCAGGGAAGAGCAGGTACCGAGTGTTTTTGCCGCCGCCGGCGAGCACCTGGATGCCCTGCCGGAGCTTACGCCGGAGGCGGTGCGGGCGGACCTAAGGCGCCTCACCAAGGAACTGGGCCTAACCGGCCGCCGGGTTTACATGCCGTTGCGCATTGCCCTCACCGGGCGGGCCCACGGCCCCGAGCTTTATCAGGTGATAGCGATTCTCGGCCGCGAGCGCGTGAAGGAACGCCTGGCCGCCGCCCTGGCCGGCCGCTCGTAAGAAAGGAGGATAATCCGCCGTGCCGCTACAAGTCTTCAACACCCTCACGCGGCGCAAGGAAGAGTTTCAGCCCCGGGAGCCCGGGAAGGTGAGCATCTACGTCTGCGGCGTCACCCCTTACAACTTCTGCCATGTCGGCAACGCCCGCCCCTACCTGGTGTGGGACGTTTTCCGCCGTTACTTCGCCTACAAGGGCTACTCCGTGCGCTACGTCCAGAACTTCACCGACGTGGACGACAAAATCATTAACAAAGCGCGGGAGGAGGGCACCGGCGCCCTGGCGGTGGCCGATCGCTACATCAAGGCGTACTTCGCGGACATGGATGCCCTGGGCATTCAGCGCGCCGATGTCTACCCGCGCGTCACCGATCATATCCCGGACATCATCCGCGTGGTGGCGGGGCTGGTCAAGTCCGGGCATGCCTACGTGCTGGACGGCGACGTTTATTACAGCGTGGAGAGCTTTCAGGAATACGGCAAGCTTTCCGGCCGCAGTCTGGAGGAACTCAATGCCGGGGCGCGCGTCGAGGTCAACGAGAAAAAGCACCATCCCATGGATTTCGCCCTCTGGAAGGCGGCCAAAGAGGGGGAGCCGGCCTGGGACAGCCCCTGGGGCCCCGGGCGGCCCGGCTGGCACATCGAGTGCTCGGTGATGGCGCTGAAGTACCTGGGCGCCGGTTTCGACTTCCACGGCGGCGGCTCCGACCTGATCTTCCCGCACCACGAGAACGAGATCGCCCAGTCGGAGGCCTACACCGGGAGCACCTTTGCCCGCTACTGGGTGCACAACGGCTTTGTGAACATGGGTGGCGAGAAGATGGCCAAGTCCGTAGGGAACGTGGTGCGGGTGCGCGATGTCCTCGAGCGCTTCCCCGGGGCCGCCCTGCGCTACTACATGCTCTCCACCCACTACCGCAGCCCCATCGACTTCAGCCTGGAGGAGATGCCGGCGGCCCAGCGCGGCTGGGAGCGCCTGCACCACCTGGAGGAGAACCTGGCGCGGGTGCTGGGCGCCGGCGCTCCCGCGGTACCGGCTCAGCTTTCCACGGACGCCCGGGCGTTGCTCGCCAAGCTTGACAGGTACCGCCGCGACTTTGAGGCGGCCATGGACGACGACTTCAACACCGCCCAGGCCCTGGCCACGCTCTTCGACCTCGCGCGCGACCTCAATGCCTACCTGGCTGCCGGGGAGGTAAGCGGCGAACGGGCCTATGTCCTGGCGCAGGGCCGGGAGGTTTTTCTGACCCTGGGCGGCGTTTTAGGCCTCACCGGGCTCAAGGCCGGTGCCCAGGAAAACGCCGCTCTGCTGGAAGGCCTGATCGAGCTCGTGGCCGAGCTCCGGCAGGAGGCGCGGCGGCGTAAAGACTTTGCCACCGCCGACCGCGTGCGCGACCGCCTGGCCGAGCTGGGCGTTATCCTCGAGGATACGGCGCAGGGGCCGCGCTGGCGCTTCAAATGAGCGAGCTGCCTTCTTCCCTGGCCCTGGCCTACCTGGGTGACGCCGTGCTCGAACTTTACGTGCGCCACCGCCTGGTGACGGCCGGGCCGGCGCCCGTGCGGGACCTGCACCGGGCCACCGCGGCCCGCGTTTCCGCGGTGGCGCAGGCGGCCGTGTGGGACAAGCTGGCGCCCGAGCTCACCGCAGAGGAGGCGGCTGTGGCCCGACGGGCGCGCAATGCCCACCCGGCGCATGCCCCCCGCGGCGCCCGGCCCGAGCATCACCTCAGCACCGCCCTGGAGGCCGTCCTCGGTTACCTCTACCTCCTCCTCACGGGGTCAGGTATCAACTTCCCAAAGTTTTTCTCACAACTGCGAAGACGCACCAACCAGCCCAGGATAAGACGGTAATACCAAGTAATTCAAGGGGAGAAATCGCTCCATGTTTGTCAAACTCCTGAACCATACCCCCGACCCGGAACGCACGGTGGCCGCGGCCGCGCGCCTCTGCTACTCTCCCGTGGGGGCGGCTGACCTCTTCACGGGCCTCAGCGACAAGGAGGTGGCGCGTCTCCTGGCGCACCTGGTGGAGAGCGGGCACGAGTCGCCCACGGAGCACGTCACCTTCACTTTTGCCATCGAGGGCGTAAGCCGCGCGCTCACGCACCAGCTGGTACGCCACCGCATCGCTTCGTATTCCCAGCAGTCGCAGCGCTATGTGCGTGAAGAGAGTTTTGATTACATTACCCCGCCCAGCGTAGCGGCAGACCCTGCGCTGAAGGAGCGTTTTACCGCGACCATGGCCGCCGTTCAGTCGGCCTACAATGAGCTCCTCAAGTCCGTTCCGCCCGAAGACGCCCGCTACGTGCTGCCGAACGCCTGCGAGACCAAGATCGTCGCCACCTTTAACGCCCGCAGCCTGTACAACTTCTTTAAGTTGCGCTGCTGCCGGCGGGCGCAGTGGGAAATCCGGGCGCTGGCCTGCGCCATGCGCGAAGAGGTGCGCCGGGTGGCACCCCGGCTTTTCGCCCTGGCCGGCCCCAGCTGTGAGACGGAGGGCGTCTGCCATGAGGGGCGATTTTCCTGCGGGCGCGCCCCGCTCGCCAGTCATAGCGGAAAAGGGCAGGGCGTAGAATAGAAGTGCCGGCGGGACAGGTTGACCGGCCGGCGGCATGAAGTGGGTGGTGCAGCATTGCCGCAAAACGAAACCATCTGGGGGCGCAACGTGGTGCTGAGCGCCCTTAAGGCGGGGCGGCCCCTCAACAAAATTCTCCTTTCCACCGGCGGCCGCGGGCGGGAAGTGGCCGCTATCCGCGAAGCGGCGCGGGCGCAGGGCGTGCCGGTGGAAGAGGTGGACCGCCGCCGGCTGGACCAGTTGGCCGAGGGCGGTCACCACCAGGGCGTTCTGGCCCTGGCGGCGCCGCGCGCCTACCGCGAGGTGGAGGACCTCTTGGCCCGGGCGCGCGCCGCCGGAGAGGCCCCGCTCCTGGTGCTCCTCGCCCACGTGGAGGACCCGCGCAACCTGGGTGCCATAGCCCGTAGTGCCGCTGCCGCCGGGGCACACGGACTGATCATCCCCGGCCGGCGGGCGGCGCCGATTACAGCGGCCGCGGACAAAGCGGCGGCCGGGGCGCTGGACTTTCTTCCTGTCGCCCGCGTAACCAACCTGGCCCGCACCCTTGATGAACTCAAAGCTGCGGGCCTGTGGAGCGTCGGCGCCGATATGGACGGCGAACAAGTTTACTTCGACGCCGACCTGAGCGGCCCGCTGGTGCTGGTGATCGGCGGGGAAGACAAGGGGCTGGGCGTGCTCCTCAAGCGGGAGTGTGACCTCACCGTGCGCATTCCCCTCCTGGGCCCGGTTCCCTCCCTGAACGCAGCGGTGGCAGCTTCTTTGCTCCTTTATGAAGTGTTGCGCCAACGCGGCGTGCGGTCCCGCGCGCCAAGCTGAGAGGCCGTAGAGTGGCGCAGCGTGGGACTTGGCTTGTCCCATGGGAATCCGCCGTACTTGACGGGCTGAACGCTGCAAATATATAATAGAGGCGTTGAGGACAACCTGTTGCAGTACAAGTTAATACCGGACCGCGGCAACCTAGCGGATGGAGGCGAGGCTTGTGACCGTGGGTGCAACCCAGGAAGTGCTTCCTGATCTGGACGAGGCTCAGGACGAGGAGCTGGTGGCCCAGGCCCGTGATGGCAGCGAAGTTGCCTTGGAGATGCTCATCAACAAGTACAAGAACTTCGTGCGGGCTAAGGCACGCTCTTACTTCTTGGTAGGGGCCGACCGGGAGGACATTATTCAAGAAGGTATGATCGGCCTTTACAAAGCGGTGCGCGACTTCCGCAACGATAAGCTGTCGTCCTTCCGCGCCTTTGCGGAGCTGTGCGTAACGCGGCAAATCATCACCGCCATTAAAACAGCTACCCGGCAAAAGCACATTCCTTTAAACTCCTACGTATCACTGAATAAGCCGATTTACGATGAGGATTCCGACCGCACGCTCCTCGACGTCTTGTCTGGTGTCCATGTCAGCGATCCGGAAGAACTCGTCATCAACCGGGAAGAGTTCGATGACATCGAGGACAAAATGGGTGAGATCTTAAGCGACCTCGAGTGGAAGGTTCTCGTGTCGTATCTCGAAGGCCGCAGCTACCAGGAGATCGCGGTGGATCTCAACCGCCACGTTAAATCCATCGATAATGCCCTGCAGCGCGTCAAGCGCAAACTCGAAAAGTATCTGGAGAAACGTTCGGAAAGCTAAAGGTTGACTTAAAAGCGCCTTCAGGTTATCATAAAAGAGCGAGCCGACGTAGCTCAACTGGCAGAGCAGCTGATTTGTAATCAGCAGGTTGCGGGTTCGAGTCCCATCGTCGGCTCCAGGAATATCAAGCCCTCCAGGTCACTCTGGAGGGCTTTCCTTATGCTCCTTACTGCAACCGTACTGCAACGTCAAGTTTTCTATTGCAGTGCGTTCAAAGTCTGGTGCAACGTGGGTGTAAACCTCCATTGAGATGTCAACTGTGGCGTGCCCCAGGAGTTTTTGCACAACCCTTGGGTGCGTGCCCATTTCACCAAGGCGGGATGCGAAGGTGTGTCTCAGCGTGTGCGGGCTGACACCTTCAAGTCCCGCCGCTTTTGCTATCTCCGCAAACTCTTTAGAAAAGTTCCGTGGGCTGATATGAGTACCTACAATAGTTGCGAACACAAGCCCCTGGTCTCGGTAGGCGTCGCCGAAGAAGGCTTTTTCAAACTCCTGCGCCTCTTTGTGCTTCTGAAGTACGGTTAGTATTTCAGGAGCGAGGGGTATTACGCGAATGCTGCCTTTGGTCTTTGGGGTTTGCTCAACGTTCCTGGTCTTGGGTTTTGGCTGGTTCCGGATTGTTACTAAGTTTCGACGGACTTGTAGCAATCCACGTTCAAAGTCTATGTCTTCCCAGTGCAAGGCCAGGAGTTCTCCGCGCCTAAGTCCGGTAGTCAAGCCTAAGTAAATAGCGACGTACAAGCGGTTTCCCTGAGCGGCCTGTAGTAACTGGGCTGTCTCTTCTGACGTTAGAGCGCGTTTTTCTTTTTGTGTTTGGCGAGGTGGTACAGCGGCTTCTGCCACATTGCGCGGAACCAGCTGGTTTTGCATAGCTTGTCTTAGCGCAGCGTGGAGGATGGTGTGCATTATGGCTACTGTACGCGGAGAGCATCCCCCCTTGAGCTTGTCGGTATAGAGTTGTTGCAAGGCGTGGGGTTGCAACTGTTGCAGTGGCGTGTCTCCCAGCGCTGGGATAATGTGTCGTCGAACAAGCATTTCGTAGCTGTCCCAGGTAGTTTGTTTTAGGTTGGGCTTTTTGTAAGTGTCCAACCAGAGGGTGAGCCATTCCTTGACTGTGATTTTGCTGGGTTCGATGAGAGTGCCTTTGGTTTCGTCGGCTTGTGCAGCTCGAAGCTTCGCCAAAACTTCCGCCTGTGTGCGTCCGTAAAAGCTGCGGCGTTTCCCTGTGGCTTGCACAGTCATTTGGGCTACCCATGTGCCGTTGGCGCGTTTGTATACCGACCCTTCGCCGTTAGCACGTTTCTTTTTCTTAGCCATTGTTGTTTCTCCTCGGCATACGGGGCACACGCTTGACGATGCCTTGCACAACCCCATCAATGTGCAAACTGTCTGGTTCAATCTTAATGTCGGGGTAGTTTTCGTTCGCCGGGCGCAGCACATACTGCCCGTTTTTACGGGCCAAATACTTAGCGGTTGACTCATCCCCTATGCGGGCGGCAATCAAGTCCCCCACTTCAGCAGTCTCAGTTTTATGCACCAATAGCAAGTCGCCTGAATTTATCCCCGCGTCAATCAAACTATCTCCCTGTACAATCAGAGCATAGTCAATGTTGCTATCGGCTGGAACAGGCTGCCATCCCTCGATGTCAGGATCACCCACCATAACGGGGTATCCGGCTGGAATTTTGCTCAGGATCGGTACCGTCTTGGTGTGGATGGCATTGGCAGTGTATTCTTGCAACATGTGTTTTAGATAGGCGTGGCGGGTGGTTAATTTGTCTAAAGCTTGGATGTCTCCTGGAGTTGGTATGGGGCTTTCTGCAATGCGCGTTTTCACCTTGGCAATATCCTTTTCTATGTCTTCGAGGTCTTGCCGGATTCGGTTGGGGTTTTCTCCGCGCAGTTCGCCGAGTGTAACGCCAAACACAGCGGCAAGCTTTTCTTGGATGTTTTGCTCTGGATACCTCCTTCCATGTTCATAATTGTAGATGGCCGTTTCAGTCACTCCAATCTTTTGGGCCAATTCTTTTCTAGACATCCCATGCTGCATCCGTAGTTTAACGATGTTCTGCCTGATGCTCGCTTTTTCAGTACTCACAAACATTCCTCCCCTAGTAACTTCTTTTGCTGTTGACAACGACTCAACAGTGTGTTATATTACAGGTGATACCAAACAGGTGATAGGGGTGGTGATAAAATGGCTGTAAATCGTGTTGCAGAATTTCGTCATGCCAGGGGATTGACGCAAGAACAAGCGGCCCGCGCGGCGGGTTTGACACTTACTGGGTGGCGCTGGATTGAACAAGGCAAGCGTACACCTAGCGTTGCAACGGCGGCCCGCATCGCAGCGGCCCTGGATGTGACCATTGACGACCTGTTTTGTTGAGCGTTGTCGTTACGGTTTGTATTATATCTTATGTTTACCAGTTTGTCTATTATTTACACCAAACTGTTGTTAAAGTTTTTGGAAACGAAAGGAGGTGAGCACGCCGTGCAGACGTGCCATTTTGGAACGTTCCTGCGCCAAGCTAGGTTGGAAAAAGGGCTTACACAACAGCGTCTGGCGGCAAAGTTACAAATTACCCAGCAAATGCTTTCCGCTATTGAGCGGGGGTGCAGACGCTGCCATGAGGACATCGCTGCAAGGGCAGTGGATGTGTTAGGTGTTCCTTCTCTGCGTGCTCGTTATTGCTTGGAATGCCCATTCAACTGCAACGGTTTGGGGGTTGCATAATTGCAGGCCATAGAAAACACATGGCTCGATTCATACCAAACAGAGGGTGTACAATTCCTTGTTGACACGAAACGAGCCATCCTTGCCGATGATGTTGGGCTGGGTAAAACTGCACAGGCCATTCATGCTGCACTCAGGATAGGTGCCTCTCGTGTTTTAGTAGTAACCAAAAAATCCTTGGTGTATAACTGGAAGCACGAAATCAGGCGTTGGGCCGGAGAAGAAGGCGTGATTCTTACAACCAAGTCTGTGTTGGATGTACCAAACCGCTTTGTACTTACTAACTACGAAACAGTTGTGCGTCGTATAGACGCTTTACTTGAGCAACACTGGGATGCGCTTATTGTAGATGAAGCAGCATACGTCAAGAACCGCAAAGCCAAACGGTCAATAACCATCTTCAAGTTGGCACAGACCATTCCTTATGTGTGGTTGCTCACGGCCACGCCGATGCCGAACAACGTTGCTGAGCTTTGGTCACTACTACACATTTTAGACCGCAAGAAGTACACCTCGTACTGGCGCTTCGTTGACCAATACTGCTGGACCGAACCAAATTTCTTTGGAGGCAAAACCTTTCTACCGGGGATAAAGGACGAGGTTGGTTTTCAACGTGAAATTGCTCCCATCATGTTACGGCGTACCAAGGAACTGTTGAACTTACCCCCTGTTAGCTATGAGACCATCTACGTCGAACAGACGGGCGAGCAACAACGCATTTACCGCGACCTGAAGAAAAGCTTTCTTTCCATCATAGACGATACCCACTATGTCATGGCCCCTACAGCACTGGCCCAGCTTACTAGACTACGGCAGGTGGTATGTTCTCCAGCGTTGGTTGGCGGCAAGGATGACAGCGCGAAGACAGACGCCTTAATTGAATTGCTGGAGGAATTGGCAGCTCAGCACAAGATACTCGTGTTTACAACCTTTGCAGAGTATGTAAAGTTACTTCTTCCAGAACTCACCCCCTTTGGTGCTGTAAGTATCACCGGAGAACACAGCCAGGAGCAACGCCTGAAGGCAACCGAAACTTTCCAGGCCGACGATAAGTGCCGGGTGCTTGTAGGCACCATCGGAGCGATGGGAGAGGGGCTGAATCTTCAGTCAGCAGATGTTGTGGTTTTCCTCAACAAGGATTGGGTACCATCCAACAATTTGATTCAGGCTGTAGGCCGTGCCCACCGGAGAGGCCAGACCAAGCCGGTGCATGTCATCAGCTTGATTACCAAAGGCACAGTAGATGAGTATGTGGAGGAGGCGTTGGAAGCGAAGCTTGTGACTCATCAGGCGTTTGAGGCAATCATTAAACGGTTGAGGGAGGAAGACAAATGAGGAAAGAAGAGCGTTGGAGTGCTGCAGAGGAAATGTTACGACAGGCACGTTCGTTCGTGCTTATTACTGAAGACGATACTGGAGTGCATGTCAATGTAACTGGTAAAGAAGACTTTTTACCCTTTGCTACGCTGTGCTTGCTCAGGGACACTTTGGAGTTTCTAAAACCCGTAGATGAAGGTGAGCGTGGATGAAGGTTCGTGAGTTACATGCTTCAGAGATCGTTACTTACAACTTGTGCCCACGCATGTACCGTTACCAGTATGTAGACCGCCTTGTGCCGAACGTCACCGACCACAAGCCCTTTTTGGGCCGCGGCGTTCACAAGGGTTTGGAGGTGTACTACAGTAGTAGCCCTCATAATGCTGAAGCCGGGCTTGCTGCCTACGTACAGTGGATACAAGAAGAGACCGCTAAGATGTCAACCGACATGCCGCCGGACGTGGCAGAGCAATACCAGAAGGACTTCGAGTTGGGCCAAAAGATGCTGGAGCATTATTTCAGTTGGGCACAGGCAAATGACGGTTTTGAGGTCGTCTCAATGGAGCAGCCCTTTGAGGTGCCCATCTGGACACCGCGTGGACGTCGTGCACCGAAAGTCAAACATGTTGGCAGGTTTGATGGGATTGTTCGAGACATCTATGGGTCTTTGTGGTTGATGGAGTTTAAGACCTACAGTCAGGTGCCGTCTGAATCCGACCTGCGCCTTGACCAGCAGGCTGGGTACTACTTGGTTGCTGCCCGCCAGCTATTCCCGGACGACACCGTGGCTGGGATCATCTACACAATCCTCAAGAAGGTTGACCCGGCCAGGGCTAAGAGTGAGCCTATTTACCGGACATGGGTAATGCGGAACGAGCACGAGATTGAGGTGTTGCGTAGACGTTTGTACCACGTGTACAAGCGTATTTCCGAAGACAAACTCTTCATACCAACCCCCGGCCAGCACTGTGGTTGGCGGTGTGCTTACAAACAGCTTTGCATTGCTGAGGAGGATGGTAGCGATGTGAACCAGTTGGTTGAGGCGTTCTTTACTCAAAAACAAGAGGAGGAGGCTGCGTAATGACAAAGGAAGTCATTACCCCGCCGAAACCTTCCAAGATCAAGAAGGTTTCGGCCCGCAAAATGTACGTCAAGGGCTTGATTTACGGTGAGCCTGGAGCGGGGAAAACCTACTTGGCTTGCACTGCGCCGAAGCCGTTGGTGCTCTTGACGGAGCCTGCTGTATCCGATTCCACGATGTTGGCTGTGAAGCGCGACCTTGGTGTTGACCCGGACGTGTGGGAAATCCTCGAATGGAACGATCTCGAAGAGGCGTTTGAGTACCTACAAAGTGCTCAACACCCCTATGAAACTGTAGTCATTGACAGCCTAACCGACCTGTACCGCCGGGTTATGCGCCTGACCATCAACAACGCAGTGGAAAAGCGGCCCCAGCACGACCCGGATGTACCTGAGAAGGGTGACTGGTTCCGCGTTCAGGAGCGCGTGCGGTACATTGCCCGCATGTTTCGCGACCTGCCGATGCACGTGATCTTTACGGCCCTGGTGATGGATATCCGTAACGAAGTACGCCGAGTGCCGCTGGTGCAGCCTAAGAGCTTGGCGCAGGAGCTGCCTGCTTACTGCAACCTTGTCGGTTATCTCGGTGTGCAGGAGATCAATGGAGAGTACGTTCGGAAGCTCCTGGTGGAGCCGACTGACGTATATGCAGCAAAAAATCCGGGAGGTGCGTTACCACCAATAGTTGAAAATCCGAACCTCAGGGCGATCTTTGACCAGATTACTACTTTGGGAATTACGAAAGGAGAGGTCAATAATGCCAAAGCTATTGCTTGATTTCAACGACGTTGATCTTGAAGGCGGCTTTACTCCTGTTCCAGCGGGTATCTATGAAGCACGAATTGACACTTCCGAAGTTGAGGTCAAAACGTCTCAGAACGGCAATGCCTACGTAACCCTAGTGTTCGTTATTGAGAACCACCCGGAATTCACCGGACACAAGGTGTTTGAGAACTTCATGATCCGTGGCAAAGGAGCCTGGAAGATGGGGCGGCTACTCAAGACACTGGGGCTGCTACCTACCGATGCTATCAGCTTCCCCTTTGACACCGCCGAGCTACACAACAAGCGGTGCAAAATCAAGGTGAAGCAGGAAACCTATGAAGACAAACTGCGTAACCGCGTGGACGCTTTTATGCCGTTGGATTCTGCGGCAGGCGCAGCGGGGGCTGCAAAGAAGAAAATCTCCTTCTAACCCACAATAGGCAGCGTGCTTAGCGAAGGCCGCCACAGCTAGGCGCAAGGAAAGGCGGGGGCCGGCGGTGGAGCCTCCTTAGCCCCCGTCCTCGGCTGCCTCATACAGGAGGGATGAAAATGAGTGTCTTAGCAACATTAAGAACAAAGAAGTTACATGAGTGGCAGGAATTGTTTGACCATGCCCGTGCTTGGGAGTACGGGAGTGTGCATCCGCACAATGAAATCGCTGAAATAATCGGAGTGGTTGCTGGTAGCGGTAAGTATTATGCAGTGGTACGGCGGTGTAACAAAGAGTTGCTGAGGAAAGCACAAAAATGGTTGGAAGCTGTACCAGGATCAGGGTATCGAGTGATTACGCCTGACGAGCATTTGAAAGTGGCTGGTAAATGCATGACACAAGCGCGGAGGCGTATATCTAAAGGTTACGCGATTGCTTATGCCACGCCAGTCGAACGCCTAAGCTCCGATGGTCGTGTGGCCTGGACAGGTTTCATCGAAAGGACTGAGCGTTTTATGGCGATGGTCGAGGCAGAAAACCATGCCTTGGCAAAAATAGCTGACGGCAAGGCTAAACTGGCCTTATCTGCCTCAAGAGAAAAAATGTTTTGAGCAACGGACTATTGTGATGTGGCTTCTAGGGTTTGGTTCGGTAGGGTGTGGTCTGGTAAGGTTCGGTATGGTCGGGTTTGGTGCGGTATGGCTTCTAGGGTAAGGTATGGTCAGGTGCGGTCAGGTTCGGTGCGGTTTGGTGCGGTAGGGTTTGGTTCCTACAACACAAAGGAGGTAGTAAAATGCCTGAAAGCATTCAGGTTCGGATTAATGGAATTTCTCCCTTGTTAATGCACTCTCCGGCGGGGGTTAATCCGACCCACCCATTAGTGAAGGAAATTAAGAAAATAACGAGTAAGCCTGCCAAGAAGAAAACCGACGTTGATACACTCTTGTTGATGGACCTTGAGTTTAGGTTGAATATGTACTACGATGAAGAGCTTGGACCTTATATCCCAGCGGACATGTTGGAGGCCGCACTTAGAAACGGTGCTAGGCGAACTAGGAAGGGGAAAAGCGCAGAAGCAGGCGTTGTAATTGAGCCTGATAGAATCAAACTTATTTATGACGGTCCCCGAAAGATAGATGAATTAGTAACATTGCCAGAATTCCGAGATGTACGTTCCGTCGCAGTAAAGCAAAGTAGGACATTGCGTTGTCGTCCAAGATTTAATAAATGGGGTTTACAATTCACCATCAACTATTTACCGTTGCTTATTAACAGAGAGGATGTAATTGAGGCTTTGATATTGGCAGGTCAGCAGTGCGCAATCGGAGACAACCGCCCACGGTACGGACGGTTTAATGTTGAAGTTTTAGCGTAAGGTATGGCTTATAGGGTAGGGTTTGGTTTGGTTAGATAGGGTTTGGTTGGATAGGGTAGGGTTCGGTGAGGTACGGTTTGGTTCGGTTGGGTACGGTGTGGTGTGTTTAGGTAGAGCCTCTAAAACAAAACAAAACAAAACAAAGACCTTAGAGGAAAGGGGTTAACGGTTATGATGTTGTTTAGGTTGCTGGATCACCTTTTCTACGCTTGGAGTGAGTGGCTTCCGAAACCGTTGGCTTGGGTACGAGCGTTTTGCTGGCAGCATTATGTAGCACCAAGGTACTAAATTCGTTGCCCGCCCTGTCCGCAAGTTTGGGCGGCACCCCGTCTAAGTTGTCATGCACGGCGGGGCGGGCTAAGTCAAAGGAGGAAAGGCGCTATGGGTTTCATTGAACCTACCTTGTATCCGTCTTGTACAAAAGTATATATCCCTGTGGATTCTATCACGGCAATCTATGAGGATGTCCCAGGAAAGACAGTCATAGCGACCACAAAAGGGAGCTGGGTCGTTCGGGAAACGCCGGAACAGATACTGGCGATGATTCCGAGCGATACGTAAGCAAATCAGGGCGCATGCAGCTCTCCCCGACCGCAAGGGCCCGCGGTGGCATGTATGCCGCACGGTTGTCTATGCACGGCGGGGCGGGCAAATATCAGGGCGGCGGCGTGGTGGGAAATGCACACGATGAGGTTGCCGCGGAGGGTGCACACGAAACGGCAGCCAATAGCACCCGGTTCAAATCCGGGCCGCCCTGAACCAAGACGAGAGGAGGCGTAGCGATGGCTAAGTATAGGCTATGGTGCACCGTAGAACTATATGTGCCGGTAGAAATGGAGCTTAAGAAAGACCCTAGAGACATGCTTTACAGGGAATGGAGCGACCTTGAGGAAAAAGTGGAGGACACCTTTATTGAGTATTTAGACAAGGCTGGCGTAACCCATGTGGCGATTGAAAATTGGATGGTAATAGGGGATGGGGAGGCATAGCCAAAAATGGATTGGGCTCTTGCTGGTTGGATTATCCTAGTGATTTTATTCCTTCGCGTGGTTCTTCTTGAACTTCGCATCAGGTATGGTTGTAAGGAATGCTTAAGAAGGCTGGAAAGATATGGGAGAGAATGTACTGGACGAGCTGAAGAGCACAATTTGTATTCTAAGTATGACTTAACTCTTGATCAGCAACGGATGTTAAAGGATGAGTACATTCTAGGGCTTAGAGACGCCAGAAACATTGCGGCAAAGTGCTTCAGGGAAGTGTTCGGAATACGGAAGTAACTAAGTTGGAAAGGGGTGTAGCCGATGGATAAATTCATTCGATTGACAGAATACGGAGGAGAAAACAGGGAGTTTTACTTCGCCGTAGGAGCCATCCAAGCGTTTTGGGGCCACCTATCTACGCGCACATGGTAGCAGTCTATACCGTTGGGGGTTGTGATGGTCGGCAACGAAACCTTTACCGTATGCCAGTCGCCCGATGAAATCGTCAGGCGGATACAAGAGGCGAAGGAGGCGTAGAGATGTTCAGCGATTATACCGAGTACTATGAAGCTCTAGATTGGGAAGGGCAATACATCGAAAACGAAAACACTAGGCTGGAAGCGGAAAATGAAGCTGCCAAGGAAGAAAAGGAGGAATAGACATGTCTTCGCAGTTTTCCAAGACGCTGTACACTATAGCCTACGCTCCTGAGTCCTTCGTTAACATACGTGCTACTTCTGAGGGGCTAAGGATTGAAAATTGGGAGGATAAGTCCTTGGTTGCTGCTGTGATTTTATCTTGGAGAGAAGTCAAGAAATTACGCGAGACACTTAGCATTGAAGATAGAAAGGTAGATGAGGAGGCATAGCCAATGGCTAAGTACCGCAAGAAGCCTGTGGTGATTGATGCGGAGGTATATCGACCTGGACTAGAGGACGGGTTTGCTTGTGTAGATAAAGGTTGTCCTTTTATGGGCGCTGTTTCCCCAAACGTAAAATGGGGGATGTGTACTGACTGTGAAAGGAATCAACCCTACGTCATGACGTTGGAAGGCCCGTTGTTTATCTCTCCTGGTGACTACATCATCACTGGCGTCAAGGGTGAGCGTTACCCCTGCAAACCGGACGTGTTTGAGGCAACGTATGAGTCTGTGGAGGAGGAGTAACATGCTTGGTCACTCCGAGTTAAAAGACGGCTTGGCTCTTTTGCTTGAGAAAACGGCTCGTTGCAAGTACGAATTAGACGATGTAGTACGCGAAATAAAAGCAATCTACATGCTCGTTGCCGACAAGGCAGACGAGGAGGAGTGCAGATGAAGTGCCCAGTTTGCGGCAAAGAATTGAAATGGAATGACTGCTACGGCCCCTACGTAGGCCCCGGCGAGATTGAACAAGTAGGGGATATTTACTGGTGCGGGAACGGGCGGTGCGAAGCGGGCTACTTTTACACTGACTCCGAAGGAACGTTGCATGAAGGGTATCCGGTTAGTGAGGAGGTGTAGCCCATGTCAAAAGCTGTCCGGTACAGGTCCGCCTTAGTGCATGCCGGGCTAGAAATAGCCCTAGCGATGAACGGCTTACAGATACCCGAAGATACGGAGTGGGTGCGAAAACATGCCCAAGCTGCCTTAGATATCATTAACGAAGCATTGGAGAAGGCGTAGCCATGCGAGAAGCAGTTAAGTGGCCCGCTGAGCAGATGAAAACGATTACGGAAAAGAGCGATTGTGTAGACAAAGCAGGAAAGAATCAGGGATGGGAAGTTTCGTCTTGCAAAGAATGCGATGGTGATTTGGGATTGATAAGAAACACATGGTGCTTAAGATGTGAAAAACCAATAAGCAAAGTCCTATGGGAGCTTATTAAGGTGAAGGAGGTGTAGCCATGCCTGAGCGGGATTGGCAGAAGGATTGGGAACTGTGCGAGAAGGCCGACCCTGAGCCGTGGTATGCAGAGGTGTACGCGCAGCGGGTAATGCCGTATATATGCGAACATGCTACTCCTGGTAATGTGCGCTTTATCGCTGAAGCCCGCTCCGCCCTTCCGTACTGGCTCCAGCGGGTGCGAGAGTTGGAGGTGAAGTGGCTGGCAGAAACAGAAGAGAAGATTAGGTTGCGCTATACTAAAACCCAACTCGAAGAAGAAAATGCCAAGCTGCGGCAGCGGGTGCGGAAGTTGGAGGCGCAGGTAGCGGCAATGCGGGAAGCTTTGGAGGGCTTGATGTATTCAGACGGCCACTTCCGAGGAGAATGCAGTGCATTCCGCTGCCACCCTACTTGTGAAAAGGCCCGCAAAGCGCTGGCCGCGCTGGAGGAGGAAGGCACTAACCATGGATAGATGTTCACCCATGATTGTCATCAAGCTTGATGCCGTTGCGCGCACCTTGGCACGTAAGTACAGTTGCCCTATTTACCTAGTCGGTTCTGCTCTTAACACGGACACTCCAAGGGATGTGGACATTCTAGCTATTATGCCGGACGACGAGTTTGCAAAGAGATACGGCTCCGTTAAGGAGTGGGTGCAGCAAGGCGAAACAGGCGATTGGGGCGAGGCACGGTGGCGCTGGTCACGAGAATGTACAAGGCAAACAAAACAACTTTGGAGAGTGACGGACATGAAGATAGACTTCCAGATTCAGCCTGAATCCTATGCGAATTCCTACAAAGCGCCCAAGCTATTGCTGGCAGAAAGGAGAGGGCGTAACCATGAACTATGACTTATGGCCCTTAGCTACTGTAACTCTTGCTTTGTTTTTGATTTGGGCAGAGATTCGTTGGAAGCAAGAACGCAGGAAATATATAGAGCAAATTATTGGCCTACGAACATCGTTAGAGCGGGAAAAGGAGCATAACAATGAGCGCCGAAGGAGGAGTGGCCATGACGCGGGTATGGTGCGGTAAGTTGGGCCACATCCAATGGTACGTCATCCACGTCGATACGGAGGCACATAGACCTGTCGGCGAGCTTCCGCCGGAGCAGCAGGAGCGAATCCGGGCGGCGGTGGAGCGGTTCTCGCAACGGTTAATGGAAGGGGAGAGTAGTGATGAGACCTGATTATAGCGACATTACCAAGCGCTTAGGACCACCTCTTTGGTGGGATGAGTACGGCGTGCCGCGTTATGATCCCTTCAAGCCTTCTATGTGTGATGTATATGTTAAAAAGGTAGCCCTACTGATTGTCAAGTGCCAAGAATGCGGAAGAGAGTTTAAAGTAGCTGTAAGCACAGCTTTCTCTTTCTATGAGCCTACACCTAATAAGTATAGTTGGTGTTTCTACGGGGACCCGCCTAGACACGATGACAAAGACTGCCCAGCAGGAAACACGATGAACAGCATTCCTGTACAAGTACTTGAATACTGGGAACGCGGTTCGAGCGGCCACATGTGTTGGCGGCGGAGGCCGGAATACGAGTGCGTATTTACAGAGGAGGCGGAATAGCTGTGCAGGTGGCACTCATTAACCACACACCCGACCCTGTAATAACCATGTCCCGAGCAGCAGCAGTGTGTTACGACAGCGAACCATCCACGAAAATCGTAGAGCATTGCCTGAAGTCCGGCCATGAGAGCATCACCGAGTTTGCTACCTTCCACTTTGAAATTGTTGGGATAAGCAGGGCGTGTTCACACCAGTTGGTAAGGCACAGATTGGCGAGCTATGCCCAGCGGAGCCAAAGATATTGTAAAGAGGGCGCTACACAATTTGTTTATCCCCCATCTATAAGGGCTAACAGCACAGCTGTGCAATGTTACAATGCGGCTCTCGTTGAGGTGTTAGTAACTTACCGTCATCTGCTTGACTTAGGTATCCCTCCTGAAGACGCCCGTTATATACTGCCAAACGCTACACAGACGGCCCTTCACGTCAGCATGAACTTCCGAGAGTTACGCCACTTCTGCGAGCAGCGCTTATGTTCTCGTGCTCAATGGGAAATTCAAGAGGTGGCACTGAGAATGAAAATGGAGGTTGAGAAAGTCTCACCGTTCTTGGCAAAGTACCTTGTGCCAAAATGCGAGCGGCTTGGATACTGCCCGGAAGTCAAAAGCTGCGGCAGAACCGTAAGAAAGGAGACTTTAGATGCTTCTAGCGTTTGACCCCGGTAAAACTACCGGGTTTGCATGGTTCGATGAAGACCGATTTAAGGTATCCGGTGCAGGGCAAGTAGTTATGGATGTGGTTCCGAAGTTGCTAAAGACATTCCCTCGGCCCAAAACCATCCTCCTAGAAGCCTTTCGCGTATATCCTTGGAAATCAGCTGGCTTGGTGTGGGATAATCTGCCTGCACCACAAGTTATAGGAATGATTAGGTCTTGGGCGGATGAGTGTAATGTTCCCATCATCGAACTTCCAGCATCTGTTCGCAAAACCATAACTAACGACGTACTCAAGGCGTTCAAAGCATGGGACATGACAGCAGGGATGCCCCACGCGCGGGATGCTACCCGGCACCTTTTGTGGTACTGCCGTAAAGAGTTCCCTGAAAGGTTTATCGAAGTATTGAAGGAGCGTGGTTCGGGTGTTGGCACGAGGGAAAGACATTCGGCCTGACGGTGCTCAGTGTGATAAATGCACATTACAAGATTACCCCTGTGTAGGTGGTTGTGGGCCTGCCCAGGCAGACATAGTGATCTGCGGGGAGGCCCCTGGCCCCACCGAAGCGGCCCGCGGCGTGCCCTTTGTCGGGAGGGCGGGAAAGCTGCTTGACACAGTGTTAAAAGAGGTTGGCATTGACCGAGATGAATGTTACCTCACCAATGCCTGTTTGTGTGCACCTGAACCTATCCGCCCCCCAAAACCGAAGGAGTTGAAGGCGTGCCTCCCCCGGCTGTGGCGGGAAGTTTTAGCACACCGGCCAAAGGTGGTTATTGCCCTTGGCAATACGGCCCTCAAAGCCCTTGCCGGCAAGCACGGGATCAGCAATTGGCACGGGGCGCTCCTCAGTCCTGACCTACCAGAGGCTGTAGACACAACCATCGTTCCAGCGTACCATCCTGCCGCTGTACTGCGGTCTCCAAGATTGTACCAGGACCTAAAGACCGACTTGGAAAAAGCGTTGCTGGTGTTACAAGGAAAATTAGAGCCACCGAAAGAATCCTCCAGCGATGTCAAGACAGTGGTAATTGACAATGTAGAAGACGCACGTGAACTGATTGACCGTTTGTGGCAATTGTACCATGGTCAAGAAGTCGCTTTAGACGTTGAGACATCTAGCACAGGGGAGTTACTATGTATCGGTCTATCTTGGAAGCCGGGCACGGCCGTAGTGGTAACAAAGAACGCTTTGCAAAACAACTACATTCGTGATAAGTTGGATGTTGCTTTGGGTAGGTTGACCATCGTCGGGCACAATCTCAAATACGACCTTCAGGTTTTGTGGAGACATGGAATTCCAAGCCCATGCACAGGGGCAGACACCATGTTGGAACACTATTTGCTGAACAACCTGCCCGGCACGCACGGCCTGAAGCAACTAGCCAAGGACTACCTCAACATGCCGGAGTACGACGCCGAGCTTAAGCCGTACCACAAGACCGGGTTTGAAAACTGCCCTCCAGAGACCTTGTACAGGTACAACGCCAAGGACGCCAGCTATACCCTTCAGTTGCACAGGTTGTTTCAGGAAAGGCTTTCTGAAAACGATCACAGGGTGCTGGAAACCCTTTTGTACCCAGCCAGCGATGTGCTCGCCAGAATGGAATCCCTCGGCGTCCTTGTGGATATACCTTTACTGCGGAACATGGACATTGAGTACGCCACTGCCGTAGATGATTTACTGCACCAGCTTCACCAGCATGCCGGGCATGAATTCAACCCGAACTCCCACAAACAGCTTCTAGAGGTGCTGTACAAAGAATTGGAATTGCCGATTCCTGGTAGGCTGTCTTCCGACAAAGATGCTCTGGAGGAGCTTAAAGGGTATCATCCCATCGTGGACGTGCTGTTAGAGTACCGCACTAAGAAAAAATTGCACTCTACTTACGTTAAAGCCTTGCTTGAAGCTGCCGACATTAACGGTAGAGTCCACACCACCTTCAACCTTCACGGAACAGTTACCGGGCGGCTTTCCAGCAGCAACCCAGTTAACCTGCAGAACATCCCCAAGGACAGTGACATACGAAAAATCTTCATTGCCACACCGGGCTATACACTGGTGGAAGGTGATTTGTCTCAAGCTGAAGTCCGTGGGTTGGCGTACTACTCACAGGACGAAAATCTCATCCAGGCCATTCGTGCCGGCGGCGACATGCACATTCGCACAGCCTGTCTCATGTTCAAGGTCAAGCCAGAAGAAGTGACCAAGGAGATGCGCCAGAAAGCAAAACACCTCACCTTCGGCGTAATTTATCAAATGTCCGCCCCATCCCTGGCGGCAGAGCTAGGAATTTCAGTGAGTGAGGCAGAAGATTTAATTGAGGAGTATTTCAAGGCGTTCCCACAGGCACAGGAGTGGATTGAGGAAACCAAGCGCAAAGTGTTAGAGGTGGGCAAGGTTTCTACACCCTTCGGGCGCACTCGCAACTTCGGGTTTATTGGAAACGACAATCGCAACGAAGTCTTACGACAGGCTGTAAATGCACCAATTCAATCGCTGGCGAGCGACGTAACGCTCACCGCTCTCATCAAGGCTGGCAGGTGCTTGGTAGGCAACCCGAACACACGCCTGTTGCTTACGGTGCATGATTCAATCCTGCTCGAAACCAAAGAAGACCCCGTAGAAGTGGCCCGCTGGTTGCAGGGAATCATGTCTGCCCCGGTACTGGACGGCAGTGTACCCTTTGACGCTGAAGTCAAGATCGGCCCTTCCTGGGGAGAACTTAAAACCATTGAGGAATACTTATCCGCAAAGGCGGCATAAAAAGAAAAGCCCTTGGACTATATCCAAGGGCATTACATAGGGGCCTCTATTTCAATATAGTATTCATACCAACCTGGAATGTGGGTTTCGTAGGCTCTCAACGCACCGCGTGGGGTAAACCCTCGCTGGCGCACCTGCTCCTCCAACTTCTTCAGTGCTTCCTGCATTGTGTTGGCGAGGACACGTCCACAGGTGAAGTACCGCTCTTCACTCATATCGAGACATGCACGTCCTTTCTGGTACCATCTAGCCGGATACGTGGAACCCCCAACTTGCTAGGCACCAGGAGCTTTTCTTCTGCGTACCCGCCCCACTTCAGGAAGGAACTCGAAGAGACGAAAGTGAGTTTTGTTTCTGTGATTTTGTTATTTCGAGTATCGGGGACGTAGTAGGTTTCTTGGAAGGCGGTCATCCAGTGGATGTGCCCTGTGATGTAGATATCGGCCAGTACGATATCTCGCAGCCTACGAAGCGAGTTGGCCTTAGCTCCTACCGTGCGGCCCGACCCCACTCCATGCGTGGCATAAACCGTGTAGCACTGTGGCTTACCGTTCTTACTGCCCGCGCCCAAGGTGATTTTTAGGAGGACGGAATGGGGTGAGTAGAAAACCCCCAATTCATCTGCCAGAAGCTCAGTGGTGTCTATGCCGTCCTCACGCATGATCCGCTGTTCGTGATTGCCCTCGACGGCGGCCAGAATACGGTCCTTGATTGGCAGGAGTAACTTCTTGGCGTACCGCAGTTGCTGCTGCGGATTTAGTCTCTCTTGGTAAATGTCGCTCTTGGAGCTTTTCAAGGCCGTGTTCATCAAGTCGCCTAACAGAACTACCCATGCGTTTGGTGTTTGAGCAATCCAGTCAGCAAGGCGCATAAACTTCTGCTCATCAAATAAAGGATCGCCTACGTGTAAATCCGAAATAGGCACAAGGTAGGCTGCTTTAATGTCCGTAGGCAGGGCCACGGCATGATAAAGCAACGTTATACCCCCTAATGAGAAAAACGGGGGTTATTTACCCCCGTTCTTGTCCTTAGCCTTTAATACCTCTAATGCGTTGCGGATAGTATCTGGAATTGGTACTTCCATCTCGGCTAGATTTTCCACTATAGACAATCCTTCGTTAGCAAACAAGAACATGATAACGATGCTTCTCACCGCTCCGGTCGCCCCTGTAATGAGATCGACCTGTGCTGCCAAAGCTACAAGAAACAGGTAAGCGACCTTTTTGGTAATGCCCTTAAAGCCGATATAGCTGTTGAGTTTGCCCAGGTACACAGCTTTGCTTACGCCTGTAAGGTAGTCAAGTACCATTACCATAAGAAGCGCGTACAAAGCTATGTCCCACCCTCCCAGATAGTAAACTATAACTCCACCGACAACTCCTACAGCAGCCTTGAAATCAGCAAGCGTCACGGTTTATCCCTCCCTTTTAAGCAACCTGTTCACTACTGCCGCCAACTGAGCACGGGTAACGGGTTCATCCGGGCCGAAACGTCCGTCCGGGTAGCCACTCATGAGACCGGCTTTGGCAACTGCCTCGATGTCGGCCTTAGCCCAATGACCTTCGATGTCCCTGAACACGTCTGATACCTCCTTATCAATGCCCCACAAAGCATGAGCAGTGATTATGGAAACCAGCTTATCTGCGTACTCGGGATCGGTTGCGTAACCACACTCTTGTAATGCTCTGGCTGCCTCCTGGTAGTTCTTGGCTTGTCGCACTTTCAAGTATCGGGGGGAGGCCAGCAGCTTTGCATGATCGAGGATGCTTTCGTTGAAGTCTTTATATCCTCGGAAATACGCCGTCACTGTCTTGGCTACGCCGTTAACGTACTCCGTAGTGGTTTTGGCAACCTTGGCATACCCGCAACCTTCTGTCCATTTGATTCCGAAAAGGTTATACTGGATATGAGCTTTACCCCAACCAGACTCCAAAGCTGCCTGAGCAATGGTAATTGAGGGTAGAATGCCGTACTTTCTGTAGCTTTCAATGGCCCCCAGTTTAACTAAGTCAATGAATTCTCCGGGACGCATTTCCTGCGATTCCTCCTTTCCTGTGATAACCTGAACATGAAACTCCGGCACAGGTTTGGGGATCAAATCAAGAAACCACCTGCGAATTTCTTCACTAGGCGGTTTCGGATCAACGGCCTCATCCATTGTTCGGAAACGCTCCAGCTTAGCTGTCGAACTTCCAAACAACCATCTAAAGTCCTCGGCAAAGACTTCATATAGCTGATCTTCCCATGCCCAGCCGTAGTTTATCTCCGGCCCAAGGTTACGCAGCTTTCTGTAGGCAGCCAGCATCGGCGTTTCTTTACCATAAAACTCCTTGCTGTCTGTGAGGTGAAGCATCACAGCGTGTCCAAGCTCATGGGTAATCACCATCGCCGCCCGAGGTTCATCAAAATCGGCCTGGGCGCAAATGATGATATACTGTGGGTAGGTCTTGGCAACCGTACCGGTGTCACTCCAGGTACGCCCGTCGTAGTACATGTATTGAAGGTCGGTGATGAACACTGGGAAATCCTTTAGCCAACCCAATGGGAACTGCTCATTTAAGGCCGCCAGAGCCTTGAGCACGTCCGTAACCGAAACTGTACCCCAATGCGGCGGTGCTGCAACCAAAGCTGTGGTTTGCCCTTCATAATCCAGGATATAACCACAGCGGTCTAACGTCGGTCTCAGGAGCTTCCGTGTTGCATCAGGCGTGTACAACCTCACATTACCACCCCCGAGCTAATCATTAAAGGAGGAGTGTTTTTAATGAAGAGAAAGTCCCTAGCTATCACCATCCTTGTTCTGGTTTTGGTGTTTGCAAGTAGCCTAGCATACGCCGGGAGGGGCATCACCATTCTAGTCAATGGTGTGCCCCTCCAAAGCTCGGTACCACCTCAAGAAATTAACGGAACCGTCTTGGTGCCACTGCGTGCGGTCAGTGAAGCTTTGGGTTGTCAGGTCAATTGGAATGCTGTCACAAACACGGTGACAATCACCAAATCAATTATCCAAACCCCCCAACCACAACAAATACCCGCGTTTGCACAAGGGGCAGTCAACCGATGGAGCGAAAACATAAAAGAGCCATTGATAAACGGCCCCAAAGATTTTGTGGGGGTAATACAGCAGGCATTAACATTATTAGCAAAGAACGACTATCACACCTTTCTCAACGTCGAAGCTTTTGTTCCAACTATCATCATGGCAGACTTAAACAATGGTTCGGCTGCTTCTAGCGGTTTGGCCGGTGTCCAATTTGATCGAAAAACCTTCTATGAAGTGTGTAAGGGCTACACATCACAGGAAGTAACGGCACTCTATGCGGCATTGTTAGCACACGAAGCAGCACATATACAATTGCATAGCATAGGGCTTCATGACGTTGTTTCCGAAAACGACCGAGAGGCTATTTGTTACTTGGTGGAGCTACGAATTGCACGTAAGGTAGGAGCACCAAGGCAGCAAATAACGTTTATGCAACAACAAGTGAAGAAGTACATCAATCCATGAAGTAAAGGAAAGGAGGAGAAACCGTGCAAGTTTTCTTTACCATCTTGGCGGTGGTGGTCATAGGCTGGTTTTCTATTGGCTTTCTCACCAATCCTGAAGGATTGGAGGGACTTTCGGAAGACCAAAAGACCTCGGAAATGATGGTAAGACTGTTGCTTCTCGTCTGCACAGGGCTACTCATAGCTTTGCTTTTTCACATGAATAACTAACGTTGTCCTTGTGCCTTCTTTAGCTCGTTCCAATCAGGCACGGGCAGTCCCCGTGCCTTTTGCAGTTCTATCCACTGCCGTAGCAAATCACGGTACTCAAACGTCCTACCTTGCTGCATCCCTTGTGGGTTTACAGTGGTGATTAGGCTGCCCAAACCTGGGATTCGCTTGGTGGTTAGCGGTTTCTCTGGAGTTTCTTTTGCATACCGCCGTGCAGCCATAATTTCACGTGCTGGGCCAATTTGGCTAAGAGCAAAATTGATTGAATCCTTCAGCCGTTCCATTGGTACAGCCTCATAGCGGCTGATTGGTCCTCCGTAAAACATACTGCGGTTTGTAGCCAACTGTGGGATCATCGTAAGCACCGGGTTAATTAGGCCGCCAAGCTCACGCATTCCAGACCCAGGATCGCCAAAGTCAGGAATACGTGCAAGATCGGTGATTGGTAATGATGGGTTGAAGAAAATGTAGTTGCCCCTAGCGTCTTTGCCAATAGGCACAGCCATCAAGTCACGCAGCCACGTCGGCACGTCTTCGTCTTTAATCCCCTGCGCTTCTTTAGCGGTTTCCACGGTGTGTCGTGCTGCCATGTAGATGCCGGGCCGAGTAGCTAAGAGCTTCAACATAGCCGGGGTGTTGAACCGTACCCATGCGTAGAATGGGATGAGGTAGTGACTGAGCTTTTGTTCAAATGGGGTGAGTGCACCGTAATCATAGTGAATAGCCTTAACATGAGCGGCGGCGGCGTCTGGAGAAAGGCCCCGCTTCAACTGAGCTAGGAAGTTGGTGAAGCGCATGTAGGTATCGGTGGCTTCACCTACGGCACGGGGAACACCAGTAAAACGCTGCCACGCAGTAGGTGCCCCTTCCGCAGAGAGGCCAATCTTTGCAGCGGTTTGCGTAGCCTCCTCCAACAAAGAGCGGGTTGTAGCGGCCTGCCGGAAAGCTCCCTGCCCCGCCAAACCGTGACGGTTGAAGAGGTCAAGGAGGGTTTGACGGGAGATACGCTTACCTTGAATGACAGCTTCTTTGGCCGTTCCTTGAAACAGGCGGCGGGCTTCGTCGTAGGTTTTTGGAGGAACGCCGTCAATGAAGTTAAAAAATGCGCCACCGATGCCGTTGACAATGTGAAAACGCGGATTCCAAGCAGTCATTAGGGCTTTGAGGTTCCGCATTGCACGGGAATAGGCGTCCTCAAATGCTTTGGAAGTCACATCGGGGGTACGCACCACATTGTATAACCTTTGCAGGCTGGTAGCCACTTCCGGGTGGACGGCCATGTCTTTGAGGCTAGGCACAGTAGTGTCACGAATAACAAACCAGCCGGGAGGGGCTGCTTTAGCTGGACGGATTACATCCGGGCCGAGAGCGCGTAGCTCCCGACCCATTTTGTTTATGGTCAGAAGCTGGTCTGTAAGCGCCCGGTGAATTGCCGTCTGCACCGCCACATCTTTGACGGGATGCAGGCCAAGAGCTTCCAAGTCCTCAATAGTCAGGTTTTTGAAAGCGCGGTGTTTGAGGAAGAATGGGTGGGCAGCGCTAATACCCTTAGATGCGGCGTACTTTTCTAGCACCGCCTTAACCTTCTCCGGCGGGTCTTTGAAGATGTGTGAGGTATAGAACTGCACCACGTTGATAGGCACGTGCTCTTGTTGCAACAGCTCTAGATCGCGGCGGTAAAGCTGGTTGGCAATTCGCGATGCTGTCTTTGTATCCTTAGTAATTCCCAGTGCCCCGAAAAGCCGTTCGCGCTGGGCAGTTAACTCTGCTTGAGCGTTCTGAAGAGTTGTCCGCAGCTTATCTATCTGCTTCCATTTCTTAGCAAATTCTTTTTGTGGAATTACATCCTGCTGAGCAAGATGAACTATTTCATCCATCGTTCGGTTGATTTTGTCCTGTGTCACACGCAGCAGGCGCGCCGGCTTGGTCATGCCCTCCTCCAAAACGTAGGAGGCACTTTCGCGGGCTGTCTGAGGAAGGCCCTTACGCTGCCAATCGGCGAGTGTACGTTGCAAAGTCACACCTGCTGCGGCCGGAGCCTCTGTTTCAGCCTTGGCAATAGCTTTTTTGGCCTGAACAATTCCCGCACGTTCCACGCCTTTGAACGCCTGTGGAGTGTAGTCACGTATGAATGCTCGGCCAAGGAAGTCTGCCACCGCCTCCCCAGGTTTACCTGCAACACGTGCTGCCCCGCTGCGTAACGAATTAACCAAGCGGGTAATATCCACAGAAGCTACAGGTTTGGTGAAGCCCATAATGGAGCCAAACTCTGCGGTGTAGCGCGGCACCTCGCCGACCACCTTGTAGGCACTGCGCTCGGCACCTTCCTTGGTTAAGCGTTCAAGAATTCCTCGGGCGATGTCGGGAAGTTGTCCTTTCGCAATGCGGCTTTCAAGCGCACGGACGGCGGCCTTAGCGGACGGGTAAGTAATCCCAGTAAGAGCACCAGCCTCTCGTAGAGCCAGGGCCTGTTCCAAAGGACGCAGGCCAGCAGGAAGGGCCGTCTTTTCCACCGCGAAGCCGAGCGCCCGTTGGACGGCTGCACCCAGCTTACCGATAGGAATTTGCCCCTTGAGGGCGTTTTCAGCTAGAAGTTTGGCGCTGCTTTCACTAATAGTCTTGCCGGTTTCCTTAGCTATTTCAGGAATAATCCGCTTAGCGATTTGCTCTGCCGATTCCTGTCCGGCCTTCTTCGCCAAAGTCGTCGCACCAAGAGTGAGGTAAGTTGTTGGGTCTAGCACAATCTCTGTTGCTAAGGAAGTAAGCCAATTTAAGACCTTATTCTTAGGCTCAATACCGGCCTCCTTTAATACGTCTGCGCCGCTTACCTTGGCCTGCCCGGTAAGGCCCTTCCAAGCCTCTCCCAAAACAGACTCACTTTCTGGCGATAATATAGCCTTTACTGCCCCTCGCACAGCCGCACCAGGGCGGTCAAGAATGTCGAACACACGGGTTAGGAAGTTGGGGTGAGTAGGGGGATTAGGCACAGGGGCACCGACAGCCTGCAACCGAGCAATGTTGTGTCCAATCTCCGTTTGAGCAGCTTCGTAGGGAGTTTTCTTTGGTGCAGCTACTTTAGTCCTTCCTGCCATTTCCTGCGCCAGCTTGAAATAGTCAACCCCGCCTGAAGCCTGAGTCAAGTCCTGTGCCAGCTTGAAATAGTCAACCACAACAACTCACCCCTTAAGGAGCTTGACGGATTACTTGCCCTGGAATCAAACTAGACACCAACGGCCAAGGATACCATTTGTCTGCTTCCTGTATTACTTTGTTCCAATCAACAGAAGCTTTTGCAGGGTCTTTCATGTCGGCTTCAATTTGCCGACGTACTGCGACAGCGTTGTCTTTTAAGGCAGACAAATTAAGGATGTATCCTGCTGTGGTTAGGTCAGTCCCCGCCCGGGCGGCGGTGCTCTTCAAGGTCTTTTCCGCCTCTGCCTTAGCTTGCTGTTCTGCTTGCTTTTGTGCAATCTGGTACATCTGATAAGCGGTCAACCCACCGCCCCCACCGACAGGGCGGCGTTCCATAGCAATGTTATGCCGCTGGGTTTCCTGTAACTGCGCTTGCTGTAAGGCTAAGTTAGCCAAGAACTTCTGCTGCTCCCATTCCTGCTGTGCCCGTTGTGCTTCAAGCTCCGCTTGCGCCCTCTGAGCAGCAGCTTCCTGTTCAGCCAACCACTGCCGCAAACCAACAGCGGTGTTAAGACCTACCTGTGCTAGATTGCTTTCCATCGCCTGCTGCTGAGAAAGCAGGCCAGACCGCATTTGCCATTGCTGCTCTCCCAAAGCACTCTGTCTGTTTAGTAATTCCTGAGCCAAGCCCATACCCATTTCTATAGGCTTGGCCGTCACCTGCCCGTACAGGTTGGCGTAGTTTTGGGCAAAGTCGGCCTGCGCCGCCGCATATCGGAGCGTGGCGTCAGTCATTTGTTTGTGTTGTTGGTCAATCCACTGCGCCAAAATCTGCTGCTGGTCAGTCGTGAGATCACTGTACAATTCTCGCCGTTTGTCCATAGCATAGGAGGATTGGTACCTACCCCGGCGGTTCATCTCCTCATCGAGAAGTCGGGCGTTCTCTTCTGTGCGCTTTTCCAGCATATCAAGAGCTACTTTAACCGTTTCCGGTACAGTGGGGTCGGGCTGCATCAACTGCTTGAGGGTGGCCAGGGACTGCCCATACTGCTCCTGGTACTGCTTTAGCATTTGAATTCCAGCATCACTATACTGTTGAATAAGCTGGTTCATTTGCCCCATGTAATCACTGATCCGTTGTTGCTGCTCCGCATAATACCGGTTCCAGACATCTTCTTGCTGCTGTCGGAAGCGTTCAAAATTGGCCCTTTCCTGCTCTTGATACTTTTGCACATCACTTTGGATTTGTCCCGGCACTTGCTTGTATAGCGGCTCAGTAGGGGCAGTTTGTGTTGGCGAAGCGGTCTCCTTGGCCGAAAACCTGCCTAAAACGTCAGGAGAAACGAAAGCTGTCCCGCTGCGAACTTGATATTCCGATGGCGCGATCTCAAACGTCTGGCTTCCTTTGCTTACTTTGATCGGTTTGCCTTTCCCTTGCCAGTAGACGCTGTATCCCTGGCTTTCCAACGTCTGGCGTAAAGGCTTTTCATTAGCCACCAAGACCACCTCCTAACTCACGTAAATCAACCTAGCCGCCCACAGGGAGGCCGTGTAGCTTGAACTGCTGCTCTTGAGTGTCACAGTCAAAGCCGTTTGAGATTGTGGCATGGTCAGCGCCGCACTACGCAACACCGTCCACGTAGTATTGGTTGTCGACACCGAACCGACCACAGTAACGCCTGCCTTCAAGTCAATGGTCGCCGTACCGCCAGAAGTAACCTGCATGGCTGCTTCTAAGTACCAAGTGCCACCGGGAAACTTGGCGGGATCGTAAAGGAAAAACCCGCCACAATCGAGGCTGCTGGTCGTTGTGGCGGGTTGCACAGGGATAACCAAGGGAATCGGCCACTCCTGCCAGGCCAACTTTTTAAGTGGGGTAGAGTAGTTTATCAGCAGGTTGCTCCCTGTGGCGCTGTTTGCTTTGAGTACAGCGTCGGCATTTACTTTGTTGGGAAAGTTGGTCTCATCCAGGAAGTTAACGGCAAATTGAAGCTGCTGGATGATTTGTATCATCTCGGGAGACTTGAGCAGGAATAGGGGTGTGTCTGCGTAAGCCATTAAATCACCCTCTGCGGACGTGCTGTCCTTGGGAAGTACACAAAGGTCATGCCCTCAAGCTCAGCAGGCCCTGTCCACGCGATGTCCATGCCGACGGTGCGCCCAAACGCCTGTGGGTAGAACCGGAACGGCAGACTACCAGGGTTGGAAGATAGGGGTACCTTAAACGTGCGTGTGGGGCCAGTAGCGCCATCCACCAGCGAGCTTGCAGTTACGTCTGAGTCACTTGTTGAGGAGGTTTGGAAGTAGACATCCACCCACTTTAGGCGGGTTGTCACTTCTTCAGACACCAACGGGAAGTGTTTTGTGACAATTCGACCTTGAATAGGTGTACCGGCATCAGTTTCATAAGAACCGAACTCAAACACGTTGCCTGATTTAGAAGAACCAAACAGCGTCACCCATTGCCCAAACTCCCAAAAGACACTGAAGCAGCCGGGAGTAAGCCCAGTCCACACAGCCCAGGCTTTATGGGACAGGTCGTAAACAAGGAGCGTGTCGTTGTAGTTGCTAATGCCGTTGGGAACAGCCACCAGGAGCTTATTACGGTAGAAGTAGAGCGCCGCTTTATCAAGCTGGCGCTGGTTTAGGCCATCCCACACCTTTTGAATTTTCTCTGTAAGCAGTATCTGTTTACGGAAGTCTGTGGCCCAAACCCCGTCACGGTCAAGGCGAAAGATGCCGTATGGCGTCCAGATCACTCCCCATGGAGATATCGTACCACCCTCGCCGGCAGGGGTAATTTGGAAGGTCTCGGGCGAATAGCCTTGCAGGTAATAGGCGCTGTGCTGTTTTACAATAAGAAGCGTCATGGAGGTCGGCAGGAGCGCCATTATCTCATCGCCGTCATTAGGATTAACCTCTTCGTATCCAGGCCACTGGGTAAGGTCCAAAATCCCCGAGTACCACAGGCGGGATGGGTTCGTGGCGTCCTTAGCTAAGAAAACCCTGTTTTTGAACGTGCAGGCCACTGCTGCTTTCGGCGCAGCAGCTATTTCATCGGCTGTAGTACCACCATCAAACTTCCTCGGGAAATTGACACCGTTGCAGACTATCAAACTATCCTGTAACTGTGCGAAGGAGTAATGACTTGCCGTGCCGAGACCGCCCACCAGAAGCGTAGCCGTCGGAGCACCTTCATAACTGGCCGTCACTTTGTGCAAACTGGGGGACTTAGCGTAATCCAACAGCTGTAAAATAAACCGCACCTGCGAATAAGCTCCGGCGGGGGCTGCTGAAAGTGCCCCGTTCACTTGGTCGTACCACGCAGACCAGCTCACACCATCCGAAGAAGTCCTAACTTGACAAGCTACAGCCGTGTTGGGAAGAACTGTATCCTGCCAAGTTATAGTTAAAGAAGACTTATCCTGTGCCGTCGTGGCGTTTTGCACCGGCGAAGTCCAAACCCCTAGACGGTCAGGAGGGAGCCGCAAATCACCGTCGAAGTCGAGCAGGTAGGTTGTATCGGCGTCCCAAGATAGGGGTAGTCCACTGCTGTACGCCGCGCTGATCTCCGCGTCCGTCCGGGCGCGGGAGGAGATGCGGAGGTCGTCGATGAGACCGTCAAGTTGGAATTGACCATAAGCATTACACCCAATATATGCCTTGGCTGGCAGAACCCAGTTAGGAGGTGTAGTGCTGGATGCTTCTACAGTACCATTCACTAGCAAAGCCGTACCCGAGGCGCTCCAGCGAAAAGCCACGAAATACCAGGTTCCCTTTGTCAGCACCGTTGCGCCAACTAATTCGTAGTAAGAACTGCCAGTACCCACGCGAAAGTGAACCTTACCATCTTCGTGAATAAACATGTGTGGCCCGGTATAATCTGGGACGCTTGCTGCTGTATCCCTAGCATCAAAAATAGCATGTACGAGCTTGCCTATATCATCATCAAACCTGATCCAGCACTCCAAAGTGCCTTGGGTCGCCGACAGCACCCCCGCCGTGGGGATGGTCAGGGTCTCGAGGGAGCGGGTGCCGTCGATGAAGGAGGTGGCGTAGGGCTTTTGTTCGAGTTGGATAGCGTCATATAAAGCATAGGTTCCCGGATTCGTTCCACTGCGCCATGAGAAATACAACGTCATCTTCGCCGCATTGGTAGGAAGTACAATCTGTGCGCTGTCCCTTAGCCAGTAATTTTGTAAGGTTATTATCTTGTAATATCCAAAACCGGAATCGTAAGTCCACCCACTGATAGGCGTGGTAATCTCAACGCCAGAGGAATTGTACAGCCTAAAGTGCACAAATCCATTACCAGCAGGACTTCCTGGTGTATCAGACTTTCCATACCAACTAAGTGTATGCGTAGTTCCTCCGGTCACGGCAATATTGGTCTGTTGAATGTCTTCGCTTAAGTTACTTGTGCTTTTAGCGCAGTAGCCTCCGTGCCAATGGTCAGTGCTGATCCTGCTGCCGCCGGCGCCAAAAGTCCAACCCGTACCAGTTTCAAAAGAGGGATCGGCGACAACGTTCGTCGTCCCCTCCTCACCCCACCATGCCTGCGCGAACTTGCCCGTCTCGTACCGGGGCACATTGGCGGCGACCTGCGCGCCGTCCTGCTTGTAGGCGACGGAGGAGCGGGAAAGCACCGCCGCTATCGGGTTTATCTCCACATCATCAATCCACATCGTGCCTGCTGTAGCCCCGGCATTCTGCACTTGGAGCTTTGCTACTTGACTTTGGGCACTGTTAGCAGAATCTTTCAACGATAGACCACTAGGAGTTAAGCTCTGCCCGTCAATACTCACCCAAAACGTACCGCCACGCGTCCATACCTCTACCACATACCATGTGTCTACAGCATACGTTTTGTCTGTTGGGAAATTTGCCAGTGCTGTACCGTTCCAGTACTTGAAGTGACCGTCAGCACCGGCTACCACAGCCTGAATTTCAGTATTAGTAGGGGAAATGAGCTTGACCGGGTAGTGTTCCACAGTCGCCTCAGCAAATCGGCAGGCCAGTTTGACATAAACCGCATCTCTATTACCGCCAAAGGTGCGAACAAGTTTCTGGTTCGTTCCAGTCCCCTTGGCGGAACGTGTACCGGTTTTGAAAACGGCGGTGTCAATTGTCCATCCGGTGTCGCGTGAAGTCCACCAGTCAAATGTGCCATCCTCGAAGCCGTCAAGGACTATCTCCGTCATCCTCACGTCGCCGGGGGAGCTATCCATATCGAGGTTGGTATAAACCCCGCTCTGCTTGAAGTCGGTCTGGCTGTCGTAGTCAAAGGCTACATGAGGATTGTCTACATAAAGGGACGTTCCCGACGCCATCACCAAGCGAGTAGTGCCATCAGCCTTGTAATACGGTGCTATACCGATAACCGGGTTGGACGCGAAGTCCGCACTGAACCGTTTCTTCACACCACCACGTACCTTGACGCGCCCTTCGGTGGTGTATTCAATGTTGGTGGCTTTAGCTAAATCAGTATCAGCTATAGTTACTGGATTAGAAGTATTCAACCCACCAGCAAAGCTAGAGAGTTTCTTAGCCATGTAACCTTGAGGACTGCGCGCCATCTCTTACCACCACCAATTGCGCTCAATTCTATCCGGCATGGGGTGCTTCTGAGCGTCGAGAATAGCCCATTCCAACTTTCTCTGCCGATACCAGGATTCTTTAGTGGACGCTATTGGATCACCGTCAGACAAAAAACACATCCAAGCCGCATAGGTAATAAGCAAACTGTCAGCGTCCTGAATACTGGGCACATCTGTATTAAGTGCCATTGGAGTGGGTCGCATAGTGCCGGAAATGTAAAGCGTTCCCGGTTGTTGCACTACCGGGTAAAAGTACATATAATCGCCGACCAAATGCACTGCTTCCGGGTCGCCCTGCACCACTTGGTTTTCGGGTGGAAGGCCGTACTTCATTTCCAAGGGATACCGCCAAGTACCGATCTCAAACCAGAACGCCTTAGGAATCAGCAGGTCGGGCGGCCTCGGAGCATACACCGCACCGGCCTGAACCTGAGTAGTCCACGAAGTAAGCTGCTTGGACACCTGTGCCAAGTCCAGCTGGGCGTCATTCAAATAGCGAATTATGGTAGCATCGCTCCACCGCTGCGCCGCCTGATCTTGCACCTCGTCCCGAACCGCCTGGATAAGTTCAGAAAGCTGCACCCTGAATCACCGGCCTTCCCATAAATCTCAAATCATCCTGAAGGCCATACTCAATCTCTCGTAGCTTTTGGTAACGAGCCTGCTCCGCACGGTAGTCAATGTCTGCCTGCTTTTGGAGCAGATGTTTGTAAGGCCACCCTGTGTTCCGCGCCACCCAATAACCATAGCGCACAGCCGTCAAAGCCCGCTGGTCAAGCTCCTTGAAAGCAACCAACATATAAGGGCCGTACAGATCACGGCCCCAAACCTCGTACTGCTGTCTGTCCGTGTTGAACAACACACGCAGTTGCGGGTCAACCTCCTTCAAGCGTTCCGGTATGTCAAAAACATGAGAAGACACCTCTAGAAGCATCCAGATACCACCTTTCTCGAAATATGTAAGAGAGGCCAGCTTGTGCTGGCCTCTTGTGGTTACGCCTCGGTAATGTTCGTAATGCCCGCCAGACGGTTCCGGTGAATCGTAATCAAGTTGCCATCCCAGTAGTACACTGCCTCAAACGCGAACGAGCGCGGAATGTAGTGGAGGATACCGCCCTCAGTACCGCCCGTATCCAGCCAACCGGGTTCGCCGATCTGACCGATCTGAAGCGCGTCGTAATCAATAAGGTAGAGCGTGCCCGCCGGGCAGTCCTGATCCTTGTACACCTCCACACCGTTCCAAGTCATACCGCTCATACCGCCGGCCAGCTTCACCGTGCCGTCCACCGGAATGCGCTTGGCGCTTTCCATAAAGTTAGCCATCGCCCGGTAAACGCCGTAAGAAGCTACTGCCAAATCCACCTTGCCGCCGTTGAGTTCAATGGCGTCAAAGCCCTTCTGAATAAGAGGCATCCCGACGGCACCGCCGGTAGTATCGAGGTAAGCAGCCCAGTTCTGGTACCCCGCCGTGGCCGGGTCAATGCCGCCGACAGCGCCGGTAGGAGCGACAATCTTCGCCAGACCGTCCCATTCCTTGTTGTAAGAACCAGAACGCACTACACCGTGATTCGCAGTAGTAGTAACAGCCGCACCGTCAATGGTCATAGTCGGAGAAGCGCCGCGGTTGACTGCGACCACTTTGCGGTTGGTCGCCAGGGCAGCACCGTTGGTGGTGTCAATAATATCCACGTACATGTTCTCAAAGATGTACTTCGGAGTCGTGATAGGGACGACGTTAACACTAGTGGCTGCACCACACTTGGTCAAAATACCGACACTGTCGCCGTAAAGTTGCCGGTTGGTGTTTTGGCGAATGTTCTCAATGATGTTGGCAAACTCGAAGTTTTTCAGGTTTTCCCAAGCTGCGTCAGCGTTAACCGATGCTTCGAGCGCCCGTTTGGACAGGCTGCACACACCCCACTGGATAAAGCTGTAGTACTTAGCACCGGCGGTCACGGTCTGCGTCGGAGCCGTAATGGTGTCGAGTTCGCCCGCAGTACCAACGCCCTGGTTCGCCAATAGGGCGACCGGAACGTAGAAGTACCGCCCACCGATCTCGGCGTGCTCCGCAGACTTCTCCAACTTCTCCAGGAGAGGCTTGTTCTTGATGAATTCTTTAGAAATCGCAGGGGCATAGACTTCCTTCAAGATGCTTTCATAAACCGCGACATTGGTTGCCATTTAATCCACCTCCAATTTTGGTTTGTCCAAACTACTTACCAGGGGTAGAACTAAACATGGCCCGGAGACGGTCTTTTGCCATCGCCTGGGCCTGCTTTAAGCTGGTCGCCTGTGGAGCTTCACCGCTGGGGATTGTACCACCCTTGCCTTCCACCGGTGGGAGACCGCGAGCTTTGGACTTGCTCATCACCGCCGCCGCGATTCGGTCTGCGATGGGACCCTCACCGGACTTCATCTTCTGCATCGCCCAAATGTACAACGCCTCTTTGAGGGGCAGTCCGTCACGTTCCAATGCAATTTGCAGAAGCTCCTGGTCGTTCAAATCAGGAAGAATGGGCAACTGTTCTTTGAGGGTAGCGTACTCTTGCTTGGCTTCCCCCAGCTCGCGCTCAAGCATCATGTCAGCCTGAGCAGATTCCACTCTGCCCAACCGGTCAATCAGTTCCGGTGGAATCGCAGCACCGGCACTTGGGGCTATCCCCTGTGCCGCCTGCGCCGCCGGTGGTGTTGGCGTTGCCGGGGGATTAGCAGGAGCCATCGGGGAGGCCGGGGGCATTCCGGGTGCACCATTATCAAACATGGAACCACCTCCATAATGTTGTTCAATCACATCGGCAATCTTCAAAGCTAACTCGGGGTCGTTTTGAAGCAGAACAGCCAGCATCGCAACCGGGTTATCCTCCGGTGCTGCTGGCTCTTCGGCTGCCGGAACCATATCCGCAGGGGTTTCTGGTTCCTTAGGTTTTTCCGGTTCTTTAGGCTGCGAAGCCTGCGAGGCCGCCTGCTCCCCCAAGGATGCCTCCTCCGGGGCCGCCGGGGCCGCCGCTGGCTTGTCCTTCTTGTCCTGCGCCATTCAATGCACCTCCTCCTTGTTGTGCCTCAGCCAAGAATTGCTTGTGTTTGTCTACATGTTGCTTAAATAGTTCCCTCCTCTCTGGTGCTAAACGCTCAAAATCAACTGTCTTGCGGAAGCGGTTATGCTCCGCAATATGCACAGCGTGGTTGTGAAAGTCCTCAACTTCGGCGTAAACCCCAGCCGCCATGCGGTCATTCTCGCGCAGCGCCTGAGAAGAATCCAATTCTATTTCGTTGAAGACCTCTTCAGTTGAACCATACTGAGTAAGCCGCAGCACCAATCTAGGATCATTGATGATTCGACGATCCCACAGGTCCAACAGAAATTGTTGCTGCTGTACCATTGACTTAGGCAAAGTGGAACCGGCCTCAACACGGACGTCAGCATCGGGCGGGATGTCCTCAGCCTTAAACAACGCAACCTCCCGCTGATTGTTAGTGCCTAAAATACGAATGACACGGGGTATATCATAAAACTCCCGTGCCATCCGAAGCACCATCCCCATAGCATCACCGATCATAGCCTCATAGTTACGCGCCGTAACCGCCAAACGGGTTTCATCCTGCTCCAGTAAGTAGGACAACCCCTCACCAGACCGGATGCCACGAGGAACAATCCCACGAGACACATCGTTAATGCCGGAAATGTCATCTCGTTCCTGTAGTAGTCGCATCAAAGTATTGACGACCTGTGGTGGGTAGGGGTCAAACTTTGCCTGATCTATCTTCCCTGGTACGGTAGGGTTAAAGTAAATAACCTCACCAGGGCTGAACTCAGGCGGCTTAAGCAACGCACCGACCGGGGCAAACATTGGCGGGTTAGAAAGCTTTGAAGTGTTCTCTATGATGTCACTTTTCAACTTGTTGTAGATCGTGTTGACCTGTCGAAGTGACGTTATGACAGATTCACCAAAGAGCCTACCAGGAACCGGGATATGCACCATCATGGCAAATGGAATGGGAGCGATGTCTATATACGGATTTGGGCCTTCGTAGAGAAGCTTGTTGCTCGCCATAACTACGTAACGGCCTTGAGGCACCAAAGGAGAAGGCCGCTCCCAGTACTCTTTAACTATCGTGGCCGGGATTGTACCTTCTGTAGTCATGCGCTGACTTTCACCGGTAAGACCAATGACGGCCAAGCTCTCTACCTGCTCCGGCGGAACTTTGACACCGTATTTAGCCGCCACATACTCTGTCGAGCGCACCCGGGCGTGAATAACCCAAGAAGCTTCATCCAAAGTGCGGGCAAAGGGATCGACGAACATTTCAAGGGGCGAACAGTAGTCAAGTACAACATCCCCCAAGGCTTCCCCATTAAGGGTAGGACCAGCACCAGGGTCGAAATACACCTTCACAAAGCTGGTGCCAGACACCAACGCCCATAGCAACGCCCGTTTGAAAGTATTCGCATATCGATCAGTTTCCCACTTGTAGTCAAGGAACTGCTTACACGCCTTCGCCTTAGACACGTCGTCGAGGTCGGCGGTGGTTGAAGTAACCTTAAAGCTCGGATCGTTGCGGGTCAACTTTGCGTATTCAATACGCACAACAGGCATAATCAAGTTGGTGGTTGCCCGGGGTTTGCCCTTAGCAGCCATCCAAGGCACAACCCGACCGGAAGTTGCATCATAAGTCGTCCACTGGTCGCCCTGGAAAAAAGCAATGTTGAGCTTGATGTTTTTGTCAACAAGTCTTCGAGCGGTCTTCGCCGCTTGGTAACGTCGGTTTATCAGCTCCTCCAACTGAGGCATTTACTGCTCACCTGCCAACCGCCTACGAATGGCCTCCTGTCTTGACCGCTTCAACGTGTCTGCGCTGCCTGTCAGGTCGTAGCCAAGCCGGGTAAGGTACAAGCGCCACACCGGGTCATTCCGCATCCACAGAGGGATGGCACCGCCCAGCACCCCCTGGAACTGTTGTGAACCGAGGTACTGTTTGACGGCTTCGCTTTCCTGCCCGGTCACGTCCTTGTACAAGTTGTACAGCTCTTCCACACTAGGCACATTGGCAAGGGGCGTAATTCGCTCCACAAACCCCCCGGGGCCTTTGCTCAGGCGGTCTTTTTCCTCAACCGGCGGGGGAGCCTGGGTTTCGGGGGTTGTGCCGGCAGGCACCTCCACTTGTGGAGGCTGAGTAATGACAGCAGGCGGAACGGAAGGCAATTCAGGAAGCTTAGGCAGCTCAATAGTAATAGGAGGAGGCGAAGAAGGTTGTTCCACTGTGCGTGTTGGCGAAGGTGCTGCTTGTGCACTGCCAGGTCCGGGGGCATAAATATTAGCACTACCTAAATTACCAAAACCCGCAACACCACCAGCAACGCCTGTACCAACAAGTTGGCCGGTATCAATACCTGGGTAATCACGCTCGAACTCTGTCACTGCTTCCGGGTCGTCAAAGGGCAGCCCAGCAGCGCGCTTTCGTTTGATCTCAGCACCAAATGCCTCTGCGCTGCCATAAGCCTTAATGTACTTGTCATAAGCCTTCCCAGTAGTAGGCGTGCCTGCTGCAACTTCGGATTTGACGGTGCCTACCGTGGCTGGTTGTGCAGTCGTGCGGGCACCACTTGTAGTACCGGAACCACCACTGCTTGAACTACGGCCGCTGCCGGAGTAACTTTGATTTATCCTCGCCCAATCGCTGGCACTAGGTGTGGCGGTGCCATACACCTGCTGGTTGGCTGCGGCCTCATCTGCACCCTGGCTGCGATAGACGTCAGCAGCGCGCTTGGCGGTCTCCATCGTCGCGGTGTCGCCCCGTGCCAGTGCTTCATGGTAGGTACGTTTAGCCTGCGCCAGGGCGTCAGTCAAAGCCTTAGTGCTGCTGCCACTACTAGAAGACTTTTCACTACGGCTACTGGAAGAAGACTTGCTGGTAGAAGTGACTTTCCGCTCAATGGCGGATTTGCGCGCCACGCGGTCGCCGCCACCGCCGGTCGAACGGTCACTGCCACCACCCCAGTTACTGCCGTAGGTTTCACGCATGAAAGCTTTGTAACCGGGATCATCCCAATAAGCCACGTCCGACACCTCCCCTAATTACCAACCTCACTGAAGTCATAAGTATCTTCCGGCATCTCCGGTAACTGCACAGGAATTCTCTCAGCGAATTCCGCTTGTTTGTACTGCGTGAAGTCTCGTGCCATTAAACGATCAAGGAGCGTTTGCCGCTCCTTGAAGTACCTGTCTTCCAGTTTTTCAAGCTCTTTGGAATGGTACCATTCACGGTAACACAAGAACGCAACCAAAGCCATCACCGCTACAACCAAGCCCATTACACCGCACCTCGCTTATGCGCCCGACAGTGCGCTAGGAATTTGCCCCTGCTGGTAAACGTTTCACCGCACTCGGAGCAGGTGAAAACATGCTCCGCCTCTTCGGCTTCCTTTGAATCATCGTCTTTCGACGCTTCCGGCTTAGGCAAGGCATCCGCGATGCTGTTGGCGCAGTCTAGGCACACCACATTGAATTGGTCAACGGCAATGCCTGTCCCAACCCATTTGCGGCACACAATACAACTAGCGTACACACCCGTTACCAACGAAGCCATTAACTCTTCCTCCCCAATTTGCGTAGTATTGACGCCCGTCGTTTGGGGTCTTTGATCTTCTTGGCCGCCTCCCGTGCCTTAGAAAACGCAATGGCGACCGCCTGTTTTTGATCCCGACCGGCTTTCACTTCACGACGGATGTTTTCAGAGATTGCTTTCTTAGAATATCCTGAAATAAGCGGCATTCATAGCGCCCCCTAAACGTATTGGATGTACACATCGCCACCTGTGGCGCTGCTCAATACAATAGACGTGGAACATCTCAGTGGGGCAGATGAGAAGTCACCTGCGCCCGCCCAAATATCTGTAGAGCCGTCCTTGACAATAAGGTCGGTTAAAGCTGTTCCAATTCTGTAAACACTTCCTGGGGACGCCTTTACTGTAACTGGCGTGGAGGCAGCAAGGGTGTACTTTACGGCGGCAATGCTAGGAGCATCCACCACAACATTTTCAGCAAAGCCAACAGCATACACCGTCCCTGTGCGATAATTTGCTACTACGGGCCGCAGGTAAGCAATGCCTTCAACATCAAACCGCACATAACTTGGACTGGACACCATACCGGTGTCTAAAGAACCGTTGGCTTTTCCCATAAAAGGAAACCAATTAGAACCATCCAAACTGGCCTCAAACTTGACATCCGCAGTAAAAGAACTGCCAAGCAGCACAGTTGCCTTGTGATACCCTCGACAGTCTAAAGACGTTCCAGGGCCGTTGGCCTGAACATTATCGAGGAGCACTGTGAAAGCCATCTAAGCATACCTCCCCAAAATCGGATGCTCCTGTCGTTGAGCGTACTGTTGCCGTATCAGCGCCGCTAAGGGTATCGGCTGTCCAACCTCTTCCGGCGTGTTTTGTAGTGCCTGTTGCTGCTGTTGCTGCTGCTGTGCTTGTGCAGCAGCCACTGCTGATACTTCACGCCGTATCTGGTTGGCGATAGCCAAGCTCATGACTCGGTCATCTTTTGCCCCACTAACAGCACCGATCTCGTCACTTTTATCTGACAGGCGAACGAACGTGGACATTTCCTGCAAGGTTTCCTTGTTGTTAATAATCACCAAGGAGTTGTAAAAATCGGACCGCAGGTTGTCTACAATAAACTTCTTGGTCTTTTTCGTGGTTGACCAACCCAACTTACCTACCCACTGGTTGGTGAGTTTGTCGTACACACGGCGCTGGTAAAGCGAATAATAACCATTGTCGCGAAGCCAGTTAACTGCCGATAGGCCGTGCCCATCAGTGACCTCGACGGCAATCATGGCATTGTTGTACCAAGTACCAAGCAAAAACAAATCTTGCGCGTATGAGGTAGGCTCCGCAAGCATGTGTAGGTGTGCTACCTGCTCCCCTGTGACTGCATCCAGCACATCTGCGCTGGAAAAGTCTCCTACACGGTTTACCACCACCCCTGAACCAGTATCGGCCCCAATGACGTACATACGACCCGCTTCCGGCGGCTTGAACACCCTAAACCGTTCACCACTTTGTGGTACAAACTCAATAGGAGAATCCATCGTTTTACGGGTTAGGAAACCATCCTGATAAGGGATGTTCTCAACCTCTTGCAAACGTTTAAGAACCGCTTCCGGTCTGAAGAGGTTGGAATCCTTACGCAAAAAGGCTTCCTCTACGGTCGCCGGATATTCCAGTTTGAAGGCGTCGTCATCGCCCTCAAACTCATTCTCAATTACCCACTGCCGCCAGTACAGCCGTTCTTTAGACAGGTGCAGGTGCTCCAACTCCGGCGGGCACTCAACAACCACACCGTCAGGAACTGGCATCTGGTACTCATCGTGGACATACCAGGGGTAAAACAAAGCCTTGTAAGCCAGCTCCCTTCCGGCCTGTTGAGCCTTCCAAGAGCGTGTGAACATGTTATAAAAAAGGCCCGCCGGGCCGTTGCCGGTGGACTCGATAAAAATAACCGTGTTCGGCGTCTTCGGTATGGCAGCGAACAACGCACGAGAAATCTTTTCAGCATCCTCATAGAACGCACACTCCGATAAGTGCGCCACGTGGATCGTCCGGGAACGTCCAGGCTCTTTTCCTTCTGATGATGTGACGGTCAACGACGACCCAATACCGGCCAAGCTGATCTCGTACTTAGTGAAATATTCTTCCTTGACCTGCTTTACCGCCCGAAACCACCCCGGCAGGTTGCGAATGGCGAAGCGGTTGATGTCCAAGATAGCACGGGCGGCCTCTTTTTCGTGGGCCAACTCCACCGCGTTGACGTTATTGCCTCTGAGCATACGCCACAGGATATATGCTTGAATTACGGTAGACACACCCATCTGCCGAGCTTTGAGGATGATGATACGAACCGGCTTACCAGCCCGTTCCTGTGCTGCAACTTCCTTAATGATGCTGCGCTGGACGTTGTTCAATTTCAGCGGAACCACTTCGCCCAGTTTGTTTCGGATAAAAACACAACGCTCTGCAAAATACTCAAAGTCTTGCAAAGCGCGCTGGGTTGCAGCGATGTATAAATCAGTCTTGTTCTTCACCCTCGACATTTATAAAATCACGCTCCAACTGAGCCTGTTCCTGTGCGGTGATGTTAACCTGAATGGCGTTGTTCTGTACGTTCTTGCCGCCTTTTCCAGTCACACCAGCCACATCCAAAAGAAGTCTGGCCGCCTGCACGTCTCCCTGAAGGGCCATCTTATTCAAAGTCTCTACAACATCCTGAAGGTGTAGCGTAGCCTGCACCGCCAGACGATCATGGTACAGCCGCAAGAACTCTTCTCCAGTCATGGCAGCGAGAAAGCAGTCACGAACACTTACTCCGTTAACTGTGCATTTAGAAAATAGGCCATCAACGAACTTAACGATGTCTTTATTGATCTCGGTCTCTTCCTGCGCTGGCTTTTCTGGAAGCATTATCAGGCACACCACCTCTCCAAGCCAAAAGCAAATGCACGTTTTTGGCTGTGACCTCATTTGTCGCCAGTAACTTAGCAAACCCAGCTACTACAGCGGCGTCCCGCTCTGAAAGGGCAGGCAGCCAGTAGCTCAACTCACCAAAAACGCTTTCACGGCTTAACCGACGATAAGGGGTAAACAAATAAGCCATCGGCATTTCTGCCAGACGGCACATCTTCTCAATAACCCAAAACCGCACATCACGAATCGAATAAAGACGCCCTCTCAAAAGCTCAAACAAACTCGATTTCCCCGGAGCAAAGGCGTGGTCGGCCACCAAGTAGTTATAAAAGTCCTCCACATTGCTCCACTTACGCCCTATTTGGAATGTCAACCTGTATGGTGCCATTTGGCACCGGCTAAAATAAAACTCCTCGTCCACCAAGATTTCCGGTAGAACACCGTGCTCATCGGCGGCGTTAAGCAAAGTCCGATACCAAATATAAATACCGTCGTGACGCACAAAACCGTCCAGGGGAATTTTTAGTATCTTGCACATAGTTTGGTCAACGCGGTAGTGTATGCGATCTATATTTGGTGGCTTGCGTATACGTTTAGTCCTACCCATACTTAGACCACCGTATCTGCCTTATTTTTCGCCCTATCCGGCGGTAAGCATCATGCTGCATACAGTCCAATATTTCCTGCTTTGTCGGAACGTAGGGAGTCTTTTTGCTGGTTTTCATGCCGTTTGGTTCCTCCCCGCCGGGAGTCTTCATGGTACTAGTATACACCCGTTTAGAACACTTGTTGGCGTCTCCAATAACAATTACCACTAACCATTAGCAGCTGCTTGATTCATGGCATCCTTACACGCCTCCAAAAGGCCAAGGCGTTCCAAATAAGATAAATCATCGGTCCAAAGGCACTCAAAGTTGCCGTCCTTCGTCTTGCACAAAAGTATCAAACCAGCCAACTTAGAAGTGTTGTAAAGATTGAAAACATGCCCCAACATCTCTGGTATGGGGTGCATGAACACAACCTCACCCATTAAATAGCCCCCTTTTCGCTGCTTCCCGTGCGGTGTATTCTACGATCCGCTGCCACCACTTCTGGAATGTGTGCCTGTCCTCAATCCAAACATCTTCTACTGCTTTGCCTTCTAACTGTGCAACGGCCTCGGCGTATTTATGCTGGACGGGGGCAACCCATCCGTAGCGCCCCCGCCTGTATCGGTACTCCCGGCGCAGTCTAAGAAAAATCCGCATCTTTGGAGACAACCGACGCTCGATTTCTTCTACAAGATGCAACCATTTCTCAGTGCGATCTAACCGCTCCAGAAAAGTGACTTTTCTACCTGTAGGGTCGGATATACCATGTTCACCGCTTGTGGCTCGTACAGGACCGGTCAGGCCCAAGAGAAGAATGTTGTTGTGGGACTGTATAAACTCCCGCTTCCGTTCCTCGTAGAAGAGCAACCAGTCCGAGGTCTCTTTGTTCTCATCTTTAACTTGTTGCTCAATAGTAGTCTCCTGAAGGGCTGTAGAAGCACAATCCATAGCATCACCACCCATCATCCGGTGCTTCCCGATTCCGGCTTCGCTCAACGTCGAAGCCTTCAGGGTAACGCCTTTTTAGCTTCTCGATGTTGAATGCCATTGTCCCCTCCAGGTCAATATCGAATTCCCGGAGGATGCCTGTAAGGTACCACAGTACATCACCGGCTTCCTCACGGATTTTCTCTTTATTCACCGGATGGTCGTGGTAAAGAACCTTTTTGATAATGTCCACAAGCTCACCAGTTTCTCCAATCAACCCCAAAGCATAATTCTTAAGCCGCTCGGCCATACAATCCTTCGGCGCTGTCCGTGCCGTCAACTGTTGGTATTCATTTGGCGTCAATTTAGGCAACCCTCCTATTCACACCGAACGTACCGTGTCACGATAAACGTACTGATTAGGAGTATTAGAACATCATGCAGGTAAACGGTAATCTCTTTGAATGTAGGAAAGAGGTTGACTATCTCTTCTTGAACCAAGCAAAGCACAACGAAAACAAAAGTGTATCCAACAGCCTTCCGGAGTGCCTTGATGATTGTAGGTCTACTGGTTTCTGTTTTTTCTTGGCTAAGTTCGTCAAATATTTCTTCTGCCCTTTGCATAAGTCGTTTTCTTTCTTCACAACCGTCCTTGTACTTCATAATAGCCTCCTCAATGTACTCAGCGGGCGAAATTTCTCCTCGAAAGAACCGATCACGCAGTTCGTCAAGGCTACGTTCAGTATCTGGATTCATTACTAACAGCTTCACCCCCTCATACTATGTACCGCTCCAGGTGGGGTCGCTTGCCCCACCTGGAGCGTTAAAGCAAAAACGGTTGACCGGCGACTAATGCCGGGCCGCTTCTGCCAGATACTGCATGGCTGCCTCTACCGTAATCTTGGTATCTCTTCTTAGGGCAGTAAAGGCTTCGCGTGACCTTCTTCCTCGTTCAGAAGGAGATAGTGAGAAGTACCCTTTTTCTTCTAGGCGAATACGTAGTTCGGAAGGAAAACGGTCTTCTTGTGCCATTTGCTCCACTCCTTGAAGTCACGGGTGACACCGAAATTCTTAACTTAATCAGCAAGCCGATTGCTAGCCAAGCGTTACACTTCGGGGAATCTCAACTTCAGAAGTCCAGTCCTGCAAGATGTCGCGCACCATCCCAGCAGCATCCCGACCAAGGGTGTCAAATATATACCCAACTACCCTTTTAGCACCCTGAAGACGTGGCCCTGGCTCAAGCAAAGCTTCTAACACACTGAAAACCTGTGACTTTCCTTGGTCACGAACAAGGCTTCCAACCTGCTCCCCTAGCCAGGAAGCATCAATATTGGTCTTAACCGTAATCTCTTTGTCCATTTTGTCTTTCCTCCTTTTTGTTTTACACTACACCCACCGTCAATCTTCCGATATGACTTCCCCCCTTACTTTGTAAGTCATAAAGTTAAAGTCAAACAGAGCATCTTTAAGAAACTCAAGGTCCTCTTCAAGCATCTTCTTTGGATCATCACGAATGTCTTCAGAGTAAGCTTCTGGTTGAGGCTCGTACTCAGCAATTAAATTCAACCTAAATCTCACCTTTCACACCCCTTTAGGAAGGTATGTATGGGCGGTGAATCCTCAGCCCAATGGGCCTACCCAACCAAATCGGTCAGCGTTACGGATTGACCGCCCAGTTGTACTGCCTACACGCAGGCCGTCTTCTTTCCTGTTGCACCTGCCCTCACCGCACCTCAGCCTCGGCAGTACAGGGAGGAGCACCGGGGCCTTATAGGCCAGCGGAACACAAGGGTGTCCAACCGGTGTCTGTAAGGTATCTGTCAGGGCGTCCCGGATTTGAACCGGGTTTGCCTTTGGTTAGGCGCATTCCCTGGAGGTAAGTCCAGGGCCGCTACAGAGAATTACTCCCATGCTGGGCATATCCCGCGTATTCTGGCAGCGCCCGCGGAAGGCGCATCTCATACCAAGCTATTGCGCACGTCCCCACCGTGCTGCCGCCCTGATATATGTCTGCCCCGCCGTTCATCACGACCGCATAAGTGCGATCCCCAACAGAGGCGTCCTACCATCGCTACTCCGTAGCCAAGGCGCGCCGCTACGTTTCGATCCAGGTAAGCTGGTCCGCATGTTAGCTAGCAGCCACCAATCGCGGACGGGGCAGGTTAGCCTAGTTAGGCTTTAAACTCGTCCAAACCTAGGCAATGGCTAAGGTCGTCTGTTAAATTAGAGACTAATTCCGCCACAGTCATATTAGGACCGCCTTCGTTCACTTGACGTTCCAAAATATCCAGTGCTTCTCTAGGACTCTGAACAAGTGCCAATCCCCTTACAACCTTTTTGAACTGTGTTCCCAACTTCATCATTAAACCCCTCCTTTGGTTAATCACTGTCCTCCCCGCCGTGCATACCGGCGCGCAAAGTCCACTCGCGAACGGGGCAGGACATAACTAAACTAAATCAAGAAGGAAACGATGTAATCTCCTGCATATCTCAATCAATTCCTCTAGTTTCTCGTCGTTCTTTTCGTCTGTTAAATTCGCGCACAATTTATGCCCACCGATATCCATTTCGCGGTACACTTCGTCCAGCAAAGCCAAGGCCACTTTCAATTTTTCAAGATTCGTTGCAAACGGAGCTAACATTCTAGCCGCTTCCTTATGCAACAACCTCAACCTCCTTATTGGTTATGTACAGGGCCACGCTAAAGCGCCTTTTGCTAGCTGGTTAGGCTAGCCCGGATTGGCGCACCACCGCCGGGGTCGTGGCCCTATGTACCACCCAGCCCAACCTTAACCCAAGTTCCGCCGAATGCTTTCCTCGGGTAACTAGTAGTTCCGCTGAACGCTTTCCTACCGTCTTCAGTGGGCCGGGTTTCGCTATGGGGGCAAGGACTCGAACCCTGCACGTGTGGTATATTCAAGTTCCCACACAGCCGCCCGGGTAGCTTGCGTCTCACCCTTCCGCCACCCCATAGCCGCTATGGGATGCTATCGTCGCTACGCATGGCTTACGGCATGCATACCGCCACAGTTTGACCCCCATAGCATCACGCCAAAGTCAATATGACGCTTCGTATGCTGCAATTGCCTCACGCAATTGACGCATTTGCTCAGCAGTGGTTATCTTTGCGGGACATTCGCCGGCATCATTCAACCATGCCCCTGGCTTAGTGAATACATTGCATTCCTTCCTACCTCGCTTCTGCAGGCACCCCATACATATTTTTTCTAAACCATTCATGTTCCCGATGAGCACTCTCCTTCGCCTCTTTACACATAGCCAACGCGATCAGGTTATACACCACCCTATCCTCCAAACGGTCTTCAACTTCAGGGTCTGCTAGGCCGTTCTTACATAAAGACACTGTGTGCTTGTCTTCCAGTGTTAACAATACTCGGAACATAGCCTCAGAGCCTTCCGACGAGTAAATACGTCGCGCCGTTTCCCGGAAGTTGTGAAACACGTCATCCCTCACACCGTAAGAATCATTCTTACGATTGAACTTATCTCTAATTTCCTGGAGCTTGGCATCTAAAAACGTGAGGAATTCGTCTCTAGTCATGCTCCAAACACCCCTTAAACCTTAGAATTAAGTTCAGCTAATAAGGTGTCGAGCAGATTAATACTACCCTCAATGAAATTAACATAATCTTCCACCGATGGCTCTGAACTGCCCACCATACCACCCAACGGCATCGACGGGGATTCAGAAAGCAGTTTGCTTCGCAGCTCGCAAAACCGATCATAAAGCGTAAATAACAAAGTCGCGCTGGAAGCCAGTTTCTCTCGCAAATTACGCTCCTGTGCTAACATGCACCCGCCATTACCAGCTCTATTTTGCATCCTCAACAACCTCCTCAAGCACTAAGGTCCCTTTCTTTGCCTCTCCAATCAGATGTTGTACAACCAAACGGTTGGCAATGTACGTTGCCTCCAACAAATCACAATCTTTCTGACTAAAAGACCGGTAAAAATACGCAAACGCAGCCACAAACGCCGTGAGGAACTTCGTCGCGTCGAACGTCTTCAAGTCAAGATGCTGAGAAGTACCTTCTTTTTGCTCCTCCTCGGGAAGAAACAACTCCCTAACTTGGTCAATGATCGCATCCGCATAATCAAACACCTTGTCTTCCACCACACAACCTCCTTGTTGTTTCCTATCTGCGGCAATTATATCACTCACAACACCGTTAGTCAACAAGAAGTTTCAAAAACAGTGTTGACTATCCCGTGTTAAGGCCATATAATGGTTACGACAGCACAGTTGAGAAAGGATGTTGGCTGACATGAAGTACGAACGTAAGTTCATGCCCGTATCAGAATTTGCAGGCATAACCGGGATATCGCGTTGCTATGCCTACAAACTAATCAAAGAAGGGAGAATACCGCACAAGAAGATAGGGAACAAAATACTAATCCCTAAGAGCTACCTCGATTACCTGCTGACAGAAACAGACAAGTAAGGGCGTGGCAACATGGGAAAGGAGAAACCAAAGCGAGCGGCGCTCCACTATGGAAAATTAGGGTGGAGCGTCCTACCGCTTTGCTGGCCGGATAAAGCCGGAAAATGCGCCTGCGGCTGGAACCATCCAGATAAAAGTGTCGGCAAAGCCCCCCGCGTAAAGGGGGGCGTAACCGCCGCCACCAATGACAAGGAGCAAATCGCCTCCTGGTGGAAGCAAATGCCGGAGGCCAACATCGGCATTGCCGTCGCGCCGTCCAACCTGCTTGTCCTCGATGCCGACGGCGAAGAAGCCATAAAAGAAATAGAAGCCGCCGGTGTTCCTGAAGGAACGCCGGTAGCTTCTTCATCTCGGGGCAGGCACTACTACTTCACGCGGCCACAGGACGTACCGCTTATCCCCCGAACCCATTTAGGACTTTCGGGCGGCATCGACATTCCCCAATACGTTATCGCTCCGCCCAGCCGCCATCACAGCGGGCACGAATATCAATGGCTCACCGCGCCAACAGGTACGCCTCCACCAGCGCCGGACTGGGTCATAGCCTTAATGCAAAGCGCCGCCGACTCCACCAACACAGAAGAGAACCTACCGCCGGAACCATCCCAAGACGCTGCCACAGCCGTTGCCAAAGCCCTCTTTTTTCTTCTCCCCACCAACGCCCGGCAACTGTGGCGTGGCAACATCACCTCTAACGACCGCAGTGGCCTTTCCTACGCCCTGGCCTGCGCCGCTGTAGACGCCAAAATCACCGACCCCTGGGCCATAGCTTGCCTCGTGTTTTCCTCCGCGCCGCACAGGAATAAGTTCGATTCCCGTAAGGACGGTTGGCTGGACGCCTACCGCCTAACCGAACGCGCGTTGGCCGAAAAAGGCCAAGCCCCCCAAAACCAAGATTCCTGGGAACTTGTGTCACTGGAAGACATACCCGAAGAGGACGTAACCTTCCTCATCACACCGTATTTACCGCGCGGTGAAATAACCATGCTGGAGGGCGACCCCGGCGAAGGGAAAAGTTTTGTTTGGATGGCCTGGGCCGCAGGTCTCACCGGCTCCAAGCTGTGCCCCATTCCTTACGACACTACCGCCCCCACAAATTGCAGAGTGGTCATTATCACCACAGAGGACTCCATCGGCAAGACCGTCAAAAAGCGCCTGCGGGAGCTGGGGGCCGTTTTGAAAAACATCTTCATCTTCCGTTCCAAAGGCGGCGATGAGGGCCAAGTCACCGCTGCCGATTTCGCCGAAGTTCAAGAGCAGGTAATCTCACTAGCCCCCGATCTAATCGTCGTAGACCCCATCACCCTCTACGCCACAGGTGATTCCAAGTTCGACATGGACAAAAACACCCACGTCCGCAACCTCTTGAAGCCCCTCCTCGCCACCGCCCGCCAGCTGAACGCCGCCTGCCTCGTCGTCCGTCACTACCGCAAGGGCGCTGGCAAGGCCATTTACCGCGGCCTGGGCAGCATTGACGTAACCGCCACCGCCCGCTCCCAGCTCTCCATCGGCAAGGACAAGACCGGCCAACGTTACGCCGCCCACGCCAAGTCAAACCTAGCTCCTAAAGGCCCGACGCTGAAGTTCTCCCTGGGCGGTGGGGTACCCCCCTTCAAATGGGAGGGCATCGTCGAAGACATCACAGCCGACGACCTCACCGACGAGACCAACGCCGCCAACCGTGAGGGCAAATCCGCCGTCAACGACGCCGAAGATTGGCTCTTCAACTTCCTTTCAGAAGGTCCTTGCGAGGGAAAAACCTGCATCGCCGAAGCCAAAAAGAACGGCATCTCCCTACGTACTCTAGAACGCGCCAAATCCTCCCTCAACGTCGAAGTAAAATGGCAGGGCCGCAAAACACTGTGGAGCCTGCCTGAAAACAAACAGGAGGCCGGCTAAATGGAAAGCCTAAAAGTAAAATTCAGCGATACCTGCATGTGTCCGCCCCTACTTTTTGACAGCCGGTGCGCCGACTGCCCCTTCAACGAACCGTGCCAATGCACAAAGAAGGGCAAAGCGCCCCGTCGCAAACGCTAAAAATCGCCGTTTTTAGCCCCGCCATGCAGCGAAAACCACCCCGGCAAGGTTCTTATACCTGTCGGGGTGCTTTCGTTTAACCACGGGCTTCCTATGGCCAAACAGGCCATATTGCCATGTGCAACCGCTGCTGGTATAATGAAATCGCACCCACGACCTGGGGGCACATTGGTTTTGGACTATCCCGCTCACGTAGTACGCGTGCAGCGGGAATTTTTTGTTCCAGGGCAGGGAAAACCACCCGAAAAACGCTTATTAGGAGTTATTTTTGTTATGCCCTGAACACCTTGGCGCTACTGGCTTAGAACGATTGTACCATACGCGCTGTATACAAGGCGAAATTGCCGTTTTCCTCGATAACCAATTGGTTGTCGGCCTATTTTTGAAAGCCGATGAAGCCATGTGGCTGCTGGGCTTGGCAAGAAACAACGATCGTTGCGTTGCATACGCCGTGTTACCTTCCGCCAATCATAAGTACTTTGGCGGAATTGGCGGAAGTTCCTCAAACCCTTGATACTACTGGGCTGGAGCAACTTCCGCCATTGGCGGAAGTTCCCTTTTAGGAGGTTAAGTTGGCGGAAGTTAACTTCCGCCAGAACTTCCGCCAAAATGCCACTTCCGCCAGTAAATATAAGGGTTTGGCGGAAGTCTGAAACCCTTGGGGCTGTAAGGCTAGAGGGGTACTTCCGCCAAAAATATAATACCGCCATATATTTGCTTATAGGTAGTTAAGAGTAACAACTCATATAGTACGAATACGTTCCAGCCCTAGAGGCTACTGGGGTTGGGACTATTTTTTAACCTGCATTATGCACTCAGTTGCATAATTACACAGAGGCTGAAAAAGTGGGCCGCGTATGGGCGGGAGAGGTATGTGTTTGGGGGCTCCGGGCCTGTCTCGCCGCCGACCGGGGTACCCACACGATATTGGTAATCGTTACTACAAGAGGCACCGGCGTGTAGCCGGCTGGGCGGCAGGAAGTGTGTGGCCGTAATAATAACGAATATCACCACGCCCACATGGCCACATTGGCCAACCAGGCCGATATGGCCGCGAACCCCTACCTGTGCCCACACATGCAAGCTCAGTAAAAACCTTAAAAAACCGTGAAAAACCTTGAAAAACTATGGAACGGCTAGCTTTGGGGAGCTAAGCGACCATAATCGCCTTAAATGCGGTATAAACGCTGTTGCACAACATAACGCGTGGCCGTATAATGGAACCAGAAACAGGGCGATAACAACACCGACAACAACGCAAACAGCCGCCCAAGCCCTTAGGCTCGTTGCCGAGCCGCGATCCTTGAAAAGTCGAATACAGACCGAGGCCGATGCCGGAAACGGCGGCATTTCAAACGGTGAAAGGTATTTCACCATATGAAATGTGCGTGACAGTCGGCGAAATGGGAAGTATCTCCGTCCAGTTATGCGGGACGCCGAATGCCCAAGCTGGAAGGAGATTCCAGCGCCCCGAGCTAGTACGTGCGACCGTCCTAGCCCCGAGAGGGCGGGCACGCGCGACGCACGGGAAGCAGTCTGGCAGGGATGCTGGTTAACTGGTAACAGTTTCCAGCTACGCCGAGAGGTTTGCCTCCTGCGAACCCCGGCCATATCACCGAAACAATCGTACCCATACATACCCTTCCACAGCGGAAGGGAAATTTTGCAGGGAGGGTTTTGGGCATGGCAAAGAAAGTGTACCAAGAATTGGCGTTGTGTTTCGGCGCATGGAAGCGCGCCAAAGAATGTGAAGACGAGGATTGGAAGGACCGCTGGGCGCAGAGAATCAATGAGATTGTGCGCCAGAACCTTCCATCCGGCGGCGGGTTTGATATCCCGATTAGGTTTGACTTTGAGACGTCCAGCGAAGATAGGCTCATTCTTCACGGCTCTTTCCACGAAATGGAAGACGGGTTTTATGCTGATTGGTACGATTTCGCGGTTGTTGTTACTCCTTCCCTGGCATTCGGGTTTAACGTCACAATTCGCGGAAGGTTCGGGAAGAAACAAGACCTGAAAGACTTTATTGGGGACGTTTTGTGTGGATGCCTCTCCAATGAGTTTTACGAGTATGACCTTCGGGAACAGCCAGCAGCAACAGGGAATGGAGCCTAGCTGGCTCCCTTCTCATACATACCCTGTGCTAATAGCGCAGGGAAATTTTGCTAATAGGAGGTTGTCATAAGTGTTAACTAAAAAAGATTTCCAAGCATTGGCAAACATGCTAAATATGGCAACAAGTGTCGACAATCCAGACATAATTGGGAAGACATCCTTAGTAGACCAGTTGTGCGTCTACCTAAAGCACAAGAACCCGCGTTTTGACGCCGCGCGTTTTCGCGCTGCCTGTGAAGGGAAGGATTAGCTCCTTCCTGTACATAGCCGCTCTCTCTGAGAGCGGCAAATTTTGTAAATGGGAGGTTGTCGAAATGAGAACCGCTTGGACGGAGTATTTACAGCCGGGGGACGAAGCAAACAATCTTCTGAAAGAGGGAGTTTGTGACGAGTGCTTTCGCCCAGCTAAGGAATGGGCGCAGAAAGACCAGCATGGAGGGATTGAGGTTTTCGGAAAGTACGATTCTCATGGAAACCTGATTGGGTTTGTGTGTCCTGATTGTATGTTTCCGGCTTGTTCGATTCCCGGCATGTATCCTCTCTACTACTTCGACGAAGAAGGAAACGTCCTTTGCCCGAATGCGCGAAGGAGTACGCTCACCAAGTGCAAACGGATGAAAGGGGAAAGCCGTTGGCCGGCATAAATTGGGAGAATCCAGACTTGTACTGCGACGAATGCGGGAAACGCATTGAAAGCGCCTACGCTGAAGCGGAGGAGGAGGAGGAGGAGGAGGAGGAGGAGGAGGAGGAGGAGGAGGAGGAGAAATAATGCGCTGGTTTTCAGTCCGTGTGTATTTCCCTGCAACACCTTTTTACGAAGCTTTCACTCACGAAGACGAAATACTAGGAGTTGACCCCGAAGACGCGCTTAAACGTGCGTATTGGAATTGGCCAGAAGCAGAAAAAGTGGAGGTGTTGTAATGACTAAGGCTTCTATAAAGAAAATCTTTGCGATAATGGACAATCCAAAGCTATCCAATCAGCAAAAGGTTAACAAGATAATGTGTATTTTCCTAAAGCAGAAGAATCCTGATTGGGCACTTTTGCGCGGAATCTTTCGTGAGCTAGGTATGCCAGAGTTAGCTGACAAATTAAGCTGAAGGAGGAAATTAGGCTTATGTATCTCTGTAACGCGTTCAGTGGTTCTATGCTTTCTGCCATTCCGACCGGGGAGGTTCGTTTTTGCTGGATTTCCGAAGAGGAGGCTAGGCAACTAGTCAGACATGGTTTCGTTTCCGCGGTCGGCCACCCAGGAACGGCGCAAGTCTTTACGTCCAGGTTTGTGAGGGAGATAGTTGAGCCAAACAGGAAATTCGTCCAGCTAAAGCCCGGCGATTCCGCCCTGATTGGGCAGGTTATGACCCGGCTCCCTGAAGGAAAAGTGTTAAGCGCTGAAGAACTTCAGGGAGTGGAAATTAGGTGGTTGTATATTGAAGTATATGAATGAAGAGCATTGGAAAGGAGAACAAACAAATGTTTTACGACATCGACGGGAAAGAAGGAAAGTACAAGCACCCACGGTTTCCTATGCGCGGAACATGGGATATTCCTGCGCTGCCATCACCAGAGGCGCAGAAAGCGGCCAAGGCGCAGGAAACGCCCCATATCAGTAAGGAAGAATCTCACCAGCTTTGTCAGAATCTTTTCAAGCGGTGGGGGTTTTAGGGAGGGATTATTCCTCCCATACATACCCGCGGGCGCGAAAAAGCGCCGGGGCTAGAAAGGAGAAACGAAAATGAGATTAGCAAATTGCACCATGCACAATCAGTCCGAGTATTTAGCCGCTTATGCCGCTTTGGGGTATGAGGTTCTTCCTGAACCTCTACTTCGGGAAGTAGCGGGGCCAGAAGACGCATTGTCCGCCGCAAGGGAGGCCGTTGACATTGCAAAAGCGGTAGGGGCACAAGGCATCTTGCTTGGCGGAAGAACCGACCTGTGTATCTATGTAGCTATTGAAGCTGTGTGTCAAGGCCTCAAGGTTTTCGTGGCTGAGACCAAACGAGAAAGATATACGGAGGGAGGTAAAGACTTCTTTAGGTTTAACTTAGTAGGAGTAACCCCTGTCAAGTTGGGCTTTGTATACGATGGTTATAATGGGATGGGGGTTGCTATCCCTTCGTAGCCTTTCGCCCGATGACGGCTTGTGCCCGAGGGCGTACATACCCGACAGGCCCGAAGGGTTAAAGAAGAAAGGAGATGGCGCATGTGAAAGAAGTAAGTGTCCTCTTGGTGGACCACATCGGCGGAGAGGTTTGGCAGGCGGTTATGGAGGGACGTACTTGGTACGATGCAGCCGCGAAAGCGTACGCGGCCGCAAAGAAAGCAGGAATGGAAATATACGTCAGAGTGGGAGCTAAATACCACCCACTCGTTCGGACAAGCGACCTAGCCCGCTAGGGAGGCGACAGAGTAGCTGGTGCCTGCCCGATGACGGCTTGTGCCTGAGGGTATATACATATCAGAAAGGGAGGTTTTCACATTATGAAAGTAGAAGTGCTGAAGAGGTATACTGTCGATGGTGGAGACGGTCGTGACATCGTGGCCATTGTTGTGGTATCTTGGGAGGACGGCGAATCTTTACAGTTTGCCTGTCGGAATATCTTTGATTTCGGTTATGTAATTAACCCAAAATACAAAGTTGCTCCCGGCTTAGAGGAGGGTGGTATGTGCCGGGAGCACAATGAAGAGAAGTGGTGGTGGTACTTTGACTGTGAGCGTGGTTGGTATCCTGTGCGGCCTTTGACCGAGCACGAGAAGGAAGCGTTGCAGTACCTGTACGAGCACCCGCCCGTCTACGCGGGAATAAGAATGTGAGGAGGTGTTATTATGTACCAACTCAAAGTGGGGGAGCCGTTTTCCGTTCGGCTTCCGTCAGGCGAGGAGAAGGTTTATTTTGAGTTAGCAGAAGGGGGCGGGTTCTACTGGATTGTTGGTCTGCCCAAAATGACAGAATCTGAAATTGAGGTGCTCAAAAGAAAGCCAATCAAGTTTTACACCATACAAGAACAAGGTTTCGTCTACTTGTTGGCAAGAATTGGATACATGGAATTTGAGCTTCATTTCAATCCTGCTTTGTACGCGTACGCTCCTGATAGGTTGGCTTTCCTCACCAAGAGCAACATGGTTACTTTGGTTGGCGTCGATAGCGAAACGAACATCGTTCGTGTTTTGCGGTATTTTAACCTGCCATTGAGGCTGTGGGATAAGTTGCAGGCTTCGTGGCAGGTTGTTTTGAGGGAAGGAGGAAAAGTCTACGACGATTGGGTAGAGACTCTACGCTCTTTTTCCTTGGACGATTTATACCGCCGTGCTGAATACGTAGGGCGCGGCGGCGAGGATTAACAAGGAGGCAATGAAAATGGACGCAAAGCTTTGCAAGGAGTTGGACGGGGCGAAGTTTGTTAGGTTCGTGGAGGAGTTGGGGTTGCTGTTTGTTTGGAACGGTGGTCACGGCGTGCATGTTTACGACATGCAAGGGAAGGAGGTGGATTACTACACAGTAGGTGACTGTGCTAACAATGAGGCTACCTACGAAGAGGTAGCCGAGGGAGTGCAAAACATTCTAAACGACTGGTGGGAAGAGGAAAAGGAGTAGGCCAAGTTGCCTACTCCTTTAACGTAAAGGGGGAATCATTATGGGATGGGATTACCTACACCTGGAAAAAGGGAGGAGCATCAAAGACTTCTTGAGGGAAGAGTTTACACATTCTGGAGAGAACTACAGCTACAAAGTATTAGATTGCGCTATTGTGAATTTGAGGGAAGCTTACTTAGCCGTTGAGCACGTCGACGAAACCGGGAACCGCGAAGTGTACGCGGTTGTATGCTTGTTGAACTACACAGATGACTATTACAACTTCGGGTTTAAGAGCATTGATGAGACCATGGGGCCGTACCAGTATAACTGTCCAAAGCGGATATTGGAATTGCTTACACCAACTGAAAACAAATACGCGCAGGAATGGCGGGCAAAGTGCTGGGAACGCTTGAAAGAAAAGGCGGCGCGGCCAAAATTACAGAAAGGGATGGTGATTTGTTTTACAAAGCCAATAAGGTTCACTAATGGCCGCGTTGAAAGTGTTTTCCGGGTGGAGGACGTTCGGCGATTACTTCTCAGTGACCGTTCGGGGAATCGGTACAAAATTCGCAGGTATTGTTTGGATGAGCCGTTTGAAGTGTTAGCAGATTTCCCAGCTTAAAGGAGGCGCTCAGTTGTTAAGATGGAAATCCCAAGCCAACTTAAGGTTGGACCTTTTGTTTATCAAGTGAAACAGGTTGAACTGGTTAACAAAGGCAAGCCCGAGTTAATCGGCGAGGTAAAACACGATGTGCAGAAGGCTATTCTTGTTGACAATTCACTGGATCTTGATACAAAGCAATCGGTGTTTCTTCATGAGCTTATCCACTGCGTAGACATGTTTATGCGTATTGGCCTGGAAGAAAAGCAGGTTGAGCAGTTGGAGCATGGGCTATACATGGTTTTGAAGGATAACAGTTTGCTAAAGGATTGGTGAGCATGGCTTTTAGCGACCGCGCAGGGGAAGCCACTGCCCGCGGCCTGACTAAGCAGGCGGGGCGAAAGGAAAGGAGGGAGTCTAGTTGTTAAGAGTGAGTATTGAGAAAGCGTCGAACTGGGACTTTTTCGAGTTGAAGGAGTTTCAAAACGTTGAAGAGTTATTCCGCTACATGCGGGATACTTACCCTTTCTGGATTGTCATGTTTGACACGACCCGTTATACCCCCGGTGGGCTTTACGAAGGGGGGCGTCATTTTCTTTCTGAGGAGGTGTCTGTAGACATAGCTCTCAAGGTATATGATGACTACGTGGAGTAAATAAAGAGCGGGAGGTGTAAGAATGCCCAGTAACTTACCTCCGGGTGCAAACGTGTACCGGTTCGACCCAGCCGTTCCACACCGGTGCCCACAATGCGGCGCAAAGTGGGTGGTTCCAATGTTCTTTGAGTTGGGAGGGTGGTTTTACCCGCCGGAACTTGAAAACGTTCCCGGCGGCTCTGACTGCCCTAATGGGTGTGATCCTGAAAAGGCCGAGCCAATCGTAGGTTGACCCAAAATGGCTTTGGTAGAAAAGCGGGCAAAGAGGCCCACTTTTCTAGTTTTACAGGGAGGGAAAGGATAAATGGAGGAATTTAACAAACTATTGGAAAGCCTTGCTGATTTATGTACGGCTAAGGCGACACTGGATTGGGTGACGGTGGCTGTTATGGTCGGCTCGGCGGTGCTGTTCTTCGGATGTGCGCTACGGCTGCTGTGGCAACTACAACAATTAGGGGGCATGTAACGTGAGCGAAAAGGTTTGTCCGTTACGGCGGGTAAAGACCACAGACGTATGCTATAGCAGAGTGGAAGTGGACGCAGTTTTCAGACCCTGCTACCGGGAGAAGTGCGCGTGGTGGATGGGCAATTTAGAAGGGTGTGCACTTGTGGACATGGCAAACTCCATTGCAGTCATGTTGGATGCGCTCTGTACCAGAGGGGTAAAGGTGAGAAAAGATGAGTAGCTGGTACTACGACAAAAGAGCTGGGCTAATTCGGGAGGAGGGAAAAGAAGGCTACGTGTGCCGTGGAATCCGCAAGGGGTTTGGTCATCTACTGGCAGCCGCGCCGGACATGTTTGAAGCCTTGATGGAAATTACACCTTATATGGAATGGTATTTCCCCGACGTGAAAGAGTTTAAGCTTGTGAAAAAGGCCATCGCGAAAGCAGAAGGGAGGAACGCTTAGCATGTATCAGTGCTGGATGTGCGGCCTTTGGTACGGCGAGCCGGGCACGCCGGTAGAACCAACTCATCTCTGCCCGACATGTATAACAACGGTTAAAACCTTCTTTGCGCCGGAAGCAGAGAGGAGTGAAGACGAGTGATCGAAACAAACGAAAAGACCGCTTTGGCACAGGAGATTGACATCAAGCGGGCTTCGGAGGCCCTGGCGGCAGCAAATGAGGCGGTGCGGCGGTTAGTGCGTCCATTAGGTATTTGGCTTGGCTGGTTGGAAAAGGAGCCATTCGCCGTGCTGACCAACTTGGAAGACCTGCGCCACCTGCCAGGCCCAGCGGAAGTGGAGTATGTGCCAGATCCCGTGAATGGTTGGTGTGCCCGCAAGGTTGTGGGCGGAATAGTATTCCGAGCCTGGGCATCTACTGAGGAGGAGGTAACACGCTGTGCGTAATCTAGATAGGTTTGCTGACCGTATGCCTTGGGAGGGAAAGGCGCGTTGCGAAGATTGCGGCGCGCCTGTTCCTTTTGGTCGGCGGTTGTGTCGGGCATGCACAGCCGCCCGTTACTTTGATAGGCATGAAGATGACTACTTACTAGAGGAGGGATATTAGGTGCCGATTGACTATGGTATTTGTGGGGAGTGCATATATTTCAATGACCGCTTGTCCTTGTGTACAGCTACCGATGTAGTGGTCAGTCCAGGCAACGATAGTTGCATTCCATTCTTCAAACGGAAGGAGACTGCGACATGAAGCACGTTTTCTGCGACCAGGACAGCTGTTGTTACTGCGTGCGTACCGCCTGTACTGCAAACATGATTGATCTGTGGGCGTTGACATTCAAGGATGAACGCCCCCAGTTGGTGTGCAACACTTATAGAGCTAAGGAGCAGCGGGAGGCAGTATAATGACTTTGGAGGAAGCACGAAAGGAGTTTAAGGCGGCGGTGTTGGCGTACCGTACTGCCAAGACCCCCAAAGAAATATGGGAGGCTGCCGACCAAGTAATGCAGGCTGTTAACGAAATCGATAGGGCTTGGTGGCAGCGGAAGCTTGCTAAATAACTTGTCCTCAGTATATAATAATATTGTTCCTTGGAAGGAGGTGCCACCTAATTGCCACGGTTTTTCACGGTTGCACAGGTAGCTGAGATGTATCAGCTTAAGGAGTCTCATGTATACAAACTTATAAATGCTGGGCAGTTGCCTTGTGTTCGGTTGGGACGGTTTATTCGTATCCCGGAAGATAAATTGCCGGGGTTGGAGAACATTCTGCAAACTGCGAAAGAGGAGAAGTAATTTGATAAAGGCAACGTTAACCCCTCTGGCATAAGATTTTCTTGCGGTGGTGCATAAACATTTTATGCAACATGTTTATTGGAGGCCGATGGTTGTACTGCAACCTGTACTGCAATCCGGTTGTGAAATACCGTGCAACACCTGTTAATTAACAATCTATAACAGGGCCGAAGACCCACGAGAATAAAGACTCAAACAGGGTGTTGTTAACAGGTGTTGGGTAGGGACATGTAATTTGTAATCAGCAGGTTGCGGGTTCGAGTCCCATCGTCGGCTCCAGAATTGGACTAGACAACAGGCCTCCTTTGTGATATAATATATGCGTTGTCGCACAGGTGGAGAGGTTCCCGAGCTGGCCAAAGGGGGCAGACTGTAAATCTGCTGGCGATGCCTTCGGTGGTTCAAATCCACCCCTCTCCACCAGAACTGAATAACGCGGGGTGGAGCAGTCCGGTAGCTCGTCGGGCTCATAACCCGGAGGTCGCTGGTTCAAATCCAGCCCCCGCAACCAAATGCCCATGTAGCTCAGTCGGTAGAGCGTCGCCTTGGTAAGGCGGAGGTCACCGGTTCAATCCCGGTCATGGGCTCCAGTATTTCGCTCATATGAACATCCCGGGAAGGCGGGATGTTTTTTATTTGTCCCGGGTGGCCTCTGAGGGCGTCGGCACTACTGGGGCACCACCATGTTTTCCTGAGGTTATGGTAAGTAGATCCGGCGGGAGCATTGCCCTTACCCTAAGGCAGGGAAGTGGCAATGCCGTTTTTTTATCAGTTTCACAGGAGAAGTTTCTTTACAAGGAGGAGTTTCTCGTTTTGTGTCGAATACCAATGTGTTGGTTAGCTGGTCAGACCACTGAACCAACAAGCCAGCGGACCAAATAACCAGTAACCCGCGGTTCACAGGCGCTGTTGATGAAAAGAGGGGGGAGAGGCGGCGTAGAAACTGCTTCCTTTAATTCTAGTTCCACTCTGGGAAAAAGGGGGACAACGTAGTCATGCGTGCAGGTTTTAAGAAAACCCTAGTCGGTATTCTCGGTGTGAGTCTGGCCTTGGCTTTGGCTGGTTGCGGTGGTGGCCAGAAAGGGACTGCTGCCCAGAATTCGGGAGGTCAGATAGTACTTAAAGTAGGACATCCTCTCACCGAAACCAGTCACTTTCAAAAGGGACTGGAAAAGTTTGCAGATCTGGTGAAGGAGAAGAGTGGCGGGAAGGTTCAGGTAGAAATCTATGCCAACGGCCTGCTGGGCCAGGATCGCGATATGATCGAAGGCATGCAGCTCGGCACGCTGGACATGGGCCTTGTTGCCTCCGCGCCCATTGCTCAGTTTGAACCCAGTTTCGGCTTGTTCGACCTTCCTTTCCTGTTCCGCGATTACAACCACGCTTATGCCGTTGCGGACGGGCCCATAGGTCAAGACCTGATAAAGAAGCTTGAGGCCAAGGGAATCGTGGGCCTGGGCATTTGGGACAACGGGTTCCGCCATGTCTACACCACGAAAAAAGAAATTAAGACGCCGGACGACCTTAAAGGGCTAAAGATTCGCGTGATGCAGAACCCCATCCACATGGAGACTTTTAAGGCCCTGGGCGCCATTCCTACCGTAATGGCCTACGGCGAGGTTTACACGGCGCTGCAGCAGGGGACTATCGATGGGGCCGAAAACTCGATTCCGGTTATCTATTCCGGCCGTTTCCAAGAAGTATCTAAGTTCGTTTCTAAGACCGGACATTTCTGGGGTGCTACGCCGCTCCTTGTGAGCAAGAAGGTTTGGGACGGTTTGCCTCCGGAGGCGCAAAAGGCCGTCATGGATGCGGCAAAGGAAGCAGGTGTCTATGAACGCCAGGTCACGCAGCAGATGGAAACCGACTTTACTGAAAAACTGAAGTCAGAGGGTGTAACAGTTAACGACGTGGACAGGACTGCTTTTCAAACGGCTGCCAAGTCTGTCTACGACAAGTTCAACGCCCAAATTCCTGCCGACCTCATTCAGAAGGTGCTTGACACGAAGTAGTGCCGGTTGGAAGGTGGGTGCTCCGGGTGAGCACCCGCCCCGCCTTGTCCAGCCTAAGTCCTTTGGATAAAGGCAGAGAGGGGATGAAATGCGTGCAGCCGCGAGCGAAAACGTGGGGCGATAAACTCCGCCAGCTGGAAGTCTACATCAACGTAATTGCCTTTACCATCATGGTTGGGGCCATCTTTCTCTCCGTCGTCAACCGCGTTGCCTTTAAGATAAGTATGGCCTGGCCGGAGGAAGTGGCTCGCTATGCCATGATTTGGATGACGTTTCTCAGCATGAGCATCGGTTTTCGTAAGGGCAGTCACGTCGGTGTGGAAGCTGTGGTCCTGCACCTGCCGGGACCCTTGAAAAAAGCGGCGCTTTGCCTTGCAAGCCTCCTTACCGTGCTGTTTTGTGCAGGCGGCGCTTACTTCGCCCTCCAAATCGTCCTTACGCAGATGGCCACCAATCAGTTGACCCCCGCTCTTGGAATACCCATGGCCGTTCCCTACCTGGCCATTCCTGTAGGTCTTGCCATCAGCGTTTTAGAGGAAGGACTTCACTTATACGAGAAGCTTGCTGCGCAGTAAGAAAGGGGGGGAATCCTATGACGGCGCTGATTCTCTTCGGGGTTTTCTTTGTGTGCCTCATTCTTGGTGTGCCTATCGCGGTCGGACTGGGGATTGCAACTCTACTGGCCCTCTTTCAGGCGGGGGTGCCCGCATCGGTGTTACCACAGCGAATGTTCCTGGCCGTGGATTCATTCCCTTTCATGGCGATTCCTTTCTTTATGCTGGCCGGCAGCATCATGGAGAAGGGCGGTATCTCACGACGCCTGGTGGATTTTGCCAATGAGCTCCTCGGTCCTATCCGAGGCGGCTTGGCGATGGCCACAAGTCTGGCCTGCGCCTTCTTTGCCGCTCTCTCCGGATCCGGTCCCGGCACTGTGGCCGCCATCGGTTCGGTGATGTACCCGCAGATGGTGAAGCAGGAGTACGACCCCGGCTTCGCAGCGGGTCTCATAGCGGCTGCCGGCGGCCTCGGCCCGATCATTCCACCCAGCATCCTTATGGTGACATTCGGAGTGGTGACGGAGAGCTCCATCGGCGATCTCTTTCTCGGCGGCGTCGGGGTAGGGGTGGTGCTGCTCATCTGCCTGCTGGGCATCACGTACCTTCTTTCCGTAAAAGCCGGCTACCGCGGGGCGCGTGATTCCTGGTCCGGCCAGCGCATTGTGCAGTCCTTCTGGTCGGCACTGCCGGCTCTCGGAATGCCTGCCCTTATCTTGGGAGGTATTTACGGAGGGTTTTTCACGCCTACGGAGGCTGCCGCGGTATCGGTGGTTTACGCCCTGGTTGTAAGTCTTTGCGTGTACCGCGAAGTCAAACTGCAGGACCTGGTGGAAGGGATCAATAATGCGGCGGTGGCGGCCAGCGTAGTGCTCTTCATCATGGGGACCTCGGCCGGTTTCAGCTGGCTCTTTGCCTGGTCCGGCAGCTCGCGTGAGCTGGCTCGGTTCATCATTACAACGTTTCCCAGCCCGCTCGTGTATGTTATAGCCACAACCATCGTCATGCTCATCTTCGGGACCTTCATGGAAGGGAATGCCATTCTTCTTCTCCTGATGCCCATCCTCTATCCACCGGCAAAGGCCATGGGGATAGACCCCATCTACTATGGCTTGGTTGCGACTTTGGCGATGGTGATCGGCCTCATCACACCGCCTGTGGCTGTGAACATTTACACGGCACAGGGCGTCACCGGTTTACCCATGGAACGTGTGGTCAAGGGAATGATGCCCTTTTTCATCGCCATGTTGGTCGGGCTGGTAATCCTCATCTTCGTGCCGCAGACAGCCACCTTTATCCCGAGCATGCTTAAAGCGCGCTGAAGGTTGTTCTAAGGAGGGCTTATCATGGTCGGCAACGTGCATTATCAGTGGGAAAATCTCAAGATACCCGCCACCGAGCGAGTGCTCCGCCTCAAAGAACGGGTAGTGGCGGCCAAACCCAGCGTGTGCAGCGAACGTGCCCTAATCGTGACCAAGTCTTACCAGGAGACAGAGGGCGAACCCTATGTTTTGCGCCGGGCCAAGGCGCTGGCGGCGATTTTCTCCGGGATCACGGTAAAGATCAATCCCGAGGAACTCATTGTCGGCATGCTCGCCAGCACCCAGCGCGGCGGACCGATCTTTCCAGAAATGGGGATTTTCTGGCTAGAACGGGAGCTGGATCACATTCTGGAGACACGGAAACAAGACCCGTTTGTGGTCTCCGAGAAAGTAAAAGCCGATCTTCGTGGCATCTTTGACTACTGGCGCGGCCGGAACCTTTACGAGCACGTTTGGGGTGCACTGCCCGAAGACGTACGGGAAGCCCGGCGGAACTACGTCTTTACCGTTGATCTACACGAGCGCGGCGGGCTGGGGCACATACTTCCCGATGTCCCTAAAGTGCTGCGCGTTGGTTTCAGAGGGATAAAAGCCGAAGCCGAAGCGAAGATGGCCCAAGCGAACCGGGGCATACTCGAGGAGTACCAAAAGTACCTGTTCTGGCAGGCGATTTGCATCGTCTGTGATGGTATCATCACCTTCGCCGAGCGGTACGCCGCCGAGGCAGAGCGGTTGGCTGAGTGCGAGACGGATGCCCAGAGGAGAGCCGAGCTCCTGCAAATCGCCGAGGTGTGCAGGCGAGTGCCCGCCGGACCGGCCACGACTTTCTGGGAGGCCCTGCAGGCGCAGTGGTTCGTGCAGCTGGCGATCCAGCTTGAGGCGAACGGCAACGCCGTCTCGCCGGGGCGGGCGGATCAGTACTGGTACCCTTACCTGCAGGCCGATTTGGATGCCGGGCGCCTCACCATGGTACAGGCGCAGGAGTTGCTTGATTGCCTCTGGGTTAAGTACAACGAGATCGTTAAGGTGTGGGACGAAGAGGCGACTTTCGTGCACGCCGGGTTCCCGATGACACAAAACCTCACCATCGGGGGGATCACGCGCAAAGGCGACGACGCCACCAACCTGCTCACTTTCATGTGCCTGAATGCGCAGGAGCATATCCACCTCACCCAGCCCCACCTGAGCCTCAGGGTGCATGAGGGCACACCGGAGAGCCTCTTGACGCGGGCGGCGGAAGTCATCCGGACGGGCGGCGGGATTCCACAGCTCGTGAGCGACAACGTTTACATTCCGTCCCTCCTCATTCGAGGAGTGGAGCTCGAAGATGCCCGCGATTACGCCTGCATCGGTTGTGTGGAGGTCGGCACCATCGGTCTGTGGGGGCGGAACAACGGTGGGTACTTTAACCTGGCGAAGGTGCTGGAGCTGGCCCTCAACAACGGCGTTGACCGTATTACAGGCAAGCAGGTCGGGCTTAAGACGGGGGATCCACGGGAGTTCAAGTCGATAGATGATGTCTTCGCCGCTTATAAGAAACAGCTGGACCATTTTGTGGACCTGCTCGCCATCGAAGACAACGTACTCGATATGGTCCATGGTCAGATAATGCCGCATATCTTTATCGACTCAGTGGAACCCGGTTGCATCGAGAGCGGCAAGGACGTGTCGCTGGGTGGCGCCAAGTACAATTGGTGCGGCCCGCTCGGCGTGGGCGTGGCCAATGTGGGTGATTCGCTGGCCGCCATTAAGAAGGTTGTCTTTGACGATAAGAAGGTGAGCATGGATGAGTTGATTGCCTGCCTGGACAGCGACTTCAAGGGCGAACGGGGTACGGAAGTCCGGGAGCTCTTGCTCCATGCCCCCAAGTACGGCAACGATGACGACTACGTGGACTACTGGGTGCGCGAGGCCACCAATGCGTTCTTTGCAGCGGTGGAACGCCAGAAGACATCGCGCGGCGGCAACTTCGTACCCGGGCTGTTCTCGCTATCCGTAAGCCTACCCTTTGGTTGGCATACGGGAGCACTTCCGGACGGGCGCCCGGCGAACCGCCCGCTGGCGGACGGCATCTCGCCCAGTCATGGGATGGACGTGAAAGGCCCGACCGCCGTGATGAAGTCGGTGGCCAAGCTGGATCACGTGCATCTTACCCAGGGTGCGATTTTGAACGTGAAGTTCACTCCCAGTGCCCTGGAGGGCGAGAACAACCTGCGGAAATTCGTGCAGCTTTGCCGTACCTACCTCAACAAGCTCTGCGGCCTGCACGTGCAGTTCAACGTAGTGTCGGCTGAAACCCTGCGCAGAGCCCAGGCGCATCCGGAACGGTATCAGGATCTGGTGATCCGGGTTACGGGTTACAGCGCCAAGTTTATTGAGCTGAGCCGGGAGATGCAGGACGATATCATCGACCGCACGGAGCATGCGGCCGTTTAAAAGGGGAGTAACAAGGTGGATCCTGGCAAGGTAGAGGGCGTTGTCTTCAATATTCAGCGCTACAGCACCCAAGATGGCCCTGGGATCCGTACGGTGGTATTTCTGAAAGGTTGTCCCCTCCGCTGCGCCTGGTGCAGCAACCCGGAATCTCAGGAAGCTCGTCCGCAGCTCCTCTACTTCCGCAGCAATTGCCGGCTCTGCCGGCGCTGTGTGACTGTGTGCCCCGCGCAGGCCCTCACCGGAGAGGCGGATGGCATCGTGCTCGACCGGGAACGGTGCCGGGCGTGCGGGCGCTGCGCAAGCCAGTGCGTCAGCGGCGGCCTGCGGTTTACAGGGTATTACACCACGGTCGAAGAGGTTATGGCCGAAGTCGCTCAAGACCTCGCCTTCTACCGCGAGTCCGGTGGCGGGCTCACCCTCTCCGGGGGTGAACCCACCCGCCAACCGGAGTTTGCGTGCGAGCTTCTCAAGTGGGCGCATCGCCGCTTGGGAGTGGATACCGTGATAGAGACGTGCGGCCTCCAGGAGACAGAGGCGTTCCTTTCTGTCCTTGAGCACACCGACCTGGTCTACTTTGACCTTAAGCACATGCGGGACGACATGCACCGCCGATTTACCGGCGCCGGTAATGCCCTTATTCTGCACAACGCGCAAGTGGCGCTGGGCAGTGGGAAAAAGGTGGTGTTCCATCTCCCCATCATCCCCGGCTGGAACGACGACGAAGCTAACATTCTGGCCACGGCGCGCTTCATCAGGGAGAATGGTGGATCTGAACTGGAGCTTCTCCCCTATCACGCGCTGGGGGCGGCGAAACACCGGGCGCTGGGGCGCACCTACGAATTGGAGGCGGTGAAACCACCTTCAGCGGAGCGCATGCGTGAACTGGCCGACCTGGCCGCCGGCGCGGGGATCAACGTGAGTGTCGGCGGGTGAGAGGGAGGAGGGAGCGGAGTGAGGTTCAACATTCTCGTCATAGACCCGGCGGACAATGTCGGTGTAGCCCTCACCGACCTTAAGGCCGGCGACCAGGCGCTGCTGCGGTCGCATGACCGCTTGGTTCCCATAGGGATTAGGGAAGCCATTCCCTTCGGACACAAAGTGGCGGTGCGGGACCTGGCTGCCGGGGAAAACGTGGTGAAGTACGGCCAGGTAATGGGCCGCACCACCGCCCCAATAGCCGTCGGCCAGCATGTACACGTGCACAACATCGAGGGCCTGCGGGGGCGCGGTGACATCAGCACGGGAAAGAGGGAAGAGAGATGAAGTTCTCTGGTTATCGGCGCCCCGACGGCAGTGTAGGCATCCGTAACCATCTGCTGGTGATACCCAGTGTTGTCTGCGCCAACAACACGGCCGCGGCCATTGCCAATCAGGTGCCGGGGGCGGTGGCCATAACCCACCAGCACGGTTGCGCACAGCTGGGGGCCGATGCCGAGCAGACGCGCCGCACGCTCGTTGGGATGGGTCTCAATCCCAACGTGGCGGCGGTGGTAGTGGTGGGCCTAGGGTGCGAGACCAACGAAGCTGAGAAGCTGGCGGCGGCAATCGGCAAGAGCGGCAAGCCGGTAGGCCTGGTGGCCATTCAGGCGAGCGGAGGTGCCATCAAGGCCATCGCCCGGGGGGTGGAACTGGCTCGCGCCATGAGCGAAGAAATCTCACAGCTGAAGCCCGAGGAGTGCGATCTGAGCGAAGTAACGGTGGCGCTGGAGTGCGGGGGGTCCGACACCACGTCCGGGGTGGCGGCAAACCCGGCGGTGGGGCTGGTGAGTGACCGGCTGGTGGATGCGGGTGCCACGGTGATTTTATCGGAGACCTCGGAGCTCATTGGCGCCGAGCACCTTTTGGCGGCACGCGCCGCCGCGCCGGAGGTGGCCGCCCGACTCTTGGAGTTTGTGCAGGGCATGGAGGAAGGGACGGCCCGCATGGGTGTTGATATTCGCGGGGCAAACCCCACCCCCGGCAACATTGCGGGAGGCCTGTCCACTATTGAAGAGAAGTCGCTGGGCTGCGTGCACAAGGCAGGGAGTAGGGAAGTGGTGGAGGCGGTAGCCTATGCCGAACGCCCTTCCAGGCACGGCCTGGTGGTGATGGATACGCCCGGCCACGACATTGAGTCCATCACCGGGATGGTGGCCGGCGGCGCACAGCTGGTGATTTTCACCACCGGCCGCGGTACGCCGACCGGCTGCCCGGTGGCGCCGGTGATTAAGGTCACGGGCAATCCCGCCACCTACGCGAACATGGCCGACAACATCGACATCAATGCCGGGACGGTTATAACGGGCGAACAAACGCTGGAAGAAGTAGCGGAGACGATTTGGCGGGTAATGCTCGCCTGCCTGGCCGGCAGGCGGACAAAGGCGGAAACCCTTGGGTTTTGGGACTTCGCCATCAATCGAATCGGACCCACGATGTAAGACGGAGCGAAGAGGTGAAGGAAGTGGCGGATTTCGATCTCCTGTACGGGCTAACTACAGTGAAAGTCAGCCTGCCTTTGCACCAGGTGGCCTGGGTGGTATCGCCGCGCCGGCTGGAGCCTGTACAGGATGTGATGGCGGAGGTACGCCGTGCGCTGGCGCAGCCGATCGGGAGTCCTGATTTGGCGACGCTGGTGCGGCAAAGGGGTAAGAAAACGGTGATCCTGGTGGACGACTACACCCGAGCTACGCCGGCAGCGGCGGTTCTCCGCCCCCTGCTGGCGGAATTGAATGCAGCCGGCGTGGCGGATGAGGACATCACCCTGCTTACCGCCTTGGGTACACACAGGGCTATGACCGAAACCGAGTGCGCCGAGCGTTACGGGGCGGATGTAGTCCGGCGGGTACGGGTGGTAAACCACGATTGGCAAGACCAGGCGAACCTTGTAGAGCTGGGCCGAACCAAAAGCGGGATCCCCATCGTTCTCAACCGGCGTTTTCTCGAAGCCGAGCTTAAAATCGCCACCGGGAATATCATTCCGCACATCTACGCCGGCTGGAGCGGCGGTGCCAAGGCGGTACAGCCCGGTATTTCGGGCGGGGCCACCACTGCCATGACGCATGTGATCGCCGCATTGAACTGCACAGAAATCCTAGGGGCTGCCGAAAACCCTGTTCGACGCGAAATGGAAGACATCGCCCGGCAGGCCGGGCTGGATTTTATCGTCAACACCGTCCTCAACACGGACGGCAGTATCGTGCGCGTGGTGGCCGGTGACGTGGTCGCCGCCCATCGCGAGGGAGTGGAATGGAGCAAGAAAGTCTACGCGGCGCGTGTCGACCGACGGCCGGATATTGTGCTGGTGAGCGCGAACCCTTCGTACTTTGATTTCTGGCAGGCGACCAAGCCCATTACTGTGGCGACGTGCTTCGTGAAACCGGGGGGAACCATAGTAGCCGTTACTCCATGTACCGAGGGAGTGGTGCCGGACCACGAGGAGATGCTGACTTGGGGTGCCATGGGTGTCAAAGAGGTTCACGAGCTTCTCCGGAGCGGCCGGATTAAGGATGGAGTGGCTGCGGCCGTGCACATGACACTCTCCGCCTGCCGGGAACGGGCACACGTAATTGTGGTGAGCGAACCGTGTTGGGAGCCCGGCATCCGTAGGCTGGGCTTCGACTTCGCGGGCAGTGTGGAAAATGCGCTGCTTATGGCTTTTGAGCGTGAAGGAGGTGACGCTTCGGTAGGTGTTCTGACCCATGGGGCGGATTCTACGCCGGAACGGTAGAGAGGGCAGGAATCTCTGGAAGGAAAGTCTAATTAGGTATGTTAAAAGGGTAGTTGGTGAAGGTGAGAACGATGCTACGGCCGGTACAGAAGCGAACGGTGGCGGAAGAGATAATCGACCAAATAAAGGGCTTGGTGCGCGAAGGCACGCTTAAGCCGGGCGACCGGTTACCTGCGGAACGCGAACTGGCCGAGCAACTGTCGGTGAGCCGTGCGAGCGTCCGTGAAGCTGTGCGTGCGCTCAGTTTGATGGGCCTGGTGGCGGTGCGCCCTGGAGAAGGCACTTTTCTTAACGAGGACGTTGGGACTGTGTTCCGCGGATCAGTCAGCGCTAAGCTGCTGATGAAAAAGAGTCAGATCATTGAACTGTGCGAGGCGCGCCGTTTGCTGGAAGTGGCGCTTGTACGGCTGGCGGCTAAACGGGCCACCTCCGATGATCTGACGGACCTGCGGCACTGCCTGTTCCGCATGGAGCAATCACTGGGCACGCATCAGGTGTTCATCCGCGAAGACTATGCCTTCCACCTCATGGTAGCTAAGGCCGCCAAGAATGACATCATGGCCGACGTGCTCGAAACCGTGCGCGATCTGCTTATGGAAGTGCAAAGAAAGGTAGTGGCCGTAGCGGGGGCTCCCCAGCGCTCTTTCCAATTTCACAAGGCGGTCTACGAGGCCCTGGTCCGTCAGGACGGCGAGGGCGCTGCTGCTGCAATGGAGAAGCACCTACAGGACGTGCAAGAAGTGGTGCTGGCTGTGTATGAACGTTCAGAGACCGGTAGGACCGACTGAGACTGCTAGGGAGGTTGCTATACATGAGTGAACCCTGGAAGACCGACCGCTGGTTTGTCAGCCCGTGGAACTATCTTCCCGAAGTGACCGCCGGCCTTAACTTTAAAAAGCAGATTAAGATTCACGACGTCACCCTGCGCGATGGGGAACAGCAGGCGGGCCTGGTTTTCTCTAAAGATCAGAAAGTAGCTCTGGCTGAAAAGCTGGCGGAGATGGGTGTGCACCGGATTGAAGCGGGTATGCCGGCTGTGTCCGCATCGGACGCCGCCGCCGTCACCGAGATTGTCAAGCGCAACCTGCCGGCGGAGATCTTCGCCTTCTGCCGCTGCATGAAGGACGATGTGGCCCGCGCGGTGGACTGTGGTGTCAAGAACATCGTCATTGAGATTCCGTCCAGCGAGCATCTTATCAGGGAGGCTTATCGTTGGCCGCTGGAGAAGGCCGTAGAGCTCTCCATTGAAGCTACGCAGTTTGCCAAAGAGAACGGCCTTTACACGGTTTACTTCCCCATTGATGCCAGCCGCGCCGATATCAACTGGTTCCTTGATCTGATCGAGAAGATTTCCACCGAAGGGCACATGGACGCGCTTGTGTTGGTGGACACCTTCGGCGGTATTTCGCCGCACGCTGTGCCCTGGCTGGTGAGGAAGGTCAAAGAGCGGATTGCCAAGCCGATAGAGGTGCACTTCCACGACGATTTCGGGATGGGGGCGGCGAACACCCTGATGGCCCTGGCGGCGGGGGCGGATGTGGCCCATACCACCGTTGCCGGTACAGGTGAGCGGGCGGGCAATGCTCCTTACGAGCCGCTGGTTCTGTCGCTCCTCACCATGTACGGCGTGGACCTGGGGATTAAGACAGAAAAAATGTACCCGTTGGCCAAGTACCTGCGCGAAATTGCGCACATGCCGCTGAGGCCCAACCATCCTATCATCGGTGATACCATCGGACAGATTGAATCCGGGATTGTAGCCGGTTGGTATGAGAACTGTGGTTTGGAGTTACCGACGGAGATTGCCCCTTTCAGAGCGGATCTGGTCGGCCAGAACCGAACCGAGGTTGTGCTGGGGAAGAATTCCGGCGTTCCGAATATCAACCTTGCCCTGGCAGCGCTCGGCAGGACAGCCACGGAAGAGGAAAAACGCGGACTGGTGGAGCGTGTCAAGGCCAAGTCGTTTGAGAAGGGTGGGCTCCTCAGCCTGGAGGAGTTTGCCGACCTGCTTTAAGAAGCGTACAAAGAAAGCCGGCGCGACGGGAGCAGTACCCGGCTCACGTTCGCCGGCTTTTTTGTTAACCGGGCCAGGAAAACATTGCTATTATTTTTTGCAATTTGCGGGTATACTTAAGAGGAAATCGGACGAACTCTGTAGAATGCTACTTCCAGACTAAGACTGGCCGGCCGGGAGACCGGGCCAGAGGTTTTCCTTTGTAAGGAGGCAAGAACATGGCAAAGAAGAAGTTTGAGCGGACCAAACCCCACGTGAACATCGGCACCATCGGCCACGTCGACCACGGCAAGACCACCCTCACCGCGGCCATCACCAAAGTGCTGGCCAACGCCGGCCTGTCGGACTTCGTTCCCTTCGACCAGATCGACAAGGCGCCGGAAGAGCGGGCGCGGGGCATCACCATCGCCACCGCCCACGTGGAGTACCAAACCGAAAAGCGGCACTACGCCCACGTCGACTGCCCCGGCCACGCCGACTACGTCAAGAACATGATCACCGGCGCAGCCCAGATGGACGGCGCCATCCTGGTGGTCTCCGCCGCCGACGGCCCCATGCCGCAGACCCGTGAGCACATTCTGCTGGCGCGGCAGGTGGGCGTGCCCTACATCGTAGTCTTTCTCAACAAAGCCGACATGGTGGACGACCCCGAGCTCATGGAGCTCGTCGAGATGGAAGTCAGAGAGCTTCTCTCCCAGTACGAGTTTCCCGGCGACGAGATCCCCATCATCCCCGGCTCCGCCCTCAAGGCCCTCGAGTGCGGCTGCGGCAAGCGCGACTGCCCGAACTGCGGCCCCATCTGGAAACTCATGGACGCCGTGGACGAATACGTGCCCACCCCGGACCGCGACACCGACAAGCCCTTCCTCATGCCCATAGAAGACGTGTTCACCATCACCGGCCGCGGCACCGTGGTCACCGGCCGTGTCGAGCGCGGCAAAGTGAAGGTGGGCGACGAAGTCGAGCTGGTGGGGCTGGCCCCCGAGAAGAAAAAGAGCGTCGTCACCGGCGTCGAGATGTTTAGAAAGACCCTGGACGAAGGCGTCGCCGGCGACAACATCGGCGTGCTGCTCCGGGGCATCGACCGCAAGGAAGTCGAGCGCGGCATGGTGCTTTCCAAGCCCGGCAGCATTCACCCGCACACCAAGTTCAAAGGGCAGGTGTACGTTCTCACCAAAGAAGAAGGCGGGCGGCACACCCCGTTCTTCAACGGCTACCGGCCGCAGTTCTACTTCCGCACCACCGACGTCACCGGCAACATCAAGCTGCCTGAGGGCGTCGAGATGGTCATGCCCGGCGATAACGTGGTGATGGACATCGAGCTTATCACCCCCATCGCCATCGAGAACGGGCTGCGCTTCGCCATCCGCGAGGGCGGCCGCACCGTGGGCGCCGGCGTGGTGGCCGAGATCTTCGAATAAACCTGGGGAGCTTCCCCATCCCCGGGAGGCGCGGGCCGTTCGCTTGACTCCGCTTAAGCGGTACATGCAGCGCGAAACGCCCAGGCTGGTTGACAAATAGCGTACATCTGTGATAGATTGGATTAGTGACGGTTAAGGGGCAAGAGTCCCGGGGAGGTGTTGAAGCGTGCGCGTGACAGTAACCCTGGCTTGCACCGACTGCAAGCAGCGTAACTATACCACCACGAAGAACAAAAAGACCATGTCCGGCCGCATGGAGCTTAAGAAGTACTGCCCTACCTGCAAGCACCACACACTGCATCGAGAAACCAAGTAGCTTCGGGCCGCGTGGCCCCGGAAGGTGTGAGACTATGGCTGAAGCCGCAACAGGAAAGGTAACTGCCTGGGGCCAGCGCATGGCCCGTTTCTTTCGTGAGGTGCGTGCCGAGCTGGGCAAGGTAATCTGGCCCAACCGCTCGGAAATCGTTACCTACACCGGCGTGGTGATTGTCTCTGTGCTTCTCGTTTCTGCTCTCATCTGGGTGGTGGATTCGGCCATCTCCCAGTTGCTCCTCTTGATAATCAAGTAGCGGGCTCCGGGGGTGGGATATATTGGCTGTCAATGCCCAGAGCGTTGAGCGCAAGTGGTACGTGGTGCACACGTACTCCGGTTATGAGAACAAAGTAAAGACCAACCTCGAAAAGCGCGTCGAGTCCATGGGGATGCAGGACAAAATCTTCCGCGTCCTGGTGCCTATGGAAGACGAAATCGAGGTAAAAGACGGCAAGAAAAAGCTCACCAAGAAAAAAGTTTTCCCGGGCTACGTCCTGGTGGAAATGATCATGGGCGACGACTCCTGGTACGTGGTGCGCAACACGCCGGGGGTAACCGGCTTCGTCGGGCCGGGGTCCAAGCCCGTGCCGCTCAGGGACTACGAGGCCCACACCATCCTCCGGCAGATGGGGATCGAAGAAGCCCGGCCCCGTGTGGAGCTGAGGCCGGGCGAAAGCGTGCGCGTCACGAGCGGCCCCTTCGAGAGCTTTGTCGGCACGGTGGAAGAGGTCTACCCGGACAAGGGTAAGGCCAAGGTGCGTATTTCCCTTTTTGGGCGCGACACCCCCCTCGAGCTGGACTTTGTGCAGCTGAAGAAGATGTGACCGAACAGGGTTAGGAGGTGTTACCGTTGGCAAAAAAAGTTATGGCTATAGTTAAGCTGCAAATCCCCGCCGGCAAGGCCACCCCGGCGCCGCCGGTCGGCCCGGCCCTCGGCCAGCACGGCGTGAACATTATGGCCTTCGTGAAGGAGTTCAACGCCCGGACGGCCAACCAGGTAGGGATGATCATCCCGGCCGAGATCACCATTTACGAGGACCGCTCCTTCACCTTCGTCTGCAAGACCCCGCCGGCGGCGGTGCTCCTTAAGAAGGCGGCCGGTCTGGAGAGCGGCTCCGGCGAGCCGAACCGTAAGAAGGTTGGCAAGGTGAGCGAGGCCAAGGTCCGCGAGATCGCCGAACTCAAGATGCAGGATCTCAATGCTGCCAGCGTCGAGGCGGCCATGCGCATGATCGCCGGCACCGCGCGCAGCATGGGTATCGAAGTTGTAAAGTAGAGGCGCGCTTCAGCGCCCAGTGGGAGGAGCAATCCGCTAACACCACAAGGAGGAATGCCCAATGAAACACGGCAAGCGCTACCGCGCCGCCGCCGCCCTTATTGAAAAGGGACGTCAGTACGAGGCCGCTGAAGCCTTTGACATCCTCAAACAGTTCCAACCCGCCAAGTTTGACGAGACAGTGGAAGTCGCCGTCCGCCTGGGTGTCGATCCCCGCCACGCGGACCAGCAAGTCCGCGGCGCTGTGGTTCTACCCAACGGTACGGGCAAAAAGGTACGTGTCCTCGTCTTCGCCAAGGGCGAAAAGGCCAAGGAAGCTGAGGAGGCCGGCGCCTACATGGTGGGGGCCGAGGAGATCGCCGAGAAAATCCAGGGCGGCTGGACGGATTTCGACGTGGCCGTTGCCACCCCGGACATGATGGGTGTGGTGGGCAAACTGGGCCGCATTCTGGGCCCCAAGGGCCTGATGCCGAACCCCAAAGCCGGCACTGTTACCATGGACGTCGGCCAGGCGGTAAAGGACATCCAGCGCGGTAAGGTGGAGTACCGCGTGGACAAAACCAGTATCGTGCACGTGCCCATCGGGAAGCTTTCCTTCACCAAGGAGCAGCTCGTCGAAAACTACAACGCCCTTATGGATGCCATCATCCGCGCCAAGCCCGCGGCGGCGAAGGGCCAGTACGTCAGGAGCGTCTCGCTCTCGACCAGCATGGGCCCCGGCATCCGCATCAACCCGCTGCGGCCGCTGGCCCCGGTAAAGGAGTAGCGGCCCGGCCAACCGAATAATCCTGTTGAGCCGTAGACAGCAGGTGCTTAAGCTTAATGGCGCATGCCGCCTGCCGAGGTGAAGACGGACCCCTTGGTGAGTAGAAGGGGCCTTCCGGTCTATGGCGGAAGGCCCCTTCTTCCATTACCCCGGGGAGGGAGGTGAATTCATGGCGCGACCGGAAAAAGAGGCAACCGTGGCCGAGCTTAAGGAAAAGTTCAGCCGCGCCCAGGCTGTGGTGCTCACCAATTACCGCGGCCTCACCGTTGCCGAGATGACCGAGCTGAGGAAGAAGCTGCGCGAAGCCGGGCTGGAGTACAAGGTGGCCAAGAACACCCTTACCCGCCTGGCGGTCCAGGACTTTGTGGGCGGCGGGCTCGATGCGTATCTCCCCGGACCCACCGGCCTGGCCTTTTCCTACAACGACCCGGTGGCTCCGGCAAAAATCCTGAGCGACTTCGCGAAGACGCACAAGGCCTTGGAGATAAAGGCCGGTGTACTTGAGAACAAGGTGATCGACGCCGCCGGCGTTAAAGCCCTGGCGGAACTCCCGCCGCGCGAGGTGCTCATTGCCCAGCTCCTGGGTGTGCTGCAGGGCCCCATCCGTGGTTTGGTCACGGTGCTCAGCGGCCCGCAGCGTAACCTGGTTTACGCGCTGGATGCCGTTCGCAGGCAAAAAGAAGCCGCGGCCGGCTAGCAGCCGCCCGGCGCCGTGCTGCAGCGCGCCCGCTTACCCCGCAAATTCGCTTGAAAAACAAGGAGGGTACCGACGTGACGAAAGAAGAACTCATTGAGGCCATCAAAGGCATGACCGTGCTCGAGCTTTCCGAACTCGTCAAGGCCCTGGAAGAGGAATTCGGCGTTTCCGCTGCCGCTCCCGTAGCCGTCGCCGCCGCTCCGGCAGCCGGCGGTGCTGCCGCTGCTGCGCCGGCGGAAGAGGAGAAGACCGAGTTTGATGTCATCCTTAAGGCCGCCGGCGACAAGAAGATCCAGGTGATCAAGGTCGTGCGCGAGATCACCGGCCTCGGCCTCAAAGAGGCCAAGGACCTCGTAGACGGTGCACCCAAACCGGTTAAAGAGAAGGTCAGCAAGGAAGACGCCGAGGCCATCAAGGCCAAGCTCGCCGAAGCCGGCGCCGAAGTCGAAGTAAAGTAACCATTCTCCGTAAAGAGAAGCCCGGGAAGCCCGGGCTTTTTTCTTCGACCAGACAGTGGCAGTTTATGGTATACTGTAGCCAGCCGTCAGAGATTGGTGCTGCTTCTTCCTCACGAAGAAGCCGGCAGAGGAGGCTTTGCGCTGTGGACCTGCGTGATCTTAGGGTTGACCTTGTAAGATTGCTCCTCAGCTTATCGCACGGCCTGGATTTCACGCATGGCGGCCTTTTGAACCACCACCAGCATGTGGCCCTTATGGCCCTCGAGGTCGGTCGGGCTGCCGGCCTCACCCCGGAGGATCTGCTCCAGCTCTTTAAGGCTGCCATTATCCACGACGCCGGGGCCGTCACCTTCCGCGAAAAGCTGGCCCTGGCCCAGTTCGATGTGGAGAACCCCGCCGGTCACTGTCACCGCGGGGCCGAATTCGCCGCCGGCGTGCACAGCCTGGGCACTGCGCCGGCCATCATCCTTTCCCACCACGACCGCTGGCTGGGTGGCAACCCCTCCGGTTGCGCACAGGACCGCATCCCCCTGGCGGCCCGCATCATTCACCTGGTGGACCGGGTGGACGTGCTTCTCCGCCCCGGCGTTCCGGTGCTCGAGCAGCGCAGCGCTGTTTTAGAGCAGGTTCGCGCCGGCGCCGGCACCATCTTCGATCCGGACCTGGTCGCTCTTTTGGACGATCTGGCCGCGCGCGAGAGCTTTTGGCTGGACCTCGCTTCTCCCTGGCTGAGTGAGCACCTCTTACGACTTCTTCCTTCCCCGGCGTCCACCGCCGGCGGTACCGACCTCCTCGAGCTGGCCGGGCTTTTCGCCCGCGTGGTGGATGCCAAAAGCCACTTTACCTACACCCACTCGCGCGCTGTGGCTGCCGCCGCCTGCCGGCTCGGCCGGCAGGCGGGCCTTCCCCCGGAGCAGTGCGACCTACTTCAGGCGGCCGGGCTGCTGCACGACCTGGGCAAGGTTACCGTACCCGAGGACATCCTCGAGAAGCCGGGGAGACTTACCGCTGCCGAGTTCAACACCATCAAGCAGCACGCCTACTACACCTACTGGCTTCTCAAGCCCGTCCTCGCGGGTTGGCCCCTGGTTGAATGGGCGGCCTACCACCACGAACGCTTGGACGGCCAGGGCTACCCCTTTCGTAAGGCCGCGCCCGAGCTCGACCTGGGCGCCCGCATCGTTGCCGTGGCGGACGTTTTCACCGCCCTCAGTGAGGACCGTCCCTACCGCCCCGGCCTTCCCTGGACCGAAACGAAGCGCATCCTGGAGCACCAGGCCCGTTCGGGTGCCCTGGATCCGGATGTTGTTGGGATCCTGGCTGCCGACCCGGACCTTCCGGCTTCCTTCCTTGCCCGGTAAGCGCCGCCCGTGGAAAGGTGCGCGTGGCCCTTCCTACGCCGGCCGGCGTTTTCCACCCGTCCAATCAGCATTGCTCAGGTTTTCTCCGCGCTGAGGGGTCCCGTAACATCTGGTTCCACTGCCTGCAAATCCAGCTCCACGCCAGCGTTCCTCCCGGGTGCAACCCGCGTACCACCGGCAGATAGGGGTGGTGCGGGTTGCCCTTTATCACTTGCACCGCCCGCCCATCCGTCAGTTCTAGCAGCGCCCCCGGCCGCTGGTCATGGCGCATTTTCGCTGCTGCTGAACGAGGGTACACGGGCTGGCCTTGCTCGCACAAGTTAATCCTGAGTTGCACAATATGCAATACCAGGGTGCAAATCCCCGAAAAAGAAAAGGTGCAGGGAAAGAAAAAAGTAAAAAATCTATCGTGAGTGTGCAGGATTTTCATTATCGACGCCGAATAACTTATCTGTGCAAAGTGAGCAAACAAATTGCACAATATGCAAGGAGCGGATGAACTTGATCATCAAGGCCGTAGAGAAAGCCATTGACATACTGGATTGCTTTTCTACCGAAAAGCCCCTGCTCAGCGTTCAAGAGGTCAGCGAGCTTACAGGTCTTACACCCAGCACAGCGTCACGCATTCTAGCCACCCTGCGTAAGAAGAACTGCGTGGAAAAGGACGGCCTTAGCGGACGCTACCACCTGGGGGCCAGGGTCTACCGCTGGGGGCAGATGGCTGTCAGCCAGCTTAACCTGAACCAGGCAGCGCTGCCGGTTATGGAAGAACTCCGGGATGCCTGCGGCGAAGAAGTGGCGCTGTACGTTCTTCAAGGGGACGCACGGTTTTGCGTGGCCAAGGTGGAGAGCAAATTCAGCGTGGCCAAGACCAGCGTTACCGGCGTAGCTTTACCGCTGCACTGCGGGGCGGCCGGCAAGGTCCTCCTGGCTTACCTTCCCGAGTCCTTGCGCAAGCGTTTGCTGGAAAAACCGCTTGAGAAGTACACCCCGTTTACCATCACCGACCCCGAGCTACTGGAACGCAACCTGGCGGAAATCCGGCATGAGGGCTGCGCCTACAGCGTGAGCGAGCGCGAAGTAGGAGCTTATTCCATTGTCGCCCCGGTCCGGGATGCCCTCGGGCAGGTCGTCGCCAGTCTGGCCATCTCCGGGCCCCAATTCCGGTTGTCGGAAGAGAAGGTGGAAGTTTATAAAAAATTGGTCAAGGACGCCGCCCGGGCAATCTCCCGCAACTTAGGCTACCAGAAAGATTAACAGGCCAAGCGATTACTTTAGAGAGGGGCAATGGTTTTCAAAAAAACAGAATACCAGGATTGGTGCTGAAACAGGGAAGTTAAAGTA